>NZ_JBQYFW010000012.1:0-171984 GCF_056313565.1 Pseudomonas sp. 3B-A001-10F
TTCGCTGCCAGGCTCGGATAACTGACCTGGACGTTGGCTTCGGTGCCGAGCGTGTCGACGTTCAACTCACCCGTCGGTGCTTCGACCACCTTGAATACGTTCTGGCCCTGAGCACTGACCACGCGAATGCTCAGTGGCGACGAGGTAATCAGACTGCCCGCGCCACCTACCTTGTAGGTATAAGTGAGGTTGAACGTACGACCCTTGTTTTCGCTGATCCAGGCTTTGGGCAACTTGAAGGTCAGCGTGCCTGCGGTGGACACGGTCTGGATCGGCGCATCACGCAACGCCACACCGGTCAGGCGTACACCGACGGTGTCCTTCGCTGCCAGGCTCGGATAACTGACCTGGACGTTGGCTTCGCTGCCGAGCGTGTCGACGTTCAACTCACCGACTGGCGCTTCAACCACTTTGAATATCGAAGATTGCGCGTCAAACGTATTCTGAGTTTCGTTCTGTGATGGTGATGACTGAACCGTCATTGCCCGGAAGCCGGGTTGCGCAACCTCTGAGGGAGTGGGTTGCACCGAGCATCCAACAACTCCCATTATCAGAAAAATCGAAACACTCTTCCACATGGCCGCTTTCCTCTCGAACAGACAACGCCCTGGAAACTCTGATTCACAGGGATTTTGTTCCGCGAAGGTAAGCGTGAGAAAAAAAGACGTCTACTGTCATAACTGACAGGGTGATTGTTTATACAGCATTGAGTTCAGGACTTTCTCGCCCCAAAAAAGATCGCAGCCTGCGGCAGCGCCTTCAGGGTCATGTGCACACCCGTAGACTGCGATCTTTTGATCTTCAAGGTTACAGGCCTACAACATCCTCAGCCTGCAAACCCTTCTCGCCAGTAATCACTGCGTATTCAACCTGCTGGCCTTCAGTCAGCGACCGATGCCCTTCGCCGCGAATCGCGCGGTAGTGCACGAACACGTCCACCCCGTCTTCGCGCTGGATAAAGCCGTAGCCCTTGGCGTCGTTGAACCACTTCACGTTGCCGGTTTCACGTGTTGCCATCTGTTCATACTCCTTTTTTATTATTGGACTGGCTTTTCGCAGGAAAGCCTTTGCGGAACATCAGCCTGCGTCCGACGTCCATAAAAGGCCCCCGGCGACAGACCGCCGAGTATATGACAGGTGCGAAAAGTCTCAACAGGAGATTAGTTCGCCGCTTTTTTGCCGATTTTCGCCCAATACGGCAAACTGTCGCCCTCCCGAGCAACCGCTCGGTTTATCCACTCACGCAGAAGCCGTATGACCCGTTCCCCGTTCCGCCGTCTAGTGTTTGGCACCTTGCGCCGACTGTTGTACCTCTGGGTTCGCTCGGAAACGATCAACCAGTCGTCGCTCACCCTCAACCTCGACCGCAGTCGTCCGGTGTTCTACGTCCTGCAAAACCCTTCGCTGACCGATCTCGCCGTGGTCGACACCGAGTGCACCAAAGCCGGCCTTCCACGCCCCGTGCTGCCGGTGTCGGTGGGTTCGCTGATCGAGCCGGCGGCGTTTTTCTACCTGACGCCGGACCCGGACTGGCTCGGTCGCCAGGACAAGCGCGGCGCACCGCCGACCCTGACTCGCCTTGTCAGTGCCCTGACGCAGAACGCCGCCGAAGACGCGCAGATCATTCCGGTCAGCGTGTTCTGGGGCCAGTCGCCGGACAGCGAAAACAGTCCTTGGAAATTGTTGTTCGCCGACAGCTGGGCGGTCACCGGGCGCCTGCGTCGGCTGCTGAGCATCATCGTCCTCGGGCGCAAAACCCGCGTGCAGTTCTCCGCACCGATTCACCTGCGTGAGCTGATCGAGCACAACAAGGGCCACGAACGCACCGTGCGCATGGCCCAGCGCATCCTGCGCGTGCACTTTCGCAATCTGAAAGCAGCGGTCATCGGCCCGGACATTTCCCACCGTCGCAACCTGGTCAAAGGCCTGCTCAACCAGCCGCTGGTCAAGCAAGCGATCCTCGACGAAGCCGAACGCGAAAACATCTCTCCGGAGAAGGCCAAGGCTCAGGCTTTGCGCTACGGCAACGAGATTGCCTCGGACTATACCTACACCGCGATCCGCTTCCTTGAAGTGGTATTGAGCTGGTTCTGGAACAAGATCTACGACGGCATCAAGGTCAACCACATCGAAGGCGTGCAGAAGGTTGCGCAAGGTCACGAAGTGATCTACGTGCCTTGCCATCGCAGCCACATCGACTACCTGCTGCTCTCGTACCTGCTGTTCCGCAACGGCCTGACCCCGCCGCACATCGCCGCGGGGATCAATCTGAACATGCCGGTGATCGGCAGCCTGCTGCGCCGTGGCGGTGCGTTCTTCATGCGCCGCACGTTCAAGGGCAATCCGCTGTACACCTCGGTGTTCAACGAATATCTGCACACGCTGTTCACCAAAGGCTTCCCGGTCGAATACTTCGTCGAGGGTGGCCGCTCGCGCACCGGGCGCATGCTGCAACCGAAAACCGGCATGCTCGCCATTACGATGCGCAGCTTCCTGCGTTCGTCGCGGATGCCGATCGTGTTTGTGCCGGTGTACATCGGCTATGAGCGCGTGCTGGAGGGTCGCACCTACCTCGGCGAATTGCGTGGCGCGAGCAAGAAGAAAGAATCGATCTTCGACATTTTTAAAGTCATCGGCGCGCTCAAGCAGCGTTTCGGTCAGGTTGCGGTGAACTTCGGTGAGCCGATCAAACTGGCGGAGTTCCTCGACGCCGAGCAACCGGACTGGCGCCAGCAGGAACTCGGCCCGCAGTACAAACCGGCGTGGCTCAACGAGACCACCAATCGCCTCGGCGAAAAAGTTGCGCAGCATTTGAACGAAGCCGCTGCGATCAACCCGGTCAACCTGGTGGCGCTGGCACTGCTGTCGACTACGCGTCTGGCGCTGGATGATCGCGCCATGGCGCGAGTGCTGGATCTGTATCTGGCGCTGCTGCGCAAAGTCCCGTACTCGCCGCACACCACGCTGCCGGAAGGCGACGGCCGTGCGCTGATCGAGCATGTGAAAGACATGGACCTGCTCGCCGAGCAGAACGACGCGCTGGGCAAGATTCTCTATCTGGATGAGCAGAATGCCGTCCTGATGACCTACTACCGCAACAACGTGCTGCACATCTTCGCGTTGCCTGCACTGCTGGCGAGCTTCTTCCAGAGCGCTTCGCGCATGAGCCGCGAACAGATCCTACGCTACACCCGCGCGCTGTATCCGTACCTGCAATCTGAGCTGTTCATTCGCTGGACGCTGGACGAACTGGACGGTGTGGTCGATCAGTGGCTGGAAGCGTTCGTCGAACAAGGCCTGTTGCGTTTCGAGAAAGACGTCTATCTGCGTCCGGCGCCAAGTTCGCGGCATTTCGTGCTGCTGACGCTGCTGTCGAAGAGCATCGCCCAGACCTTGCAGCGCTTCTACATGACCGTGTCCTTGCTGCTCAACAGCGGCCAGAACAGCATCAGCGCCGAAGAACTGGAAGACCTCTGCACGGTCATGGCCCAGCGCCTGTCGATCCTCCACGGCCTCAACGCCCCGGAGTTCTTCGACAAGAGCCTGTTCCGTCACTTCATCCAGACAATGCTCGACCTCGACGTGCTGCGCCGCGACGAGGCCGGCAAACTGAGTTATCACGAGCTGCTCGGCGAACTCGCCGAAGGTGCAGCCAAACGCGTATTGCCGGCGGAAATTCGACTGTCGATCCGCCAGGTTGCGCTACATCGCAGTGAAGATGCTGCCGATCAGGTCATCACTCAACCCGAGACCTGATGAAAACCCTGTGGGAGCGAGCCTGCTCGCGAAGACGGAGTGTCAGACAACTGAAATGTTGAATGCTAAACCGCTATCGCGAGCAGGCTCGCTCCTACAATTGAATGGAGAACATCATGAAAAAACTGACTTTGCTCGCCGCCGCAACACTGCTCAGCGCCTGCCAGTCGACCACACCTGCCGGCAAGGTCGGCCTCGACGGTGAAGTGTTCTACCTGCAGCGCATCTCCCTGCCACCGAGCGCCACCCTCAGCGTCAGCCTGCAAGACGTTTCGCTGGCCGATGCGCCAGCCGTGGTACTGGACGAGCAGAAAGGTCCGGTCAAAGGCCAGGTGCCGCTGCCCTTCCACTTGAGCTACGATCCAGCGCAGATCAAACCTGGCCACCGTTACTCGGTCAGCGCGCGCATTGAAGTCAACGGTGAGTTGATGTTCATCACCACCGAAAACCACGCCGTGCAACTCGACGGCAACGACCCGCAGCCGCTGAAAATCCGCGTCGACGCCGTTCGTTAATTCACTTTCTGCAACAAGGAAGCCGCCATGCTCCGCCCTACCCTTCGCTTCGCCGGCCTGTGCGCAGGCCTGATGATCTCCGCCAGCGCGCTGGCCCTGTCGCTCAGTGACCTTTCGCAAAAAGACGCCACCGGCGGCCTCAAGGATGCCCTGACCCAAGGCGCACAAATCGCCGTCAAGCAACTGGGCACACCCGGCGGCTTCAGCAACAACCCGGACGTGAAGATCGAACTGCCGGGCAAACTCGGCAAAGCCGCGAGCAAGATGAAAGCCTTCGGCATGGGCGCTCAGGTTGAAGAACTGGAAACCGCGATGAACAAAGCGGCGGAAAGCGCTGTAACTCAAGCCCAGCCCATCCTCGTCGACGCCGTGAAGAAAATGAGCGTGGCAGACGCCAAAGGCATCCTCAGCGGCGGCAAGGACTCGGCCACGCAATACCTCGACAAATCCAGCCGCGAACAGATCCGCGCCAAGTTCCTGCCGATCGTCAAACAGGCGACCGACAAGGTTGGCGTAGCACAGAAGTACAACTCGTTCGCTGGTCAGGCTGCTGCGTTTGGCGTTGTCGATGCGAAGAGCGCCAACGTTCAGAATTACGTGACCGAGCAGGCGCTGAATGGCTTGTTCGAAATGATCGGCAAACAGGAAGAAACCATCCGCCAGAACCCGGCTGCTGCGGCGACCAGTTTGGCGAAGAAGGTGTTCGGTACGCTCTAAGCAGTCAGAGCACGGGGGCGAATCCACTCGCTCCCGTGCTTCCCTCCACGTAAGGGACTACGTAAAAAGAACACCCACTCCCGTCCCATCTTCTTTTTCTCAAAAACCTGTAACTGGCCCAGCCCCTTCAGAACCAAAGCCGCCTCGCGGTGCGAGCAAACAAAATTTTCCGCCACATTGCTCGCTGTGAACTCCTTCGCCACCCCGTTTTTTGCCGCCTGATACACCGCGTGTTGTTTTTTCGTCATCTGATCGAAGCAGCCAGAATTCGTCAGCCAGCGCTCGAACTCTTCGGCGTAGGCCACGCTCTCGCGATAAACATCCGTAAACCCGAGCACCGCTCGCTGAATGACCGAACACTGGAACTCGATGAAATAAGTCAGATCCAGCTCATCCGCCTCTGTATGCAGATATGAGCGTCCGTATTTCACCGGCGCATTACGCAGTAACAAACTGATCGCAACGTAGCGAAACGCCGCAAACTCGTTCTTGAACATGAACCAGTAAAACAACGCCCTTGCGACCCGTCCGTTGCCGTCACGAAAGGGATGTTCGTAACCCAAGGCAAAGTGCAGCGTAATTGCCTTGATCATCGGATGCAGATAGGTCTTCTCTTGCGGTGAGCCGTCGGGCAGGTTGACCCACTGCGACAGTCGCTCCAGCCGCGACACCAATCCTGCTGCAGGTGGTGGTCGGTGCACGGTGTTGCCCGCCCCGTCCTGAACGACCACTTCGTCATTGATCCTGAACACCCCGGGGGAATACTGCTCGTCATCAATGCCCTCGACCCCCACCCGATGAATCGCTGCGATCAGATCCACGCTCATGGGTTCGTAACGTCTCTCCCAGGCAAAATTCATCATCCGGTAATTACCCATCACCATGCGTTCATCCGGAGTACGGGGCAGACGCTGCTGCTTGAGCATGTCCTTGGCTACGCGCGTGGTAGTCGCCGCGCCCTCCAGCTGACTACTGGCGATGGCCTCGTCTTCGATCAGATCGTTCAGCAGATAACTGAAATGCGCCCGCTCGCCGATCTGGCTGGTCATGAATTCCAGCGCGGCCGTACTGGTCTGCCGATCGACGATGGAGATGGTTTTCTGTGCCAAAGGGGTCAACAGATACTTGCCCCACTGCACCGGTTCGCCCAGCGGCAGAAGGTCGATGTACTGGGCCGCCCGCGCCTTCTTGACCAACGCCCAACAAAGTTTGGCATCCAGCCCCGCCGCCCAGCGATAACGCAACGCTTCAAATGGCAGATAACGCCCTTGATCATCGAGCGGCTTGAGCAGCGCAAGATAATCAGCCAGACGATGCTTGTGGGGTGGGCGCACCAGCAAATCGAACACCGGGTCGGATCGGCCCTTCAAGGATGGAGGCTTTTTCATCAAGGCGGACTCAAGGACTCTGGAAAAGCAGAGGCTTGAGTACAGCATTAGCGGCACCCTGGCTCAATATCAGAGGTTTCTGAAAAAGATGTAGGAAGTCGCAGGAGCAGAACGAGCAATGGATATTCAGACAGACAGGTAGCGACTGACGGGCCGTCATCGCTGGCAAGCCAGCTCCCACAATTTGAACTGGGTGCATTCAGGCAGAGGATCGTTGGATTTCAGAACGCCTTCGCGAGCAAGCTCGCTCCCACAGTTGGATTGCGTACATCTGCAAAAAATAGGTCAGCTGTCAGGCCGCCTTCGCGAGCAAGCTCGCTCCCACAGTTGGATTGCGTACATCTGCAAAAAACAGATCGGCTGTTAGGCCGCCTTCGCGAGCAAGCTCACTCCCACAGAAAAGCGAGAGCAGATCGCTTCTGCTCCTCACCACTCAACAGGATGAGCGTTAGCTCGGCTGCAGCTTTTGATCTTGATCTTAAGGCCCGTCGGCAGGCTGAGTGGAGGGATTGATCCGGGGGTGGGAGCGCAGCGACCGTTCGACGAAGTCGAACACATCGAGAGGAGGTGCAGCGAAGCAAACCGTAGGCGATGCGCCCGGATCGATCCCGGAGCGAAGGAACCCCGAGCCCCAGCGAGCGGGCCGAACGTCAGGGCAAAGACCTTTGGTTCCTTTGGGGCGTTTGCCAAAGGGACTCGCTGTAAGAGCGAAACCGCCAGCGGCAGCACCCGCAGAAACGGATATACACCCAAAACCCCAAGAACATGGTCGGCCCGAAGGCCGCCACGTCACAAAAGAATCAAGCGCCCTTACGCACCCGGAACCAAGCCGCATACAACGCCGGCAAAAACAACAGCGTCAGCGCAGTCGCAACAATCAACCCACCCATGATCGCCACCGCCATCGGCCCAAAAAACACACTACGTGACAACGGAATCATCGCCAGCACCGCCGCCAGCGCCGTCAACACAATCGGCCTGAAGCGTCGAACCGTAGCCTCGATAATCGCCTGCCAAGGCTTAAGCCCCGAAGCAATGTCCTGCTCGATCTGATCCACCAGAATCACCGAATTGCGCATGATCATCCCGGACAGTGCAATCGTCCCCAACATCGCCACAAACCCGAACGGCTGACGGAACACCATCAAAAACAGCGTCACCCCGATCAACCCCAGCGGCGCCGTCAAAAACACCATCACCGTGCGCGAAAAACTGCGCAACTGCACCATCAGCAAGGTCAGCACCACCACGATGAACATCGGCACCCCGGCATTCACCGACTTCTGCCCACGCTCGGAATCCTCCACCGTACCGCCGACATCCAACAAATAACCATCGGGCAACTCGGCGCGAATCGAATCCAGCGTCGGCATGATCTGCTTCACCAATGTCGCCGGCTGCTCCTTGCCATAAATATCCGCACGCACGGTCACGTTCGGCAGACGATTGCGATGCCAGATAATCCCTTCCTCAAAGCCATATTCGAGCGTGGCAATCTGCGACAACGCCACACTGCGGCCGTTGTCCGTCGGCACCGCCAGACTCGGCAACAAGGACAATTCAGTGCGCTCATGCACCGTGCCGCGCAGCAGAATCTCGATCAATTCGTTGTCTTCGCGATACTGACTGACACTCGACCCGGTCAACGAACTCTGCAGAAATTTCGCCAGATTCGCCGTGCTTACACCCAGCGCCCGGGCACGATCCTGATCGATATTCAGATACACGACTTTGCTCGGTTCCTCCCAATCCAGATGCACATTGACCACATGCGGATTCTCGCGAACCTTGGCTGCCACCTTACGCGCCAGCGCGCGAACTTCTTCGATGTGTTCACCGGTCACGCGGAACTGCACCGGATAACCAACCGGCGGACCGTTTTCCAGACGCGTAACCCGCGAACGCAGCGCCGGGAATTGCTCGTTAAGCGTTTCAATCAACCAACTGCGCAGCGCCTCACGCTCCTCGATGTTCTTCGCCAACACCACAAACTGCGCGAAGCTCGCCGCCGGCAATTGCTGATCGAGCGGCAGATAGAAACGCGGCGATCCGGTGCCAACATAGGCGACGTAATTGTCGATGCCGGCGTGATCCTTGAGCATCGCTTCCAGACGTTTGACTTCACCGGTGGTATTGGCCAGCGACGCACCCTCAGCCAGTTTCAGATCGACCATCAACTCCAGCCGATTCGAGGCCGGGAAAAACTGCTGCGGGACGAAACGGAACAACATCACCGAGGCGATAAACAGCCCCACCGTCAGCACGATCACGGTCTTGCGGTGCGACACGCACCACTCCACCAAGCGCCGAACGCGCTGATAAAACGGCGTGCCATACGGATCAGCCTGACCATCGGCGGTACCGTGTTTGGCCGCATGAATTTTCGCCAGATCCGGCAGGAGTTTTTCCCCCAGATACGGCACGAACATCACCGCCGCGACCCAGGACGCGAGCAAGGCGATGGTCACCACCTGGAAGATCGAACGTGTGTATTCGCCAGTGCCGGATTGCGCCGTGGCAATCGGCAGAAACCCGGCGGCGGTGATCAACGTACCGGTGAGCATAGGGAACGCGGTACTGGTCCAGGCATAGCTCGCCGCGCGAATACGGTCAAAGCCCTGCTCCATTTTGATCGCCATCATTTCCACGGCGATGATCGCGTCGTCCACCAGCAAGCCCAGCGCCAGCACCAACGCGCCAAGGGAGATCTTGTGCAGGCCGATGCCGAGGTAATACATGCAGGCGAAGGTCATCGCCAGCACCAGTGGAATGGTCAGTGCCACGACCATGCCGGTGCGCACGCCGAGGGAGAAGAAGCTCACCAGCAAGACAATCGCCAGCGCCTCGACCAGCACCTGGACGAACTCGCCGACTCCGGTTTTCACCGCCGCCGGCTGATCGGAAACCTTGCGCAGTTGCATGCCGGCCGGAAGGTTTTTCTGGATGCGCGAGAACTCGCCTTCCAGCGCTTTACCCAGCACCAGAATGTCGCCGCCATCCTTCATCGCCACCGCGAGACCAATCGCATCTTCGCCCATGAAGCGCATGCGCGGCGCCGGTGGATCGTTGAACCCGCGACGCACATCGGCGACATCGGAGATGCGGAACGTGCGATCACCGACGCGGATCGGGAAGTTCTTTATCTCCTCTACCGTCTGAAAATTCCCCGAGACCCGCAGTTGCAGGCGCTCGCTACCGGTTTCAAAGAACCCGGCGGTGGACACCGCATTCTGCTCTTGCAGCGCTTGTTGCACCGCCGACAGCGGCAAGCCAAGGGTCGCCAGCTTGACGTTGGACAGCTCGACCCAGATCTTCTCGTCCTGCAAACCGAGCAAGTCGACCTTGCCGACATCCTTGACCCGTTGCAGCTGAATCTGGATGCGATCGGCGTAATCCTTGAGCACCGCGTAATCGAAACCGTCGCCGGTCAGCGCATAGATATTGCCGAACGTGGTGCCGAATTCATCGTTGAAGAACGGCCCCTGAACATCCGGCGGCAAGGTCTGACGAATATCGCTGACCTTCTTGCGCACCTGATACCAGAGGTCGGGGATTTCCTTGGAATGCATCGAATCGCGAGCAATGAAGGTGACCTGGGATTCACCGGGGCGCGAGAAAGAGACGATGCGTTCGTATTCACCGGTTTCCATCAGTTTCTTTTCAATACGCTCGGTGACCTGCCGCGAGACTTCCTGCGCGGTCGCGCCCGGCCAGCGAGTCTGGATCACCATCGCTTTGAAGGTGAACGGCGGGTCTTCGCTCTGGCCGAGTTTGGTGTAGGACAACGCACCGACGATGGCCAGCAAAAGCATCAGGAACAGTACGATCTGGCGATTACGCAGCGCCCATTCGGAAAGGTTGAAGCGCATCGGGACTTACTCCTTGTCCGCCAGATTGACCACGCGATTGGAGCGATCCACCGGACGCACCTGCTGCCCTTCGAGCAACACATGCACGCCAGCAGCCACCACCCAGTCACTGGCGTTCAAGCCTTCGAGTACCGGCACGGTTTTCTCGCCGAACGGGCCGATGCGCACCGGGGTTTTCTTCAAAGTGTTGTTGGCGCTGACGACCCAGACGTAGGTCGCGCCGTTTTCGGCGGTGAGTGCCGAGAGCGGCACCGAGAGGGAAACGCTATCGGCCGATTGCACAAACACCCGGGCGCTCTGCCCCAGTTCGGCCGGGACTTTGCCGCTGACGAAAGAAATGCGCGCAGCGAAAGTGCGCGAGCGTGGATCGGCGGCGGGCGACAGTTCGCGGATTTGCCCGGCGAAGCGCTGGTTCTGCTGTGTCCACAGTTCGACGGTCACAGGCTGGCCAACCTTGAAGCGCCCGAAGCTCTGCTCCGGCAGGCTGATCAGTACTTCGCGCTCGCCATCAGTGGCAAGAGTGAAAACAGTCTGTCCGGCGGCAACCACTTGTCCCACTTCGACCGAACGCTTGGCGACCACGCCATCCTGCGGCGCACGCAGCACCGCGTAACTGGCCTGATTGGTCGACACGTTGAATTCGGCTTTGATCTGTTTAAGGCGGGCTTCACCGGAGCGGTAAAGGTTTTCGGCATTGTCGTAGGCCGAGCGGCTGACCATCTGCCGATCCATCAGGGTTTTGTAGCGATCACGTTCGGCGCGGACCAGATTGAGATTGGCTTCGGCGGCAGCCACCTGGGCGCGGGTGGCTTCCAGTTGCAGGCGCACGTCCTGCGGATCGAGTTCGGCGAGTGGCTGATCAGCCTTCACGCGCTGACCTTCATCGACCAGTCGTCGGCTGACTTTGCCGCCAATGCGGAATGCCAGATCCGGTTCGTAGCGGGCGCGCACCTCGCCCGGATAACTTTCCATCGCCTGTGCCGAAGGCTCTGGCTGCACCACCATGGCTGGTCGCACGGCGACTTGCGTCGCCTCTTCCTGACCGCATGCTGACAAAAGGAACGCCAGACTCACTGGCAACGCGAGGGACAACGCATGGCGGAACATGGTGACGGACCTTTCGCTAATGGTGCTTGGAATAATTATACTGGCGGGTATGTTATTAATAGCAAACTCACCAGTCCAGTATTAAAAGCGAAGAATGTCGAACAATCTTTCAGCTCCAAACGGCCCGGGCCGCCCCAAGGATCTGGCCAAGCGCCAGGCGATCCTCGACGCGGCGAAAATTCTGTTTCTGAGTCATGGCTACGCCAACACCAGCATGGACGCGGTCGCCAGCGAGGCCGGCGTGTCGAAGTTGACGGTCTACAGCCATTTCAACGACAAGGAGACGCTGTTCTCCGCTGCCGTGGTGGCCAAATGCGAGGAGCAATTACCGCCGCTGTTCTTCGAATTGCCCGAAGGCATCGCCGTCGAAAATGTGTTGCTGAACATTGCGCGAGGCTTTCATCACCTGATCAACAGCGATGAATCGGTGAATCTGCACCGTTTGATCATGGCGCTCGGCAGTCAGGATCCGAAGCTGTCGCTGATCTTCTTCGAGGCGGGTCCGCAGCGCATGGTGCAGGGCATGGAACGGTTGTTGACGCGCATCCACGAGACCGGCGCGCTGAGCATCGATCTGCCGCGCAATGCTGCTGAGCATTTCTTCTGCCTGATCAAGGGCGCGGGGAATTTTCGTTTGTTGTATGGCTGTGGTGAACCGTTGAGCGAAGAGGCTTCGGAGAGCCATATTCAGGAAGTGGTGGGGTTGTTTATGCGTGCTTACAGGCCCTGACTTTTAAGGTGTCTGAGGGGACGCCTTCGCGAGCAAGCTCGCTCCCACATTGGAATGCATTTCAAATGTGGGAGCGAGCTTGCTCGCGAATGGGGGCAACTCGGTTTAAGGCTTGAGCGCTTTCTTCGGGTAGATATCGTATCGACTGGACTTGCCATCCAGCGCATGACTCGGCTTCGGCCCCGCAATGCACGGCGCCTTGCGCGGTCGCTTGACCACCACCCGGTGCGTGGCCAGTGCCAACGCGGCTTCGAGCAACGCCGGCGCATCTGGATCATCGCCCACCAGCGGCCGGAACAGACGCATCTCCTTTTTCACCAGCGCGGTCTTCTCTCGGTGCGGAAACATCGGGTCGAGGTAGATCACCTGCGGCGCCTCACCCTCCCAGTTCTGCATGACCTCGATGGAGTTGCCCTTGAGCAATTTCATCCGCGCCACAATCGGCGCCACGTCGAAATCTTCCGCCGCGCGCGCCAGACCATCCTCCAGCAAGGCGCCGATCAGCGGCTGGCGTTCGATCAGGCTCATCTCGCAACCGAGGCTGGCCAGCACGAACGCATCCTTGCCCAATCCCGCCGTGGCATCCAGCACGCGCGGGCGCACGCCTTGGGCGATGCCGACAGCCTTGGCGATCATCTGCCCGCTGCCGCCGCCGTATAGCCGACGATGCGCAGCGCCGCCCTCAACAAAGTCGACCCGCACCGGCCCCGGTGCGTCCGGGCCGAGCTGTTGCAGTTGCAAACCCTGCTCGCCGACCTGCAAGGCGAACTCGCCGTCCGCCACTGCAAGCGGCAGACCGAGGCGTTCGGCCCACTGCTCGGCTTGCGCTTCAAACGTCGGGCCGAGAGCCTGGACATGGATGCGGCAGGCCGCGGGTTGCTCGATCATGGAAAACACGCTCAAAAATTCAAGGATCGGCAAATACCGCCGATAATTCATTCAACGCGCATTTTGCCAGAGCTGAGCGTCAACCGAAAAAAATGTCAGGCATTCTTCCCACATCGATTGGCTACATCTCGCCCCATGGCGACTTTAGCCGTCATAACACTCAAGCACTGAGCGGCGTCAGTCACCTGTGGCAGGATTTCTTTGCCCAAGCGATGGCCGAACAGACGAGTGAAGTGGTGCCTGCCTGCGGTACATTTCCGCCGGTTGACCTGAGCAGCCCGGAAGAACCGACCATCGGCAGCGAGCTGCACGCGCACATCGTCAGCCAGCGCGAGTGCGATGTGGTGGAAACCGAAGTGCGTCCGCCAGAGCCGCTGTTCCTGCCGATCGCCGAATTCGAAATGGAACTGCTGGACAAGCCGTTCCCGCCATTCCCGCCAGAAGAACTGCAAGCTCAGCAGGCGCAGCAGGATTTCGACAGCAGTTGGGTTCGCCCGGTGGTGATCAACAATGGTCAGCCCGTTCCAGAGCCTGGCCCGGCCCCGCAGAAGAAGCCGCTTTACCTGCCGATTGCCGAGTTCGATCTGGATCTGTTGCAAAAGCCTTACCCGCCGTTCCCGCCGGAAGAAATCGTCGAGCAACAGAAAGCACTGGACTTTGATAACGGTTGGGCGCGCCCGATCGTTCTGCAGAACCTGCGCCTCGCCGCCTGACCCTCAGCGACACACGCTCCAGCGCCCGACATCGACATGAAAGTGATTGCGGTGGGCGGTGTTGTAATCCGGACCCAAGACAACACTGAACGCCTCGCAGGCGCCATCGCGCACCTGACGCAGAAATTGTGCGTCTTGATTTTGCTTCGGCCAGTCCTTGAGCACGCTGATGCTGCGGCCGTCGGCGAGACGAAACCCGGAGATGTCCAGCGCATCGGCACTGGCATGGCGGCTGAGCGCGCCGCTTTCGCGATTGTAGATATTGCGACAGGCGAAGCTGCCGAGGTGATCAAGGCGTGCGACCTTCTGCCCGTAAACGGATTGTGCGGCGGGTTGCAGCGTGTGCTGTTCAAACATCGCGTAGGCCACCGCCAGCGGGCAACTGGCGAGGAAACTGCTGCTCAGCGCCACCTCACCGCCCTGTACGCGCAAGGCACCGATCAGCGGGCACTTGGCGTCGGGACTGTCGGCTTGCCGAGTGACGCGAAGATCAGAGCTGTTCAACGCCTGGGCACAGAGTTCGGGGTCACTGCGCAAACGCATCAGCTTGTAGCCGGTCAGCCAGTTGGGCGCGGCTTTTACGTCCAGTGGCGCCCATGGATTCCATGACGGCGGCACATCCAGCCAACCGCGCCACACACTGATCAACGCGCCGCCAGTGATCAGCAACACGGTCAGTGCGATCCACCGCCCCATGCTCAGCCTTTGAAGAATTGATTGGCTTTGGCGTACGGCATCGACTGCGAGGTAAACCCGAAAGTGCCGGATTGCTGGATTTCTTCAGCGGCACGGAAGAATTCGCCGAACGCCGCCAACGCCAGTGCCGAACCGGTACTGATGCGCCGCACACCCATTTCTTGCAGCTCCTGCACGGTCAGTTTCAAACCGCCGGACATCAGCACATTGACCGGTTTCGGCGCCACCGCACGCACCACTGCCAGCACTTCTTCGGCGCTGCGCAAACCTGGCGCATACAACACGTCAGCCCCTGCCTCGGCGAAGGCCTGCAGGCGGCGAATGGTGTCGTTGAGATCGGGATTACCGTGCAGGTAGTTTTCCGCCCGCGCGGTGAGGATGAAGGGAAAGGGTAGCGAGCGCACCGCAGCGACAGCGGCCTCGATGCGCGCCACAGCGTGTTCGAAGCAATAGATTGGCGCATCCGCGCGGCCCGTGGCGTCTTCAATCGAACCACCAACAGCGCCGGCCTCGGCAGCACGCAGCAGACTCTTGGCGCATTCAGCCGGGTCATCAGCGAAACCGTTTTCCAGATCCACCGCTACCGGCAAATCGGTGGCGGCGACAATCGCGCGGACATTGGCCAAGGTCTCATCAAGGCTCAACGCGCCATCGGCCTTGCCTTGGGAAAACGCATAACCGGCACTGGTGGTCGCCAAGGCCTGATAGCCGAGACTGGCGAGCATTTTTGCCGCCCCCGCATCCCACGGATTAGGAATCACGAAAATCCCCGATTGTTCATGCAGGGCTTTGAAGGCGTGGGCTTTACGGGCTTGAGCATCCATCGGCAGGCTCCTGGGCTGGAAAAAAATCCGCTTCAGAGCAGGCCAAGTTGCTCCGCGGCGGGTTCTCTGTATAGCGCAGGCAGCGCTGGCAGGCCAGGCAAACGTTGCATCAGTTGTGCGTGAAAACGTTGCGCCAGTTTCGCCGCCAGCAGGTTATCGGCGGTGTGCAGGAAGATGTACGGCGTGCGGCCCTCTTCGATCCACTCGGCGATTTTCGCCACCCACGGCACTAGGAACGGGTCGTTGGCTTCCAGTTCCGGATGGCCAATGAAGCGCACTTGCGGGAACTGGGTGAACGCCGCCGGGCGCGTCGGCACGCGTGGCTTTTTCGATTGCGCGTGGATTACCGAAGATTCAGTCGACAGGCAACTGAACAGCGCACGCGGGTCGAGGCAGATGCGCTCAACGCCACGATCCAGCAGCAGGCGATTGAGCAGACGTTCGCTCTCGCCCTTGGCGAAGAACTGTTCATGGCGCACTTCCACCGCCAACGGGCAATCCAGCGCATCAATAAACGCCGCCAGTTCCGGCAGGCGATGCGGCGTGAAGCTTTTCGACAATTGCAGCCACATCGGCGAGACGCGCTCACCGAGGGGTTTGAGTAATTGCAGAAATGTTTCGGCGGCGGTCAGTTGCTCGCGCAGGTCACCGCTGTGGCTGATGTCGCCGGGGAATTTGGCGGTGAAGCGAAAGTGCTCGGGCATGACCTCGGCCCAACGCTGCACCGTGGCGGGCGACGGGCTGGCGTAGAAGGTCGTGTTGCCTTCAACGGCGTTGAACACTTGGGAATAGAGACCGAGGAAATCGGAGGTTTTGGCGTCTACCGGGTACAGATACTCGCGCCAGGCGTTTTCGCTCCAGGACGGACAACCGAGGTAGTAAGGCAGACCCATCAGATATACAGATCGAGGCCCAGCACGTCTGCATCCCAATCGACAAAACCGGCGGTGCTCAGGTAGCTGGCGAGGGCCATCGCTACGCTTTTGCTCATGGCGCGGTGGTAAATCATGTCTTGTTGGCGGGCGGGCAGATTGCTCAGGCGTTGCGCGGCGGCTTTGGCGGCAGCACGGGCAGCCAGTTGCTCTTCAGTCGGAAATTCCAGCTCACCGTCGATGTCATCGACGGACTCATCCACGGTCACATGGCCTTTGCGAGGCTTGCGCTTGATGGGGTAGGACTGAGAGGAAAGGCCGTCTATACGCATAATTTCATGCTCGGTATCAATGATGGCAATTTAGCGGCACTTGACCGACTTAGCAAACTGCCGAGTGATAACTAGAACACATAAAGCGCAAAAGGTTTAAAGCGAGGGGTTAGAAACTGACGATTGGCTTCAGAAGATCAAAAGATCGCAGCCTTCGGCAGCTCCTACATTTGGAATGCGATCCTTGTAGGAGCTGCCGAAGGCTGCGATCTTTTTAAAGGCTCAACGAGCCTTGGGGGTGGCGACTTTGTCGCGCAGGTAAACCGGTTGCGCGTCATCCGCCGGAATCGATTCGCCGCGCTCCCAAGCGAAGCGCGCCAAGGTCAGCAAGTCTTCGGCGTGGGGCAGCATGCCGGCGTCGGAGCCTGTCAGATTGACCGCGATGCGCTCGGCATAACTCCAACCCGTGCCAGCACCGAACCAATCGCCACTGGCATCGGCCGGCAGCGCAGCAACTTCTGGTGGCAACACCGCCTCGGCACCGACCAGACGCATCTCCCCCGCCGTCTCGCGGTAGCAGCCCCAATACACTTCATCCATCCGCGCATCGATGGCCGCCGCGACCTGGCTCACACCGTGCTCACGCAACGCCCGCTGCGCCAGCACGGCCAGGTTGGACACTGGCAATACCGGACGATCCAGCGCAAACGCCAGACCCTGCACCACACCGATGGCAATCCGCACCCCGGTAAACGCACCCGGCCCACGACCGAAAGCAATCGCATCGACCGCCTGCAACGTGGTGCCGGCGTCGGCCAGCAGTTGCTGGATCATCGGCAGCAGTTTCTGCGCGTGCAGGCGCGGGATCACCTCGTAATGGCTCGTGACCTTGCCGTCATGCAGCAAGGCAACGGAGCAAGCTTCAGTCGCGGTGTCCAGGGCCAGCAAGGTGCTCATCGATGTTTCCAAAACAGGTGTGGGAAAAAGGGCGTCAGTATAAACAACTACGGCCCGCAAGCGGGCCGTGGATGATGCAGCCGATCAGACTTTTCAGCTCAGCGCTGCCAGCACCTTGGTGGTGATTGCATCAACCGAACCAACGCCTTCGATGTGGCTGTACTTTGGCTTGCCGTTGGCAGCCGACAGCTTCTGGTAGAAATCCACCAGCGGCTTGGTCTGCGAGTGGTAGACCGACAGGCGATGACGCACGGTTTCTTCGGTGTCGTCCTTGCGCTGTACCAGCTCTTCGCCGGTGATGTCATCTTTGCCCGCGATTTTTGGCGGGTTGTAGACGATGTGGTAAACGCGGCCGCTGGCTTCGTGAACACGACGGCCGGCGATGCGTTGAACGATTTCTTCGTCTTCAACAGCGATTTCAACCACTGCATCCAGCTCAACGCCGGCAGAAACCAGAGCCTCAGCCTGCGGAATGGTGCGCGGGAAGCCGTCGAACAGGAAACCGTTGGCGCAGTCTGGCTGAGCGATGCGGTCCTGAACCAGTGCGATGATCAGGTCATCCGACACCAGGCCGCCGGCATCCATGATGCTCTTGGCTTGAACGCCCAGTGGAGTACCGGCCTTGACCGCTGCACGCAGCATGTCGCCGGTGGAAATTTGTGGAATGCCGAATTTTTCGGTGATGAACTTAGCCTGAGTACCTTTACCGGCCCCGGGAGCTCCCAGCAGAATGACGCGCATTAGATGTGCTCCTCAATTTTTTTATAAAAAGCTTTTACAAAACAGAGGATTCGCCTCTTGGGACGAATCCTGAAAATACGGGTCGTGGCCGCATAAACGGCCAAAGGCTGATCAAGATACACAGCAGGCTGCGCCCACACAAGACGCCAAAAGTCGGAGAAACCGACGTCCCCCGCGACCTCGCGACGCGGTAACCCAAGTCGCAACCCCATCATTAACTGTCGCCTGGCGGCACTTTCGTCGGTCAGGCAACACGACAGCCAAGTCTTCGTCCGGCTACCGCGCCCCCGACAAAAACCTTAGCCGGTATTTCGCAAACCGGCGGCAATCCCCGCCACAGACACCAGCAACGCCTGTTCCACCGGGCTGCCCTGCTCGACATCCTGCTGCCGCGAACGGGCCAGCAGTTCGGCCTGCAATAGATGCAGCGGGTCGAGGTAGGTGTTGCGCAGACGGATGAATTCAAGGGTGTCAGGGCTATGTGCCAGCAGCTGCGACTGGCCAGTCAGGCCGAGCACCACCGCGCACGCCTGCGACAATAGGTCGCGTAACTGCGCGCCCAACGGCAGCAGATCAGGCTCGACCAGACGCTGATCGTAGGACAGCGCAATATCCGCATCAGCCTTGGCCAGAACCATTTCCAGCATGTCGATACGCGTACGGAAGAACGGCCATTGTTCGCGCATCTGCCCGAGCAACTCGCCCTCGCCGCGCTCCAGCGCCTTGCTCAGCGCCGACTCCCACCCCAGCCACGCCGGCAGCATCAGCCGCGTTTGCGTCCAGCCGAAGATCCACGGAATCGCCCGCAGACTTTCGATACCGCCGGCGCGGCGTTTGGCCGGACGACTGCCCAGTGGCAAGCGACCCAACTCCTGCTCTGGCGTGGACTGACGGAAGTACTCGACGAATTGCGGATTTTCCCGCACGACCTGGCGATAAGCGCTGACGCCATCGGCCGCCAATTCGTCCATCAAGTGACGCCACTCTGGTGTCGGCGGCGGTGGAGGCAGCAGCGTTGCTTCAAGCACCGCCGCCAGATACAGATTGAGGTTTTGCTCGGCGATGTCCGGCAGGCCGAATTTGAATCGAATCATTTCCCCCTGCTCAGTGGTGCGGAAACGCCCGGCCACCGAGCCCGGCGGTTGCGACAGAATCGCCGCATGCGCCGGACCACCGCCCCGGCCCACGGTGCCGCCGCGACCGTGGAACAGCAGCAGTTCGACTTGTTGCTCGCGGCAGATTTCCACCAAGCGTTCCTGCGCGCGATATTGCGCCCAGGCCGCTGCCGTGGTGCCAGCATCCTTGGCCGAGTCGGAATAACCGATCATCACTTCCTGCGGGCCTTGCAGCCGTGCACGGTAACCCGGCAGCAGCAACAGCCGCTCCATCACCGGCCCGGCGTTGTCGAGGTCGGCGAGGGTTTCGAACAACGGCACCACGCGCATCGGCCGCAGCACGCCAGACTCTTTGAGCAGCAGTTGCACGGCGAGCACATCAGAAGCAGCGCCGGCCATGGAGATCACGTAGGAACCGAGCGAGGCGCCCGGTGCGGCAGCGATTTCCTTGCAGGTGTTGAGCACTTCCGCGGTGTCAGCGGACGGTTTGAAATGCGCTGGCAGCAGTGGCCGACGATTGCTCAGTTCGCGAGTCAGGAAGCTGATGCGCTGCTCTTCGTCCCAATCTTCGTAGCGACCGAGGCCGAGGTAATCGGTGATTTCAGTCATCGCCGAGCTGTGGCGCGACGAGTCCTGGCGCACATCCAGACGCACAAGGAACAAGCCGAAGGTCACCGCCCGACGCAGGCAGTCGAGCAACGGACCATCAGCGATCACGCCCATGCCGCACTCGTGCAGCGAGTTGAAGCACAGCTCCAGCGGATCGAGCAGATCGCGGTTGTTGTGCAGCACGTCTGCCGGCGCTGGCGTCGGTGCAGTCAGCGCAGCGTGTGCCCAATTGCGCGTGGCGCGCAGGCGTTCGCGCAGTTGCTTGAGCACCGCACGATACGGTTCGGCGCTGTCGCCGGCCTTGGCTTTGAGGGCGTCGCTGGCCTGTTGCATCGACAGTTCAGCCGCGAGGTGATCGACATCGCGCAGGTACAAATCGGCGGCCATCCAGCGCGCCAACAGCAACACTTCGCGGGTCACCGCAGCGGTGACGTTGGGGTTGCCGTCACGGTCGCCGCCCATCCACGACGCGAAGCGAATCGGCGCCGCTTCCAGTGGCAGACGCAGACCGGTCGCTTCATACAACGCCTTGTCGGCCTTGCGCATATGGTTGGGAATCGCCTGCCACAGCGAATGCTCGATCACCGCGAAACCCCATTTGGCCTCATCGACCGGCGTCGGGCGCGTGCGGCGGATTTCTTCGGTGTGCCAGGCTTCGGCAATGAGCCGCTGCAGGGTGTTTTGAATCTGTTCGCGTTCGGCTGTGGTCAGGTCGCGATGGTCCTGCGCGGCGAGTTGCGCGGCGATCGCGTCGTATTTCTGGATCAGCGTGCGCCGCGCCACTTCCGTGGGGTGCGCGGTCAACACCAGTTCGATTTCCAGCCGCGCCAGTTGCCGCGCCAGCGATTCGGCACTGTGGCCTTCATTGCGTAAACGGGCGAGCAATTCCGGCAGCACGCGGGATTCGAACGGCGCCGGCTGCGATTCCTCGCGACGATGAATCAACTGATACTGCTCGGCGATGTTCGCCAGGTTGAGAAACTGGTTGAACGCGCGCGCCACGGGGAGCAATTCGTCTTCGCTCAATTGATTGAGGCTGGCGCTCAGTTCGGCGTCCATCGAACCACGCCGATCGGCCTTGGCGCCCTTGCGAATCTGCTCGATCTTGTCGAGGAAAGCCTCGCCGTACTGATCTCGAATGGTATTGCCCAGCAGCTCTCCGAGCAGGTGAACGTCTTCGCGCAAGCGTGCATCAATATCGGTCATCAGCAATTCCCCAGCAGTAATCCGGACGGCTTAGAAACGAGTGCATGACCTAGAGAGTGCCGCTCTACGACGCTTCTTACAAGCAGCCGACGAAGGGACGTTAAACCTTGTGGGCGAAAGCTAGTCTCAACAGTAAGCCGCACAACGGCTTGCCGCCGGCCCCGGCGGACACTCACCCAGACCTGCCATGAGCAGGTGCGAAATGAGGTCATCATGAAAATCCGTGAACTCGCCCAGCATTGGGAAGAAAACGCCAAAGGTCGCCTGACCGACACTGGCTACGCGATTCATCTGGACGTTGAAGCTGCTGCGCGTCTGGCAGCGATTACCGAGATGTACCCCAAACGTCATGTCGAAGAATTGCTTGGCGAACTGATCGGCGCGGCGCTTGAAGAGTTTGAAGCGAGCCTGCCGTATGTGAAGGGTTCGACGGTGGTGGCGACCGATGAGGAAGGTGATCCGCTGTATGAAGATGTCGGGCCTACGCCGCGTTTTCTGGCCCTTTCGCGCCGGCATTTGCATGACCTCTCGGCCGCAGCAGGCAAGCAAAAACACTGACACCACACAGATCAAAACTGTGGGAGCGAGCCTGCTCGCGAATGCGGTATATCAGTCGACATTGATGGTGACTGGCACACCGCATTCGCGAGTAGGCTCGCTCCCACGTTGACTGTATTTCTGCCTCCAAATAGAGGCGTTTCCGGTAATGGAAACACCCGCGCGTACCGCTTCATCCCGCCAAAGTTCCCGCTTTAGAGCCTTGTCCATTCGGTCAAAAAATATTTTGGCGATAGGCCATCTTTTCTGAACTTTTGAAAAACGCCTCCGGTCGGAACCTGTAACCACGCCTGGAACGAGCGTTTCAAAAACGCCTTTCACACGACGCTTTCGGCTCCTCGACCAGGATGGATTCAGTTGTTTTCAGGAGATGCCTAATGGAGTTGAAGACCATGAAAAACCAAACCTCGTTTACCCACCTGCGCGGTCTGAAACTGGCGGCTCTGGCCATCGGCACCAGCTTCGTACTGGCCGGTTGCGCCGGTAACCCACCGACCGAGCAATACGCCGTGACCCAGTCGGCTGTGAACAGCGCCGTCAGCGCTGGCGGTACCGAGTTCGCTGCGGTTGAGATGAAGCAAGCGCAGGACAAACTGAAACAAGCCGAAATCGCCATGCACGACAAGAAGTATGACGAAGCTCGCACCCTGTCCGAGCAAGCCGAGTGGGACGCTCGCGTCGCCGAACGCAAGGCTCAGGCCGCTAAAGCCGAACAGGCTGTGAAGGATTCCCAGAAAGGTGTTCAGGAACTGCGTCAGGAAAGTCAGCGCACCGTGCAGTAAGCGCGCATCCCGACCGCAAAGCTGAATCTCTTACCGATAGAAAGGACGACAAATTATGCGTAAGCAACTGATGATCCCCGCTCTCCTCGCCGCAAGCGTTGCTCTGGCTGCCTGCTCCACCCCGCCTAATCCGAACCTGGAAAACGCGCGCACCAACTACGCCGGCCTGCAAGCCAACCCACAGGCGAGCAAAGTCGCGGCACTGGAAACCAAAGACGCCAGCGATTACCTGGACAAGGCCGACAAGGCCTACCTGGACAAGCAAGACGCTGCCAAGGTTGACCAACTGGCCTACCTGACCAACCAGCGTGTGGAAGTGGCCAAGCAGACCATCGCCTTGCGCACCGCTGAAAACAATCTGAAGAACGCCGCCGCCCAACGTGCCCAGGCGCGTCTGGATGCCCGTGATCAACAGATCAAACAGCTGCAGGACAGCCTGAACGCCAAGCAGACCGATCGCGGTACGCTGGTGACTTTCGGTGACGTGCTGTTCGCCACCGACCGTGCTGACCTGAAGTCCAGCGGTCTGGTGAACATCAACAAACTGGCGCAGTTCCTTCAGGAAAACCCGGATCGCAAAGTGATCGTCGAGGGTTACACCGACAGCACCGGGACCGCCAGCCACAACCAGTCGCTGTCCGAGCGTCGCGCCAACTCCGTGCGCACCGCACTGGTGAAAATGGGCGTTGATCCAGCGCGCATCGTCACCCAAGGCTACGGCAAGGAATACCCGGTTGCCGAGAACGGCAGCGCTTCCGGCCGTGCGATGAACCGTCGTGTGGAAGTGACCATTTCCAACGACAACCAGCCAGTGATGCCACGTTCGGCGGTCAGCTCGAACTAAGCGCCCTGCTGTAACGCAAAAGCCCCGCCTGACTGAGTCAGGCGGGGCTTTTTTATTGGAAGTTTGAAAAACTATTGCTCTATACGCATGGGGTTCTTCACCTTTAGAGAACGACGTCAACTGTCAACTGTGACAGTAGACGAAGATCCATTCACGGAAGAGGCTGTTGCTTGTCATCCCGCCCCTGACAAGGAAGCCCCCATGAAACGATCAATCATCGCTATCGGGTTGTTGTCGACACTATTCCATGCTGCGTTCAGCTGGAGTAACCCGCCCCCCCAAAATGAGCCATTGCATGATCCGGATGACATGATCATCAGCACCGATCCTGAAATGCTCGTTCCCGTGAAAAAGCGTCCGGTCACAGGCGTTCAAAAGGTATTACTGGTGGTCGGGCACTGGTCTGGCGAACCGGGCCTGGACACCAAAAAAATTGCTGAGCAAACCTTCTCGACGCACTGGAACTCCTTGCGCTCTTATATCCTGTCCGCGTCAGGCAATAAGCTGAAACTGGAGGGCACACAAATTGAAGCCGATTTCGGCCCGAAACCTGTGACCTGTAGTGCCTCAGGCAGTCTTGATGCGGGGCGCAAGGCGGCACTTGCACAGAACATTGATCCTGCCGCTTTTGCGTTCTTGTTTGTAGCTGTTCCTTGTGGCGGGGGCGCAATCGCTACGGTGCCGGGAAACTGGATTTGGGTTAAAGGTATGCCGGGCTCACCGCATGTATGGAAGCACGAATTCGGCCACAATCTGGGATACCCACATGGCGGCACTTATACCAAATGTCCGGTGAGTAACGACGTTGTTCAGGCTCCTGAAGAGTGCAGCCCAGTCGGGTATGGTGATACTGGAGACTCGGTATCGGGTGGCGGAACACTCTATCCGGCAATCAACCGGTGGTTTTCCGGCTGGCTAGATGACTCGCAAGCCGCCGTGATCAGTAAGACAGGTCTGTATCGACTGAGTGTTCTCGGAGAGGCGGGACCTCAACTGTACTTCCTCAATCGGACGACAGAACCGCAGTTGATAACGCTTGAGTACCGCCAACCGACACCATTCGATGACTTTTCCGCCTCCGATAATCGCGTAACCGGCGTCTGGATCAGATACTCGTCACTGAACGGAACTGTGCGCAACGCGCAACTGGATGCCACGCCAGAAACTGCCACAACGGACGATCCTACCCTGCAGCCAGGACGGACGCTGGAAGACGCGACGGCAAAAATCAAAATCAAAGTCTGTGCGACGGATAAGGCTGGTGCATCGCTCGCAATTGCAATAAATGGACAAGGCCTCCCGTATTGCACAACGACAGTCGTGCCACCGCTGGTCATGACACCCGAGCAGAACGCTACAACAACGCTGAAACCTTTGATCACTGGAACGGCGCGACCGGGAGCAACGATCAAGGTAGCAGAAGCCGCAACCCCGGAGACTTTCTTCGCAACAGCTATCGCGGATGTACAAGGCAGGTGGTCAATAACCCCTCCTACCGATAGGCCATCAGGCCCCAATGCACTTGTGCTTCGGCAGTACTTTGGCGACAGAGTCTCGGGGTCGTCCGAGCAGCGTTTATTCAACGTTGTTGATATCGTGGATGTGCCTCCCCCGGTTATCTCTACGCCAGTGGAAAACGCTGACTCCGGTTACAACCCTTTGCTTTCAGGCATAGCATTGCCTGGCGCCCATATTCGCGTAACCCGCGTTTACGGCCCTTACGAGGTACTGGCGGAAACAGACGCTGATGCCTATGGCAAATGGTCAGCGCGAAGTGTCTGGACCTTACCCTCAGGGCCTTTTTCCATGACAGCCTGGCAAAGCATTGATGGTAAGCGCTCGCCGTGGAGTGCCAATCGAACAATCAAGGTAATTGATACGCTCGACGCGCCAGTCATAGAAACCCCACTAGAGGGTAGTGACAGTGGTCAAAACCCTCTGCTCTCCGGCAAAGCTCTTCCGGGCGCACATATCCGTGTGTCCAAGGTCTACGGCCCTTACGAGGTACTGGCGGAAACAGACGCCGATGCCTATGGCAACTGGTCGGTGCGAAGTGTCTGGAGCTTACCTCCGGGAACCTTTTCCATGACGGCATGGCAAAGCATCGACGGTAAGCGCTCGCCATGGAGTGCTAATCGAAAAATCACGGTGACAGCCGGCCCTTAGCGGTAGAAGGTCCGTCGTTCAAAGATGGCGGGGCTTTTTTGGTGGCAGCTGATATTGCGGCCCCTCACCCCAGCCCTCTTCCGAGGGAGAGGGAGCCGAATGGGGAATGTTCAGTTACTGCATCGGCCTGAAGTTGCTTTGCGGAATCCATAGTCGACACTCTCTTTCAGGTCGGTGGATAGCGAAAGACAACTCGGTCAGTCCCCTCGGTCCGACGTTTCGGGAGGGTTAGGGTGAGGGCTGGTCCTGCAGAATCACTGCTCAAGCTTCTGCGGGGTTTCTTCGCCCATGCAGCGCACGGCTTTTTTCTGTGCGTTGATCAACACACCGGTCAGACCTTTCTGCTCGGTATCGAACAACACCAGCACCCCATCAATGCACTGCGCCACCTGCGGCGCGGGATCCAGCGAAACCTTGTAATCCTCACCCGGAACAGTCTTGAGCATGGTGAATTCGTTGAGCAGCAACGCATCCTCGGGTTTGGCGAAGTGCAGATAGCCGTAGTACCACAACGCCCCGACGGTGCCGAGGATGCTGCAGATACCGGTGATGATCAGCGGGATGGCGTTACGTTCTTCAGTCATTGCGGACTCTCGTCTTCAGAATTCGGGGGTGTCGGATAATTGGGGATTTCGCCGAGGCGGCGCAGGCCGTTGAAATGCTCGGGATCGTCGAGGTAGCGCAGCATGACCTGGCGCCACACCGGGTCGCCGAAGGTCTGCACATGGCCGCCACGGGTCAGTTGCAGCACGCGCGGCGGTGGCGCCGCTTGATACAGACGGATGCCGTTGGACAGCGGCACCAGTGGATCGTCGATACTGTGGAAGATCAGTTTCGGCACGCCGTTGAGTTGCGGCATCGAGTTGATCGCGCTGTCGCTGTCCGGCACCAGCCACGACAGCGGCACCTGGAATGGCCAGGTCAGCCATGAGGTGCTCAGCGCGTATTGGCCGACGCTGCGATAGCTCGCGGGCACGCCGTCGAGCACCAGCGCTTTCAGCTGTTTTTGCCGCTCGGGATGCTGCACCAGCCAATGCACCGCCATCGAACCACCGAGGCTTTGGCCGAGCAGGATCAGCGGCTTGCCTTTGACTTCCGGCGCCTTGTCCAGCCATGCGAACGCGGCGTCGACGTCCTGATAGATCGCCGGCAGGCTCGGTTTGCCTTCGGACAAGCCATAACCGCGATAGTCAACCAGCAGCACTTGATAGCCGTTTTTTGGCAGCCACCAGCTCCCGCCCAAATGCATAGGCAGATTGCCGCCATTGCCGTGCAGGTGCAGGACTGTGCCTTTGACCTCTACGCCGGGTTTGGCCGGCAGCCACCAGGCGTTGAGCTTCAAGCCATCCGCCGTGACCAGGGTGACGGTGCGGTATTCGAGCTTGGCTTTTTCCGGGGTGAAGATCTGGCCCGGCTCGGGGTAGAACAACAGCGAACTGCAACCGCCGAGGGTCAGGAGCAGGCAGAAGATGCCGAGGATTCTCATCCGGTGAAACCTCGCGAAAATAGGGAGTCAGACACAAATCAAAACTGTGGGAGCGAGCCTGCTCGCGATAGCGGTGTGTCAGTCGCTATTTGTGTTGGTTGACACACCGCTATCGCGAGCAGGCTCACTCCTACAGGGGTTTATTGTGTGGGCTAGAGGATATTGGAGTAATCCGCTTCGATCCGGTCCAGGCTCAAATGGTTGAGGAAGTTGGAGAAGCACATCCACGCCGACAACGCATTCAAATCGCGGAACTGGTCAGGCAGATACTTCGGCGGTACCACCAATCCTTCATCCACCAGTTGGCGCAAGGTACGCATGTCTTCCAACGTGGTCTTGCCGCAGAACAACAACGGAATCTGCTCAAGCTTGCCCTTACGCACGGCCAACTGAATGTAGTTGTAAACCATGATAAAGCCCTTGAGGTAGGACAAGTCTTTGGTAAATGGCAGACCGGTCGGTGTCGATCCACGGAAAACGCGACTGGCGTTGCCGTAACTTTCCGCCATCTCGAAGCCCTGCTCACGGAAGAATTCGAAAATCTGCAGGAAGTCCGCGCCCTCCTCGACCATATGAATGGCGCGGGTGCGGTTGGTCAGTTTGCGCAGGCGGCTCGGGTAGGAGGCGAAGGTGATGATTTCCATCAGGATCGCCAGGCCTTCCTGGGTCACCGTCGACGACGGTGGGCCTTTGGACAGGAAGGTGCAGATCGGCTGGTTCAAACCGTTGAGCGTGGTGCCCACGTGGACCAGGCCTTCGTGGACTTCCAGCGCGCGCACGTCACGGTCGTTGAACATCGCGTCGGTGCGGATCTTGATGTAGTCCGCACCGGCCGCCGCGTCAGCAACAATACCGTCGGACTCGAACACGCGGATGGTTTCTTCGGCCTCGCCGAACACCTTGTTCAAACGGGTCTGCAGCAAGTGCACAGCGTCTTTGGCGGTGAGGATTTTCGGTTCATCCTTCAAATCGCCACGGCCATCGATGTTATTCAGGTAGTCGGACATCATCAGGCCGAGGTCGGCCAGGGTCGGGTCACCGGCGTGGAACGCATCGGACGCGGCGCCATACAACTCTTGGGAGATCAGACCGAAATCTTCAGTGCCGCGCGCTTCGAGCATGCGCACCACCATGCGGTACTCCTTGCACATGCGCCGCATGATCTGCCCAACCGGGTTGAACTGACCGAGCTGGCGGGTGATGTCGCGCTCGATGTTCTGGAATTCCAGTTTGACTTTGCTCGAATCAAAACTCAGCGGCCGATTGAGGTAATAGTCGCGATCCACCGCCGGCATTTCCTTGCCTTTGGCCTTGAGGAACCCTTTGCGAATGTTCTCGTCCCACTTGACCGCGTCGAGCACACGGATCGGCGTCTGCGCCAGCACAATGCGATCGGACAACATGCGTATCGTCTGCTGGTAATCGTCCACCCGAAACTCCTGTAGAAAACCTGACGTAATGAATTATTGGGCGCGGGCCTGGCGCTGGTAGCGCACGGCTTCAACGAAGACGTCGGAATTGGCCGGATCGTCGAGGTAAGCAAAGACCTTGTCGAGATTACTGTCGACTTGCACGCCGTCGCCATCGTCGGTCTGGAAGGCCTGACCGTCGAGGGCTTTTTGTTTGATCGCCTGGTTGATCTGCTCGAGATCGAGGTTGTAGACCACCAGTTCGTGTTTGTCGGTGAGTTCGAAGCCGGCGATGGTGAAGTGGCCACCGTACTGCGCCGGGACTTTCGCCGACAGATACCAGCGGTTGCCATGGCGCGACACAGTGAAGGGATAGGCTTCGCGTTCGCGGGGTTTGGCCTTGAAGTACGTGACAGCCTGATAGCGGTCGTTGCCCAGGCGCGTCAGCTCAAGGTTCATCGGCTCGCCCCAGGCGTTGGTGCTCGACCATTTGCCGAGCAGGCCCTTGGGCGCCGGGTCACTGGCGGTCAGCGGCTCCTTGAAGGTCACCAGACAGCCACTGAGCAGCAGGAACGACAAGGCGATTAGCACGCCACGCCAGGCTTTCATTCAATACTCCCTATGAACATTCGCCGCCCTTGAATACGCCACCGAACCTGTGGGAGCGAGCTTGCTCGCGAAAGCGTCAGCACAGCCAACATTAATGTTGAATGTCAGTCCGTCTTCGCGAGCAAGCTCGCTCCCACAGGGTTCGATGTTTCCCCAGAGGATCAGACAGACGCGAGCACCAGATGCATATAGCGCGTCAGAATGCCGAGCATGTCCTCTTCGGCCAAAGGCTCGGCGTCGTTGAGCAGGCCCTGATATTCCATCCGTCCGATAATCGCCGTCAACACCTTGGCATCCTGTTGCGGTTCACGCGAGCCCAATACCTGGAACAACTGGCAGGTGCCCTGCAACAGAATCTGCTGATGCGAACGCACCAGAATCGCCAGACGCGGGTTGAGCAGCGCTTCCTGACGGAACGCCTGCTCGGCCATCAAATGCTCGCGACGGTTAACCAATTGACGATGCACGTAATCGGCCATCAACCGTGCAATGTCATCAGCTAGTTGCGAGCGCGATTCGGGGCTGCCGTCGCCACTGACGACCATTTCGCGCAGCAAACCTTCGTTATTGACCCACAACTTGGCCATGTACGCCGCGCTACGCTCGACGTATTGAGCGAAGGTATCGGTGAGCAGGTCATCGATGTCCTTGAAGTAGTAGGTGGTCGCCGACAACGGCACACCAGCCTCGGCGGCCACTGCACGGTGACGCACGGCACGCACGCCGTCGCGCACGACAATCCTCATCGCCGCGTCGAGAATGTCCTGTCGACGCTGCTCACTGCCCTGTCGGCTGGCCTTGCGACCCTGGTACTGAACACTTTCAGCGACCGCAGTGGCGATACCCGCTGCACCCTCTTGAGCTATTGCACCCATCACGACAGAACTTCCTCTGCTATTGCAAAATTAACCAATTGATACATTTGTACCAGACAGGCAATAAAAAGCCGCCTGTTTTAGGCGGCTTTTTAACTGAAACGTTTACGCTTGCGGTCGCATGTGCGGGAACAGGATCACATCGCGAATCGACGGCGAGTTGGTCAGCAACATCACCAGACGGTCGATACCGATACCTTCACCGGCCGTTGGCGGCATGCCGTACTCCAGCGCACGCACGAAGTCGGCGTCGTAGTGCATGGCTTCGTCGTCGCCGGCGTCCTTGTCGGCCACCTGCGCCATGAAGCGCTCGGCCTGGTCTTCCGCGTCGTTCAACTCGGAGTAGGCGTTGGCGATTTCACGGCCACCGATGAACAGCTCGAAACGGTCAGTGACGTTCGGGTTGTCGTCGTTGCGACGCGCCAGCGGCGACACTTCAAACGGGTACTGAGTGATGAAGTGCGGCTGTTCCAGCTTGTGCTCGACCAGTTCTTCGAAAATCATCACCTGCAGTTTGCCCAGACCTTCGAAGCCCAGCACCTTGGCGCCGGCCTTCTTGGCGATGGCGCGCGCCTTGTCGATGTCGTTCAGATCATCGGCGGTCAGCTCAGGGTTGTACTTGAGGATCGAGTCGAACACCGACAGACGCACGAACGGCTCGCCGAAGTGGAACACTTTGTCGCCGTACGGCACATCGGTGCTGCCCAGCACCAGCTGCGCCAGTTCGCGGAACAGTTCTTCGGTCAGGTCCATGTTGTCTTCGTAGTCGGCGTAAGCCTGGTAGAACTCCAACATGGTGAATTCTGGGTTGTGACGAGTCGAAACGCCTTCGTTACGGAAGTTGCGGTTGATCTCGAAGACCTTTTCAAAACCACCGACCACCAGACGCTTCAGATACAGCTCTGGCGCGATACGCAGGAACATTTCCATGTCCAGCGCGTTGTGGTGGGTTTCGAACGGCTTGGCCGCAGCGCCGCCCGGAATGGTCTGCAGCATCGGCGTTTCGACTTCGAGGAAGTCGCGCTTCATCAGGAAGCTGCGGATGTGCGCGATCACTTGCGAACGCACGCGGAAGGTCTGGCGCACTTCGTCGTTGACGATCAGGTCAACGTAGCGCTGGCGGTAGCGCTGTTCGGTGTCGGTCAGGCCGTGGTGCTTGTCCGGCAGCGGACGCAGGGATTTGGTCAGCAGACGCACGCTGGTCATTTCAACGTACAGGTCGCCCTTGCCGGAGCGCGCCAGGGTGCCTTCGGCGGCAATGATGTCGCCCATGTCCCAGGTTTTCACCGCGGCCAGGGTGTCTTCGGACAGAGTCTTACGGTTGACGTAGACCTGGATGCGACCGGTCATGTCCTGGATCACCATGAACGAGCCACGGTTGAGCATGATGCGACCGGCAACCTTGACCGGAATTGCAGCCTCGGCCAGCTCTTCCTTGGTCTTGTCCGCGTACTTCTTCTGCAGATCTTCGCAGTAGTTTTCGCGGCGGAAGTCGTTCGGGAAGGCATTGCCCTTGGCGCGCTCGGCAGCCAGCTTTTCCTTGCGCAGGGCGATCAGGGAGTTTTCTTCCTGTTGCAGGGCTTGCGGGTCGAGTTGTTGGTCGCTCATGTCTTTAGATATTCCATCAGGTTCGTTGCCCCCGGGCCTTGCGGCCCGGGGATCGCCAGCAGGGCTGGCTCCTACAGGGATCGGGTTGATCAGCCGATCCTGTAATGCGTCTTTTACAGCCCGGATTTCAGGCTGGCATACAGGTATTCGTCGATATCGCCGTCGAGTACCTTGTCGCAGTCGCTGCGTTCGATGTTGGTGCGCAGATCCTTGATCCGCGACGCATCGAGCACGTACGAGCGAATCTGATGACCCCAGCCGATGTCGGACTTGGTGTCTTCCAGCGCTTGCGACGCGGCGTTGCGTTTCTGCATTTCCTGCTCGTACAACTTGGCCCGCAGCATTTTCATAGCGGTGTCCTTGTTGGCGTGCTGGGAACGTTCGTTCTGGCAGCTGACCACGGTGTTGGTCGGTACGTGAGTGATACGTACGGCCGAGTCGGTGGTGTTTACGTGCTGACCACCGGCACCGGAGGAACGATAGGTGTCGATCCGCAGGTCTGCCGGGTTGATTTCGATTTCCACCTTGTCATCGATCTCTGGCGAGACGAAAACCGCGGAGAACGAGGTGTGACGACGGTTGCCGGAGTCGAACGGGCTCTTGCGCACCAGACGGTGTACGCCGATTTCGGTACGCAGCCAGCCAAAGGCGTATTCGCCCTTGATGTGCACGGTCGCACCTTTGATACCGGCGACTTCACCGGCCGACAGTTCCATGATGGTCGCGTCGAAACCGCGTTTATCCGCCCAGCGCAGGTACATGCGCAGGAGGATGTTGGCCCAGTCCTGGGCTTCGGTGCCGCCGGAACCGGCCTGGATGTCCAGGTAGGCGTTGTTCGGGTCCATTTCATGGCTGAACATGCGGCGGAATTCCAGCTTGGCCAGATTTTCCTCGAGACGGGCCAGCTCGGCGACGACATCGCCCACTGCGCCTTCGTCGTTTTCTTCGACGGCCATGTCCAGCAGGTCGCGGCAATCGGCCAGACCGCCGTTCAGTTCGTCGAGGGTATCGACGATCTGTGCCAGCGCGGCGCGCTCGCGGCCCAGTTCCTGGGCGTATTCAGGTTTGTTCCAGACGCTCGGATCTTCAAGCTCGCGATTGACTTCAGTCAGACGCTCATGCTTTTGATCGTAGTCAAAGATACCCCCGAATAGTTTCGGAGCGCTCGGACAGGTCCTTGATGGTGTTCAGGATCGGGTTGATTTCCATGACGGGCAGCACTCGTTGGCGAACTTTTGAAAGCCGGCGAGTATAACGTAATCAGGCTGTGACGGCAGCCCGTCTGGCGGGTGTGGGGATCATTAAAACCTTTGCCCTCACCCTAACCCTCTCCCAGAGGTAGAGGGGACTGATTGGGGGATATTTGAGGGATACGCCGACGTGAAAGGGCTTTGCCGAATCCATGATCGCCAAGGCTTTCAGGCGGAAATTGGCGTATGGGCCTGCCCTCACCCTAGCCCTCTCCCGGAGGGAGAGGGGACTGATTGGGGGATATTCGGGAGGTACGCCGACGTGAAATGGCTTTGCCGAATCCATAATCGCCAAGCTGGAAGATCCATAATCGACTCGGTCGATCAGGTCGATGTACAGCGCCAGACACCTGCGTCGGCCCCCTCTCCCTCGGGGAGAGGGCTGGGGTGAGGGGAAAGCCGTTACTCGATCCCAACCTGATTACGCCCACTGTTCTTCGCCAGATACAACCCACGATCCGCCGCCGAAATCAGCAACCGACAATCACTACCCGCCTGCGGCACCATGGTCGCCAGACCAATACTGATGGTCAGGCTCGCCCCTTCCGCCGGGGTGTTGTGCGGGATTTTCAAGGATGCCACGGTCTGGCGCAGTTTCTCCGCGACCAGCCGCGCGCCGCCCGGCGAGGTGTTCGGCAGCACCAGCACAAACTCCTCACCGCCATAACGCGCCGGCAGATCCGACGGTCGTGCGCTGGCCTCGCGGATCGCCGTGGCGACCTTGCGCAGCGCTTCGTCGCCTTCAACGTGACCAAAGCTGTCGTTGTAGGACTTGAAGTAATCGACGTCGATCATCAACAGCGACAACTGACTCTGTTCCCGCAGCGAGCGGCGCCACTCCAGTTCCAGGTACTCGTCGAAGTGCCGGCGGTTGGACAGCCCGGTCAGGCCGTCGGAGTTCATCAGCCGTTGCAGCACCAGATTGGTGTCGAGCAATTGCTGCTGGCTGACGCGCAGCGCGCGGTACGCCGCGTCGCGCTGCAGCAAGGTCATGTAGGAACGCGAGTGATAGCGGATGCGCGCCACCAGCTCGATGGTATCCGGCAGTTTCACCAGGTAATCGTTGGCGCCGGCAGAGAACGCCGCGCTCTTGATCAGCGGGTCTTCCTTGGTCGACAGGACGATGATCGGAATGTCCTTGGTCGCCGGGTGATTGCGGTATTCGCGCACCAGGCTCAGGCCATCGAGACCGGGCATCACCAGGTCCTGGAGAATCACCGTCGGTTTGATCCGCACCGCCTGGGCAATGGCCTGCTGCGGGTCGGAGCAGAAGTGGAAGTCGATGTTTTCTTGATTCGACAGCCCACGGCGCACCGCTTCGCCGATCATCGCTTGATCGTCCACCAACAACACCATGGCGGCGTTTTCGTCGGTTTTAATGTCGTCGATCTGTAAGTCATTCATGGGCGGTCACCTGAGTACTGCGGGGGCCAGGATTGCGGATAAACCTGTTCATTTGGGAAAAACCTCCAGCAATCGTGGCGCTATCTTTTCCAGCGCACGGATTTCAACCGCGGCATCAATCGCCGCGGCGGCTTTGGGCATGCCGTACACCGCACTGCTTTGCTGATCCTGCGCGATGGTCAGGTAACCCTGCTGGCGCATGAGCTTAAGCCCTTGCGCGCCGTCGCGTCCCATCCCGGTCAATAAAACCCCGATCGCGTCGCCATTCCAATAACTGGCGACACTGTCGAAAAACACATCGATCGAGGGGCGGTAGATCTCGTTGACCGGCTCGGCCGTGTAGGCCAGCGTGCCGTTTTTCAACAAGCGAATATGGTGGTTGGTGCCGGCCAGCAACACGGCGCCGGCCTGCGGCGGCTCGCCTTCACGGGCCAGACGTACATCGAGGCCGCTGGCGCTGGCCAGCCATTCGGCCATGCCGGCGGCGAACACCTGATCGACGTGCTGCACCAGCACAATCGCCGCCGAGAAATCCTTGGGCAAGCCTTTGAGCAGCACCTCCAGCGCCGCCGGCCCGCCTGCAGATGAGCCGATCGCCACCAGTCGCTGACACGACGCAGAACTGCGCTGGGCCGTCGGCGTCGGCCGCGAGCGCGTGGGTTTCTCGCCGATCAGCCAGCCGATATTGAGGATCTTGCGCAGCAACGGCGCCGCCGCTTCCTGGGCATTGCCGGCGCCGAGCGCCGGGGTATCGACCACGTCCAGCGCGCCGTGGCCCATGGCTTCGAAGACCCGGTGCACGTTCTGCTGGCGATCGACCGTCACAATGACGATCGCGCACGGGGTTTCGGCCATGATCCGGCGCGTGGCTTCGACGCCGTCCATCACCGGCATGATCAGGTCCATCAGGATCAGATCCGGAGTATTTTCAGCGCACAGTTGCACTGCCTCGGCACCGTTGCGGGCGACCCAGACCACCTGATGCGCCGGCTCGAAGGCCAGCGCCCGGCGCAGGGCCTCCACCGCCATGGGCATGTCGTTGACGATGGCGATCTTCATGCCCGCGCTCCTCCAATAAGCTCGACCACTGCGTCGAGCAGGGCGTCGTCATGAAAACTGGCTTTGGCTAAATAATAGTCGGCGCCGGCATCGAGGCCACGGCGGCGGTCCTCTTCCCGATCCTTGTATGACACAACCATCACCGGCAGCGATTGCAGACGGTTGTCGCGGCGCAGCAGGGTGACCAGCTCGATGCCGTCCATGCGCGGCATGTCGATGTCGGTGATCAGCAAATCGAAGTCCTCCGAACGCAGCGCGTTCCAACCGTCCATGCCGTCCACCGCCACGGCGACATCGTAGCCGCGATTGAGCAGCAGTTTGCGTTGCAGCTCGCGCACGGTCAGCGAGTCGTCGACCACCAGCACCCGCTTGCGCGCCGCCTCGGCAGCTTGATTGCCGTGACGCGCGATGCGCTCAAGGCGCCCGGTATTGAGCAGTTTGTCCACCGAGCGCAGCATGTCTTCGACGTCGACGATCAGCACCACCGAGCCGTCATCAAGCAAGGCGCCGGCGGAGATGTCCTGCACTTTGCCCAGACGCTCATCGAGCGGCAAGACCACCAGCGTGCGTTCGCCAATAAAGCGCTCCACGGCAACCCCGTAAACCGCATCGCGCTCACGGATCACCACAACTTTAAGGGTTTCGCCACTGTTCTGGCTGGCCGGGCGGTTGAGCAACTGGCTGGCCGCAACCAGCCCGACGTGCAGGCCTTCGTGCCAGAAATGCTGACGGCCTTCGACCTGCACGATGTCCTCCGGCGCCAGATCGCACATGCGTTCGATGTGCGCCAGTGGGAAGGCGTAGGCCTCTTCGCCAACTTCCACCACCAGACTGCGCACCACCGACAAGGTCAGCGGTACTTCCAGATGAAAGCGACTGCCCTCTCCCGCCGTTTGCTCCAGCACCACGGCCCCGCGCAACTGGCGAACCATGTGCTGAACGGCATCGAGGCCAACGCCCCGTCCAGACACTTCGGTGACCGTATCGCGCAAGCTGAAACCGGGCAGGAACAGGAACGTCAGCAGTTCTTCTTCGCTCAGTTGCGCAGCGGTTTCGGCTGGAGATAACTGCCGCTCGACAATACTGCGGCGGACCTTCTCCAGGTCGACGCCATTGCCGTCATCGCTCAACTCCAGCACCAGCAGGCCGGCCTGATGCGAGGCGCGCAGGCGGATCAAGCCTTCTTCCGGTTTGCCCTTGAGCAGCCGTTGTTCCGGGGTTTCGATGCCGTGATCGACCGCATTGCGCAGCAAATGCGTCAGCGGTGCTTCGAGTTTTTCCAGCACATCGCGATCAACCTGGGTTTTCTCGCCTTCGATCTCCAGCCGCACCTGCTTGCCGAGGCTGCGGCCCAGATCGCGGACCATGCGCACCTGACCGGTCAGCACGTCCGCAAAGGGTCGCATGCGGCAGGCCAACGCCGTGTCGTAGAGCACTTGTGCGCGCTGGCTGGCCTGCCAGGCGAACTCGTCGAGTTCGGCGTTTTTCTCGCTCAGCAATTGCTGGGATTCGGCGAGCAAACGGCGCGCGTCCTCCAAGGCTTCCAGCGCTTCAAGGCTCAGCGCGTGTTCCTTGAGGTGCACGTTGAGATTTTCCAGCGCACGCAAGCCGTTGTTCTGCATGCGTTTGAGGCGCTGCATGGTCGCCAGATGCGGTTTGAGGCGCTGGGTTTCCACCAGCGACTTGCTCGATAGATCGAGCAAACTGTTCAGCCGTTCAGCGGTGACCCGCAGCACCCGTTCGCCACCTTCGGTGGTGCGTTTGCTTTTGCGTGGCGCCGGTTCAGAGGGTTCGACCGGGGCTTCGATGATCGGCGCTGGCGTCAGTTCAAATACGGGCGGCGCTTGAAGTTGCAACTCGGCCATCGGCGGCGCAACGAACGCTGCCAGCGGCGTCGACAGATCGAGCAAACCCGCCATCAACGCCACATAAGTTTCAATATCGCTCGGCTGCGGCGCATTGGCCGGTGTAGCGATGCGCATCAGCAAATCGGTGCCCTGCAACAGCGCATCGATATGTTCAGGCCGCAGCAACAAGCGCCCTTCCTGCGCGCTGACCAGGCAATCTTCCATGACATGGGCGACGCTGACGCCGCTGTCGATGCCAACAATTCGCGCCGCGCCTTTGAGCGAATGCGCCGCGCGCATGCACGATTCCAGTTGATCGGCCTGGGTCGGGTTGCGCTCCAGGGCCAGCAATCCGGCGCTGAGCACTTGGGTCTGGGCTTCGGCTTCGAGGCTGAACAGCTCAAGCAGCGAGGCGTCGCGCATTTGCTCGGGGGTCATGTGAGGCTCCGGGTCACGGCGGACAGCAGCTGTTCTTCATCCAGCCAACGCAGGCTGCGACCGCGATACTGCAGAACACCACGGGTGTATTTGGCACTGGCTTGCGCGCCGGATTGCGAGGCGGCATCAAGAATGCGCTCGTCGATGGCATGAATACCGTCGACCTCATCCACCGGCACCACCACCGGCCCGCCATGGGCGGCGATGATCAGCATGCGCGGCATGATGCGCGCGCCGGTGGCTGGCGCGGCGTTGCCATCCAGATCGAGCAATTCAACCAGCGACAGGCACGCCACCAACGCGCCGCGCACATTGGCCACACCGAGCAATGCGCGTGAGCGCTGGTGCGGCAACGAGTGAATCGCCTGCAGTGGCGCGACTTCGACGAGGCTGCGCGTCGCCAGCCCCAGCCATTCTTCGCCGAGCCGGAACATCAGTAGCGAGCGGGTTTTCACGTCGCTTTCGACAGCGATCGCCACCGGGTCGCGTTCGTCCTGCTGCAACGCATAACGGTCGAGCAGGCGCGTGGCGGCGGCGGAATACACCGAACAATTGCGGCAATGAATGTGGTCTTCGAGCAGCGGACAGGACTTGTCGCCATGAATGCCGATGCGGTTCCAGCAATCGTCGATGGCCCGGGCGTCTTCGTGGGTGACGTTCAAGGTGTCGGACGGGATCATCGTTTACGCTCACTGTCGGCGGTGCGGCCGCTGCGGGCAGCACGCTCCTGCAATCGTCTGGCACCCGCTGTATCGCCCTGAGCCTGCAACAACGCGGCCAGGTGCATCAACGCTTCAGGGTGTTGCGGTTCGAGGTACAACGCTTTGCGGTAGAAGCCCTGAGCTTCGAGGGTCAGGCCGGCGACGTCGCTGAGCAGACCGAGCCAGTAAAACACCTGAGCCACCGGTTCATGGCTGCGCAGATACTGTTCGCAGGCCGCCCGGGCTTCAGCGCTTTTGCCTTCGTTGGCCAGCGCGGCGATATTGGCCAGCAGGGTCGCCGCATCCGGGTTGGCACTTTTGCTGGCGGTCGGCAGTGGCGTTACGGCGGCAAACGGTCGAGTGCGCACTGGTGCTGGCTGCGTGCTGCGAGGCGGTTGGCTGACCGGCACCGCGATGGGCTTGGGCGTTGGCAACGGCTCGGGGTGCGGATCGCTGTGGCGACTGAACGCGAAGGATTGCGGGATACCGATCGAACGCATGCCCAGACGCCCGAGCAAACTGCCCTCGGCCGGGCCGATAAACAGCACGCCATCGAAATGGGTCAGGCGCTTGAGCACCTCGAACACCTGCTTCTGCGTCGGCTGGTCGAAATAGATCAGCAGGTTGCGGCAGAACACGAAATCGAACGCTGGCTCGCTGGTCAGCAGCGTCGGATCGAGCACATTGCCGACCTGCAAACGCACTTGCTCACGCACATAGTCATTGACCCGATGGCCGTCCTGCTCAGGCGTGAAGTGCCGTTCGCGAAAGTCCAGATCCTGGCCGCGAAACGAATTTTTGCCGTACAGCGCACGCCGCGCCTTCTCCACCGACAGCGGGCTGACGTCCATGCCATCGACCTTGAACTGATGCGGTTTGAGCCCGGCATCGAGCAAGGCCATGGCAATCGAATAGGGTTCTTCGCCGGTGGAACATGGCAGGCTGAGAATGCGCAAAGCACGCATATTGTTCAGTTCAGCGAGGCGATTGCGCGCCAGTTTGCCCAGCGTGGCAAAAGACTCTGGATAACGGAAAAACCACGTCTCGGGGACGATCACCGCTTCGATCAGCGCCTGTTGCTCGTCTCGCGAGCCTTGCAGCAATTGCCAATACTCATCGGCATGCGCGGCTTGCGAGAGTGTCGTGCGCTGGCGCACAGCGCGCTCGATGATCGCCGGGCCAACCGAGGTCACATCGAGGCCGATGCGCTCCTTGAGAAAGTCGAAAAAGCGCTGATCACTGCTCATGACTGCGCCTCAAGCTGCGCCGGACTCAGCGGCGGATCGGGGAACAGCAAAGTACGCACGGCGTCATCGAGCAAGTCATTGACCCGTACCCATTGCACCAATCCCTGGGCATCTTCACGCACCGGGCCGAGGTAAGGCGCCGCGCGGTTGTCGAGGCCGTAAGGCTGAAACTCTTGCGGATGGCAACGCAGGGTGTCGGTGGCCTGTTCGAGAATCAGCCCGAGCCATTGCGCGGGTTGCGCTTCATCCGGCCGATAATTGACCAATACCAGACGGGTGCTGGTGCGCGCCTCGGCGGGATGGCCGAAGGTCAGCGCACTGAGGTCGATCACCGGCACCACCGCACCGCGATAGGCAAACACCCCGGCGACCCACTGCGGCGCCTGGGCGATTGGCTTGAGCGGCAGGCGCGGCAGCACTTCCGCCACTTCGGTGGCGCGCAAGGCGTAGCGCTCGCTGCCGATGCGAAACAGCAGGAATAACGCCGGCTTCGCCACCTGCGCGGCGCTGCGTTTGGCGAGGATTTCGCTCATCAGACTTTGAATCGCGAAACGCCGCTGCGCAGCCCGACGGCTACCTGGCTCAGTTCGTCGATGGCGAAACTGGCCTGACGCAACGACTCGACGGTCTGGCTGCTGGCGTCGCCCAACTGCACCAGCGCGTGGTTGATCTGCTCGGCACCGGTGGCCTGAGCCTGCATGCCTTCGTTGACCATCAACACCCGCGGCGCCAGCGCCTGCACCTGATGGATGATTTGCGACAGCTGCTCGCCGACCTGCTGCACCTCGGACATGCCACGGCGCACTTCTTCGGAGAACTTGTCCATGCCCATCACCCCGGCTGATACCGCCGACTGGATTTCGCGCACCATCTGTTCGATGTCGTATGTGGCGACAGCGGTCTGATCCGCCAGACGCCGCACTTCGGTGGCAACCACGGCGAAACCGCGACCGTACTCACCGGCCTTTTCGGCCTCGATGGCGGCATTGAGCGACAACAGGTTGGTCTGGTCGGCGACCTTGACGATGGTCACCACCACCTGATTGATGTTGCCGGCCTTCTCATTGAGGATCGCCAGTTTGGCGTTGACCAGGTCAGCCGCGCCCATCACCGAGTGCATGGTGTCTTCCATGCGCGCCAGGCCTTGCTGGCCGGAGCCGGCCAGCACCGAGGCCTGATCGGCGGCGGTAGACACTTCGGTCATGGTGCGTACCAGATCGCGCGAGGTAGCGGCGATCTCGCGCGAAGTCGCGCCGATCTCGGTGGTGGTCGCGGCGGTTTCGGTAGCGGTGGCTTGTTGTTGCTTGGAGGTGGCAGCGATTTCGGTCACCGAGGTGGTGACCTGCACCGACGAACGTTGCGCCTGGGATACCAGCGCAGTCAGCTCGGTCATCATGTCGTTGAAGCCGGTTTCGACAGCGCCGAACTCGTCCTTGCGGTCGAGGTTGAGCCGCGAACTGAGGTCGCCGGTGCGCATGGTTTCGAGAATCTGCACAATGCGGTTCATCGGCGCCATGATCGCGCGCATCAACAGCAAGCCGCAGGCACCGGCCGCCAGCACAGCCACCAGCAGCGAGACGAACATGCTGACCTTGGCCGCCGCCACCGCCTCGTCGATGTTGTTCATGGCCTGATCGGCGACTCTCTTGTTCTCGCCGATGATGTCGTTGAGCTTCATACGCCCGGAGTACCAGGCTGGTGTGAGCTTGTCGTGGAACATCTTCACTGCGTCCGCTTCCAGGTTGCGCTTGTGCAGGTCCAGCACGGCATCCTGAATCTGGATGTAGGCGTCGTGGTACTTCTCGAACGCGGCAAACTCGAGACGATCCTCGTCGGTCGCCATCGTCTTGCGATAGTTCTCCATCTGCTCCTGCAAACGCGCCTCGAAAGCCTTGTAGTCGGCCGCGTCCTCGCTGGAAATCCCCTGACCTTCCTTGAGCCCGAGCAGTTCTTGCGTCTGCAGATAGCTGTCGACCCACGCGCCACGGATCATCGAGCTGTAATAGACGCCGGGAATCGCGTCATCACGCACGCTGTTTTCACTGGCCTCGATCTTCAGCAACCGCGAATAAGAGACGACAACCATCAGCAACATGATGGCGATAATCACCGCAAAGCTCGCCAAAATGCGTTGGCGCAACGTCCAGTTCTTCACAGTGATTCCTCGTGCCTAGTCGAAATGCGGGGAGTATAGCCGAGGGCGGTGTTTCATTTATAAGACGCTTTGTAACCCTCGGGCCTGTCCGCCTTGGTCGCGGGGGGGCTCTGGGCTGGGACTGTCCGACAATTGCGGGTGGGCGTGCCAGTGGGGTAATGGCAAAAAGGGGCGATGGAATGGTCATTGCCGTCGCTGTGCGGCGGAAAATGCCTTCGCGAGCAAGCTCGCTCCCACATTGGAACGCAATCCCCTGTGGGAACGAGCTTGCTCGCGAAAGGGCCAGCCGGGTTTACGCCGATGCGATGCGCACCTGCTTCTCCAACTCCACCTTCAACCCCGGCTCCAGCTTCAGTTGCCGCGCCAATTCATCCAGATAGCTCTTCTCCATAAAGCTTTCCTCATCCACCAGCATCACACTGGCGATGTACATTTCTGCCGCCATCTCCGGCGTGCTCGCGGCCCGGGCGACGTCGGTCGGGTCCAAGGGTTTGTTGAGCTCGGCGTGCAGCCAGTGTTGCAGTTCCTGATCGTTGTCGAGTTTGGTGAATTCGCCTTCGATCAGTTGGCGTTCGCGGTCATCGATATGGCCGTCAGCCTTGGCGGCCGCCACCAGTGCTTTGAGAATGGCCTGACTGTGTTGCTCGGCTTGCGCAGGTGGCAAGCGATCGAGGGTTTGCGGTTCGCGTTGTGGCGCTGTGCCTTTTTGCGCGTTGTAGTTGCCGTAAGCCTTGTAGGCCAACACACCCAGCGCCGCGAGGCCGCCGTAGATCGCAACTTTGCCACCGACCTTGCGCACTTTCTTGTTACCGAGCAGCAGGCCCATCGCACCTGCGGCCAATGCACCGCCACCTGCACCTGACAGCAGACTGCCGAGTCCACCAGAACCTGATGCGCCGCCGAGCAAACCGCCCAAGCCACCGGCAGCCGGTTTGTTCTGCGTTCCGCCAGCCTTGTTCTGCAATAGATCCTGGCCGGACTTGAGCAGTTGATCGAGCAATCCACGGGTGTTCATGTTCCGCCTCCAAACAGGGGTTATCCGGATCTATAAGGCCCTCAGCCTAGTTCGAAAGTGCCCCTGTCCGACCTGCGAGTGTGCTTCCAGATGTTGCTCGCCCTGCAGCAGCCCTTCGTGAAAATAGATATACACTCAGGCCAATCTATAAAAACCGCCCACTGGGTAGCCCCTTCTCATGATGACCCTGCGTCAGATTCGTCACTTCATCGCCGTGGCCGAGACCGGCTCGATCTCCGCCGCCGCGCAAACCGCGTTCATATCCCAATCGACCCTGACCCTGGCGATCCAGCAACTGGAAGAGGAAATCGGCGTCAGCCTGTTCAGCCGCCACGCCAAGGGCATGACGCTGACACACCAAGGTCATCAATTCCTACGCCAGGCGCACCTGATTCTGGCGACCGTGGACAACGCCAAACGCAGCCTGCAGCAGAGCACCGATCAAGTCGCCGGGCAGTTGATCGTCGGTGTGACCAGTCTGGTCGCCGGTTATTACCTGGCGGATCTGCTCACCCGTTTTCAGCGCGCGTATCCCAATGTCGAAATCAGAGTGATGGAAGACGAACGGCCCTACATCGAGCATTTGCTGGTCAGTGGCGAGATCGATGTCGGCGTATTGATCCTCTCCAACCTCGAAGATCGCCACGCTTTGCAGACTGAAGTACTGACCCACTCACCGCACCGTTTGTGGCTCCCGGCCCAGCATCCACTGCTGGAGCACGACAGCATCAATCTCGCCGACGTCGCCCGCGAACCGTTGATTCAACTTAACGTCGATGAAATGGATCGCAACGCCCAGCGTTTCTGGCGCGGTTCCGGGCTGCAACCGAAAATCACTCTGAGAACCGCGTCCACCGAGGCCGTGCGAAGTCTGGTCGCCGCCGGATTGGGCGTGTCGATACAGCCTGACATGACTTATCGCCCATGGTCGCTGGAGGGCGACATCATCGAAGCGCGTCCGATCGCCGACCTCAATCAGACCTTGGACGTCGGCCTGGCCTGGCGCCGTGGCACCGCGCGTCCCGCATTGGTCGACCCATTCCTGACTGTCGCACGCGAGCAACCCCACGGCGGGCGCAAGCCATCTATTTAATCGAATGCTGCCTTCAGTATTTAGTATTTGTCGACCTCGGAGCCGCGCACTAGTCTTGCTGCATCTATAAGACGGCCGGCTCCCGGGTTTCAGGGAGCAACAATGGCCACACAAGAAAAGAGATCGCGGAAAATGGCTGGCGCGCAGACCCCGATGTGTACCGCGTTGTTGATTGATGGCGAACTGGTCGCCGGGGAAGGTTTTGTCGAGCCGATTCTCAATCCGGCCACCGGCGAAATCCTCACGCACATCGCCGAAGCCAGCACCGAGCAAGTCGAAGCCGCCATCCTCGCCGCCCACCGCGCCTTCGCCGAGTGGTCGCGCACCACGCCGCAGCAACGTTCGAACCTGTTGCTCGAGATCGCCAACGCCGTGGAAAAACACGCCGACCACCTCGCCCGCCTCGAATCGCTGAACTGCGGCAAGCCGTTGCACCTGGCGCGTCAGGACGATTTGACCGCGACCGTCGACGTATTCCGTTTCTTCGCCGGCGCCGTACGCTGCCAGACCGGTCAGCTCAGCGGCGAATACCTGCCGGGCTACACCAGCATGGTCCGTCGCGACCCGATTGGCGTGGTCGCTTCGATTGCGCCGTGGAACTACCCGATCATGATGGCCGCGTGGAAAATCGCCCCGGCCCTCGCCGCCGGCAACACGCTGGTGTTCAAACCGTCCGAACACACGCCGCTGTCGATCCTCGCTCTGGCGCCAGCGCTGGCCGAAATCCTCCCGCGCGGGGTCATCAACATCATCTGCGGTGGCGGCGAAGGCGTCGGCAGCCATTTGGTCGGCCACGCCAAGGTGCGCATGGTCTCGCTGACCGGCGATATCGTTACCGGGCAGAAAATCCTCCAGGCCGCCGCGAAAACCCTGAAACGCACGCACCTCGAACTCGGCGGCAAAGCCCCGGTGATCGTCTGCAACGACGCCGACATCCAGGCCGTGGTCGATGGCGTGCGCACTTACGGTTACTACAACGCCGGGCAGGACTGCACCGCTGCCTGCCGGATCTACGCGCAGGCCGGGATTCACGACAAATTGGTCGCCGAACTCGGCGCCGCCGTCAGCAGCCTGCGCTTCGCCGGCAAACGTGATGCCGATAATGAGATCGGCCCGCTGATCAGCACCCGTCAGCGCGACCGCGTCGCCAGTTTCGTCGAGCGCGCCCTCGGCCAGCCGCACATCGGACGCGTGACCGGTGCGGCGGTGCACTCCGGTGCCGGTTTCTACTATCAGCCGACGCTGCTCGCCGGTTGCAAACAGAGCGACGAAATCGTTCAGCGCGAAGTGTTCGGCCCGGTGGTCACCGTGACCCGTTTCGACGAACTCGCGCAGGCCGTCGACTGGGCCAACGACTCCGAATACGGCCTCGCCTCGTCGGTCTGGACGCAGAATCTCGACAAGGCCATGCAGGTTGCCGCGCGCTTGCAGTACGGCTGCACGTGGATCAACAGCCATTTCATGCTGGTCAGCGAAATGCCCCACGGCGGGCTGAAGCGCTCCGGTTACGGCAAAGACTTATCCAGTGATTCGTTGCAGGACTACAGCGTGGTGCGGCACATCATGGCCCGCCACGGCCAGCATCTCTGACTACGCTAATAACAAGCCGCCAACGGCATGCTTCACCGCGTTCACAACTGCCCCGACCATAATTTAAAGAAGAGGGTTCAACCATGTTCGTGCACAAGACCGCACTGCTCAGTGCAATCACCACGGCCCTGCTGGCCAGCGCCAGCCTGCAAGCGGCCGAGCCGTTAAAGGCTGTCGGTGCTGGCGAAGGTCAGCTGGATATCGTTGCGTGGCCGGGTTACATCGAACGTGGTGAGAGCGACAAAGCCTATGACTGGGTGACCGGTTTCGAGAAAGAAACCGGCTGCAAGGTCAATGTGAAAACCGCCGCTACCTCGGACGAAATGGTCAGCCTGATGGCCAAGGGCGGTTACGACCTGGTCACCGCATCAGGCGATGCCTCACTGCGGTTGATCGTCGGCAAACGGGTGCAACCGATCAACACCGCGCTGATCCCGAACTGGAACACCCTCGACCCACGCCTGAAAGATGCGCCGTGGTACGTGGTCAACCAGCAGACTTATGGCACCCCGTACCAGTGGGGACCGAACGTGCTGATGTACAACACCAACGTGTTCAAGACCGCGCCGAGCAGTTGGAACGTGGTGTTCGCCGCGCAGGATCTGCCCGACGGCAAGCCGAACAAGGGCCGCGTGCAGGCGTATGACGGCCCGATCTACATCGCCGATGCGGCGCTGTATCTGAAGTCGACCAAGCCTGAACTGGGTATCAAGGATCCGTATCAACTGACCGAAGATCAGTACAAAGCCGTGCTTGATCTGTTGCGCGCACAGCAGCCGCTGATCCACCGCTACTGGCACGACACCACGGTGCAGATGAGCGACTTCAAAAACGAAGGCGTGGTCGCCTCCAGCGCCTGGCCGTATCAGGTCAATGGCTTGATGAACGAGAAACAGCCGATTGCTTCGACCATTCCCAAAGAAGGCGCCACCGGCTGGGCCGACACTACCATGCTCCACGCCGAAGCCAAGCACCCGAACTGCGCGTACAAGTGGATGGACTGGTCGCTGAAACCGAAAGTCCAGGGTGATGTGGCGGCGTGGTTTGGTTCGTTGCCGGCCGTTCCTGCGGCGTGCAAAGAAAGTGAGTTGCTTGGCGCTGAAGGTTGCAAGACCAACGGTTTCGACCAGTTCGACAAGATCGCCTTCTGGAAAACCCCGCAGGCTGAGGGTGGCAAATTTGTGCCGTATAGCCGCTGGACCCAGGACTACATCGCGATCATGGGCGGCCGCTAAGCCCGGGAGCGACTCGGTCGAACTCCCTTTCCCCCTCGCCCCCCTGGGGGAGAGGGTTGGGGTGAGGGGGTAGCTTTTGCCTTTGCTCTTGATCTCAGAGCAATGGCCGAAACCGCCACCCTCACCCCCCGCCCTCTCCCGGAGGGAGAGGGAGCTAAAAGCAGATCGCATTCACCGTTAGATGCCGATCGTTCCCACGCTCTGCGTGGGAATGCATCACCGGACGCTCCGCGTCCATTTGCACGAGGTGACGCAGAGCCTCACAGGCAGCATTACCACGCAGAGCGTGGGAACGATCATTCGAAAGACTGTTTTTTCAAAAGGCTGGGCAGGGCCGCTGCGACGGCCCTCGCCTTTTTGGAGCACCGCACCATGACGCTTGCAGTCCAGTTCACCAACGTTTCCCGGCAGTTCGGCGAGGTCAAGGCCGTTGACCGGGTTTCCATCGATATCGAGGACGGCGAGTTCTTTTCCATGCTCGGCCCATCCGGCTCGGGCAAAACCACCTGCCTGCGGCTGATCGCCGGGTTCGAACAACCGAGCGCCGGTTCGATCCGCATTCATGGCGCGGAAGCGGCCGGTTTGCCGCCGTATCAACGTGACGTCAACACAGTGTTTCAGGATTACGCGCTGTTCCCGCACATGAACGTCCTCGACAACGTCGCCTACGGTTTGAAGGTCAAAGGCGTCGGCAAAACCGAACGGCATAAACGCGCCGAAGAAGCTTTGGACATGGTCGCCCTCGGCGGTTACGGCGCCCGCAAACCGGTGCAGTTGTCCGGCGGTCAGCGCCAGCGTGTCGCCCTCGCCCGCGCCCTGGTCAATCGCCCGCGTGTGCTGTTGCTCGATGAGCCTTTGGGTGCACTGGATCTGAAACTGCGCGAACAAATGCAAAGCGAACTGAAGAAGCTGCAACGCCAGCTCGGCATCACTTTCATCTTCGTCACTCACGATCAAACCGAAGCGCTGTCGATGTCCGATCGCGTCGCCGTGTTCAACAAGGGCCGCATCGAGCAGGTCGACACGCCGCGCAATCTGTACATGAAACCCACCACCACATTTGTCGCTGAATTCGTCGGTACCTCGAACGTGATTCGTGGCGATCTGGCGCGTGAAATCAGCGGTCATCCGCAGCCGTTTTCGATCCGCCCTGAACACGTGCGGTTTGCCGAAGGCCCATTGGCCAGCCACGAAATCGAAGTCAGCGGGTTACTCCACGACATCCAATATCAGGGCAGCGCCACGCGCTATGAATTGAAACTGGAAAACGGCCAGACCCTGAGCATCAGCCACGCCAACACTCAGTGGGTCGACAGCAGCGCGCAGCATCAGACCGGCCAGCGTCTGAGCGCACGTTGGGCGCGGGAAGCGATGATTGCACTGCACGACACCGTGGCGAGCGGGGTGTGACATGAGCACGCTCGCGATGACTGCATCGCCGCCGTTGCGCAGGTTTTCCAACCTGCTCTATCGCAAGCCGAACCTATATCTGTCGATGCTGCTGGTGCCGCCGCTGCTGTGGTTTGGCGCGATTTATCTCGGCTCGTTGCTGGTGCTGCTGTGGCAAGGTTTCTACACCTTCGACGACTTCACCATGGCGGTCACTCCGGACCTGACCCTGGCAAATTTTGCCGCACTGTTTCAGCCGTCGAACTTCGACATCATCCTGCGCACGCTAAGCATGGCCATCGTTGTGTCGATCGCCAGCGCCATCGTCGCGTTCCCGATTGCCTACTACATGGCGCGCTACACCACCGGCAAGACCAAGGCGTTTTTCTACATCGCGGTGATGATGCCGATGTGGGCCAGTTATATCGTCAAGGCGTATGCGTGGACGTTGCTGTTGGCCAAGGGAGGCGTGGCGCAGTGGTTTGTGCAACACCTTGGATTGGAGCCGGTGTTGCAGTTCATTCTGGGGATTCCCGGCGTCGGCGGCAGCACCTTGTCGACCTCGCATCTGGGGCGGTTCATGGTGTTTGTGTACATCTGGCTGCCGTTCATGATTCTGCCGATTCAGGCGTCGCTGGAACGTCTGCCGCCGTCGCTGTTGCAGGCTTCTGCCGACCTCGGCGCCAAGCCGCGCCAGACCTTTATGCAGGTGATTCTGCCGCTGTCGATTCCGGGCATTGCGGCCGGTTCGATCTTCACGTTTTCGCTGACCTTGGGCGATTTCATCGTGCCGCAACTGGTCGGGCCACCGGGCTACTTTGTCGGCAGCATGGTCTACGCGCAGCAAGGGGCGATTGGCAATATGCCTATGGCGGCGGCGTTTACGTTGGTACCGATTGTGTTGATCGCGGTTTACCTGTCCATTGTCAAACGATTGGGGGCTTTCGATGCGCTCTGACTCTTCATCACAAGGGCAGGCCTCACTGGGCTTAAAAATCGCAGCCTGGGGCGGGTTGGTATTTTTGCACTTCCCGATCCTGATCATCTTCCTTTACGCCTTCAACACTGAAGAAGCCGCGTTCAGCTTTCCGCCGAAGGGCTTCACGCTGCACTGGTTCAGCGTGGCGTTTTCGCGGCCGGATGTTCTGGAGGCGATCAAGCTTTCATTGCAGATCGCAGCCATCGCCACGTTGATTGCCATGCTGCTCGGTACGCTCGCGTCAGCCGCGCTTTATCGCCGGGATTTCTTCGGCAAGCAGGGCATCTCGCTGATGCTGATCCTGCCGATCGCGTTACCGGGGATCATCACCGGGATCGCGCTGCTGGCCACCTTCAAGACGCTGGGGATCGAACCGGGGATGTTCACCATCATCGTCGGCCACGCGACCTTCTGCGTGGTGATCGTCTACAACAACGTCATCGCCCGCCTGCGCCGTACTTCGCACAGTTTGATCGAGGCCTCGATGGACCTCGGCGCCGATGGCTGGCAGACGTTTCGCTACATCATCCTGCCGAACCTTGGCTCGGCGTTGCTGGCCGGCGGCATGTTGGCGTTTGCACTGTCGTTCGACGAAATCATCGTCACCACGTTTACCGCCGGGCATGAACGCACCTTGCCGTTGTGGCTGCTCAACCAGCTCAGCCGCCCACGGGATGTGCCGGTGACCAATGTCGTCGCCATGCTGGTGATGATGGTGACGATGTTGCCGATTTTGGGCGCGTATTACCTGACCCGGGGTGGCGAAAGCGTTGCCGGTAGCGGCGGCAAATAAACATCTGAAAGACACCACTTTCCCCTGTGGGAGCGAGCTTGCTCGCGAAGAGGCCGTCACATCCAACATTGATGTCGACTGATACACCGCTTTCGCAAGCAGGCTCGCTCCCACAGTTTTTAATCCGGTTTCGGCAGAAAAATAATAGATTCGAAGAGGACAGAACGATGCAAACCAAACTCTTGATCAACGGCCAACTGGTCAACGGCGAAGGCCCGGCGCAACCGGTGCTCAACCCGTCGCTTGGCGAGGTCCTGGTAGAGATCAACGAAGCCACTGAAGCTCAGGTCGACGCCGCCGTACGCGCTGCCGACAACGCCTTCGCCGACTGGTCGCAAACCGCGCCGAAAGACCGTTCGCTGCTGCTGCTCAAACTCGCCGACGCCATCGAAGCCCACGGCGAAGAACTGGCCAAGCTCGAATCCGACAACTGCGGCAAACCCTACAGTGCCGCGCTCAACGACGAGATCCCGGCAATTGCCGACGTGTTCCGTTTTTTCGCTGGCGCCAGCCGTTGCATGAGCGGCTCGGCCGCTGGCGAATACCTGCCCGGCCACACCTCGATGATCCGCCGCGATCCGGTGGGCGTGATCGCCTCCATTGCGCCGTGGAACTACCCGCTGATGATGGTCGCCTGGAAAATCGCCCCGGCACTGGCGGCCGGTAATACCGTGGTGCTCAAACCGTCAGAGCAAACTCCTCTGACCGCGTTGCGTCTGGCTGAACTGGCGTCGGAAATCTTCCCGGCCGGTGTACTCAATCTGGTGTTTGGTCGCGGTCCTACCGTTGGCAGTCCATTGGTTACGCACCCGAAAGTGCGCATGGTTTCGCTGACCGGCTCCATCGCCACGGGCGCCAATATCATTTCCAGCACTGCCGACAGCGTTAAACGCATGCACATGGAACTGGGCGGCAAGGCGCCGGTGATCATCTTCGACGACGCCGATATTGATGCGGCGGTGGAAGGTATTCGTACCTTCGGTTTCTACAACGCCGGGCAGGACTGCACCGCCGCGTGCCGGATCTATGCGCAGCAAGGCATTTACGACAAGTTTGTCGAGAAGCTCGGCGCTGCGGTCAGCAGCATCAAGTACGGCTTGCAGGATGATCCGTCGACTGAACTGGGGCCGCTGATCACTGCGCAACATCGCGACCGTGTTGCCGGGTTTGTCGAGCGTGCTGTGGCGCAGTCGCACATTCGTTTGATCACTGGTGGTAAGGCTGTCGAGGGCAATGGTTTCTTCTTCGAGCCGACGGTGTTGGCCGATGCGCAGCAGGACGACGAAATTGTCCGTCGCGAAGTGTTTGGGCCAGTAGTTTCCGTGACCAAGTTCACCGATGAAGCGCAGGCGCTGGAGTGGGCCAACGATTCGGACTACGGCCTCGCCTCCTCTGTATGGACGGCGGATGTAGGACGCGCGCATCGCATGTCGGCACGCTTGCAGTACGGCTGCACGTGGGTGAACACGCACTTCATGCTCGTCAGCGAAATGCCCCATGGCGGTCAGAAATTGTCCGGGTACGGGAAGGACATGTCCATGTATGGGCTGGAGGACTACACCACGGTTCGGCATGTGATGTTCAAGCATTAACAGCGAAAAGATCGCAGCCTGCGGCAGCTCCTACATGATGGACGCCGCTCTTCTGTAGGAGCTGCTCCGCAGGCTGCGATCTTTTCCGCGACACACGGACGATGTCGGCGATTCACCACCAGGCTTCACCGAAACCAAAACAACAACTACCGAACCGGGCGGCGCCCACAAAGCCCCGCCACGGCCTCGGCCATCCGAAATCTGCCGATTTCACGGAGCAAAACACACATGAGTTCCTCACCCGATCTCGCCACAGCCGTTGCCGACAGCGATGCCGAACAACTGCGCAAACTGGGCTACACCTCGAACTTCAACCGCAGCATGAGCCTGTGGGAAAACTTCGCGTTGGGCTTCACTTATCTGTCACCGGTCGTAGGGGTTTATACCCTCTTCGGCCTGTGCCTCGCTGCCGGCGGCCCACCGATGTTCTGGGCCTACTTGCTGGTCGGTTGCGGCCAGTTGCTGGTGTGCCTGATCTTCGGCGAAGTGGTTTCGCAGTTCCCGATTTCCGGCGGGGTTTACCCTTGGGCACGCCGATTGGTCGGTAAAAAATGGGCGTGGATGGTCGGCTGGATCTACTCCATCGCCCTCTGCGTCACCATCGCTGCCGTTGCGGTCGGCGCTGGCCCATACCTGGCCGCCATGCTCGGTTTTGAGCCGAGCAACAACACCAACATCGTCATCGCCCTGGTGCTGACCCTGTTCGCCACACTGGTCAACCTCAGCGGCACCAAAGTGCTGGCGCGCATTGCCATGTTCGGCTTTCTCTGCGAACTGGTCGGCGCGGTGATCGTCGGTGTTTACCTGCTGGTGTTCGAACGCCATCAACCGCTGAGCGTGCTGTTCAACACCTTCGACATCAGCGTCGACGGCTCGTACCTGCCGGCGTTCCTCACTGCCTCGCTGGCGGGGATGTTCCTCTACTACGGCTTCGAGGCTTGCGGCGACGTCGCCGAAGAAACCCCGAACCCGAGCGCAAAAATCCCGGTGGCCATGCGCATGACCATCTACATCGGCGGCATCGCAGCGATGTTCGCCTGCCTGGCGCTGATCCTCGCCGTGCCGGACATGCAAGCGGTGATCAACGGCACCGACAAAGACCCGGTCACCACCATCCTCAACAACGCCTTCGGCCCGCTCGGCTCGAAAGTGGTGATGGGCGTGGTGATGATTTCCTTCATCTCCTGCGTCATCAGCCTGCAAGCCGCGGCGAGCCGTCTGCTGTACTCCTACGCTCGCGATGAAATGGTCATCGGCAGCCGACTGCTGAAAAAGATTTCTCCTACAACCCAAGTGCCGGTTGCTGCGCTGTTCGTCTCCGGCGTCCTGCCTGCGCTGATCATCGCCCTTGGCTTCTTCCTGCAAGACGCCGTGGCCACCATCGTCAGCTTCGCCGCCATCGGCATCTACCTCGCGTTCCAGATGATCGTGCTGGCCGCGCTGTACGCCCGCAGCAAAGGCTGGAAACCAAGCGGAAAATTCACCCTCGGCGCGTGGGGCTGGCCGGTGAACATCGGCGCGCTGGTGTACGGCGTTGGCGCAATCATCAACATGGCCTGGCCACGTACGCCGGATGCGGCTTGGTATGTGAACTATGCGATGGTGTTGAGTACTGCGATCGTGATTGGGTTGGGCTTGGTTTACATGTGGATTGGCAAGCCGTATGACCATGGCAAGGCGCCGGCTGGGGATGCTTGGAAGGTCAGTCGCTAAGAGTCAATACCTGCCCGCAAGGATGCGGGCACGGTTAACAGTGCTAGATCCGTTGGGGTGTGGATAACGCTTCAAATGCATCCATCAACAAATGGATTTCGGTACTTGGATTAGGCTCGCCACTGGCCACTGCGTCTTCTAGTACTTTTGGCGCCAGCGTTCTAGCCCGGTGAAAGGGCTCACCCAGCAACTGAGCAAAATAGCTGACGCCTTTACCCTTCTCATAATTCGCCATGTTGGGCTTAGTCTTCAAACTCTTGCTCACCAGATCACCCGGAGAGTTTTTCCCGGCAGACCTGAAGGGTTTTCGGCTAAAGCCAAAGTGCAAAAGAAGCCAAAATTCAAAGCATGGATACGACGCGATGACTGTGATTTTTGGATGAGACTTCGCTTCACTCAATGCACGTTCAAAACACAGGTGAGTATCACGATCCAAGACGCAGAAGACTTTGTCGAAGTGCTCTTGTCGCCGCATCGCTCGATCGACGATGCCGCTCGGATGAGTTACACCGCAGTGGACGATTTCAACCTTTGCCCGAGCACGAAAGTGCAGTGCCGCCTCTTCCAGATAACGCTTACCTGACTTGCTGTCTTCGCAGAGCACCAAAACATTAGGCTGGGGCTTAAAGCGTGAGGCTTTTCGATCGAACGACTTATTCGAACTCACCATTGTCAGCCCCGCCTTATCAGCGGCAATCCGCGGTAACGCCCTTCGAAGTAGCGCTTCTCGACGTCCTCACGTTCCTGACCTTCAAAGTCGTGCACGGAAAACAGATGCGTGGCAGCGTGAGCATCGCGTTCTGTAATCCAGAATTGATCGCGACGTAGAATTTTCTCATTCATCAGATGGGTGTCGTGGGTGGTGAAAATCAGTTGCGTATTCAGCCCGTTGTCCAGATGTCTGGCGATCAAATCGGCGACGATTTCAGGGTGCAGACTGCTGCTCAACTCATCGACACTGAGAACGCCGCTGCCACCGGCCTGATTCATCATGAACCATGGCAGCCAGAAACCAATCAGGTTCTTCGTGCCGCAAGACTCTTCCGAAAAATCAAACTCGGCTTCACCCGACATACTCGAGTGTGTGAGCGTCAGCTTGTCCCGTTGCGCGGCGGCAATGAACTCCTTAAGCGTGAGTTTTCTGTTATCGGCAGCCGAAACAGAATCATCCGGACTGAGTTGAATCGCTGATACCGGAATATCCAGCGCGCAGAGAAAATCACGTAAGTCGCTCGTATGGCTTTTAACCATCTGAAGAAATCGAATCGAAGCTGTGGATAAACCGGGCATGTTGTTCTGCTCAATCACCAGCAGACCACTTTGAAACCAGGAAAACGGTACGCGCAGTTGCATCAGTTCTTCACTGCTGTGAATCACCGCTTGTGCGATAAACAACATCTTGGGGCTGGTCAAACGCTGCCATGCGCGATGGACTTCCTTGCCCCCCTCAAGGGTTTCGCCGAAAAGATAGTGCTCGCCTTGCGCATCAACCTGACGCTTGTACAGCAATGTCTCCTTTCCTTCTGGAAAGCAGAGCAATTGCTCATGAACAATCCGTTGCGCCGTCAAACCAAGGACAAATCGATAGCGCAAACCACCTTGAACAAAGTCGTACTCAAAAGTACTGGGTTCATCTTTCAGTGTTTCGTCGAAACGAAACGCTGAAACGGGTAACGCGGCATCTAGCGTGTCAGCGGGTATCGCCAATAAGCTCCCGACGACGCCCATCGCTCGAATCAACGATGACTTGCCGGACGCATTCGGTCCATAAATCGCAGCGACCTTGAGCAGTTCCGGAAGCTTTTCCGTATTCGTGGATGCTTTGAATGTGTTGAGTGATTTACTCAGAAGAGGGCTCGCCGCCATGGACAGGGTTTGCCGGTCCCTGAACGAGCGGAAATTGGAAACTGAAAACTCGATCAACATGGAGAAACCTGCAGTTCATTCCGTGGATCCGAATAGATAAAGGAAAAACGACGGCTTGGGCGTTTTGGTTGCTGTTGGCACTGCAAAATCAGGCATTTCCTACAAATACAGCCTTCAGAGATAGGCCCGCTTTCCTACAGTAGGTGTCGATAGAGCCGACTTGGCGTCGTAGGTTGCTAGCCGATAGACTTTCTCTCGGCAGCGAAATCAGCGGCCCGGTGTCGGAGCCGGAGTAAATATCAAAACGGCGTGACTGCACTCATTTGAGTGGCGGCTCTATTCTCAATATTGGAGTCGAAAAATGCCTAACCACGTAAAAATTCCTTCTGAAAGCTCCGCTTTCTTCACCCCCACCGCCTTCACCCGCCACAACCGTTTTCTCCACGCCTTCATGCAAGATCACGAAGCCTGGTTCTGTGTTCAGGATCTCGGTCGCTTGATGGGCTATCCGCTAAACGAACGCCTCACCCTGAAACTCGATCCCGACCAGCGTCGCAATGTCCTCCTGCGCAAGGACGGCGAAATCATCGATTGCGCGATGGTCAGCGAGTCCGGACTGTTCGCCCTGCTCGTCCATCACTTCGTCCCGGAAAACCGACACCTGCGCCAATGGCTGAGCCATGAAGTCATCCCGATGCTGCGCGAAACCCATTCAAGCCCTGTGAAAAACCACCCCAGCGTGAGTTCGATGCATTGGGCAGGCGTCACCGTGCCGCTGCTGCACTGGCAACAGCAGGCGTGGGTCAAATGGCGGGATGTGCCGGAGTTGATGCGCGGCCAGCGGCCGTATCCAGTACTGGGAACGTGTAGCTGATCCAAATAAAAAAGGGGCGGACATTTCAGTCCGCCCCTTTTAATTTCCACTCAAAACCGCGAAACACTCCGCATCGCATCCACCAGATACCGCATCGCAATCCGGTCGTTCTCCGAAAGCTCCCGATATCGCTCAACCAGCTTCACTTCGTCAGAGCTGAGCCGACGCCTTTTGCGGCCGCTGCCGAGGCAGGGAAAGATGCCCAGCATGTCGGTGATACCTTGTATTTTTGCCATGGACGATGTCCTTCAATACTTCAAAGAATTGCTAAACCACCACATCGCCCTGCCCCTTACAGCAGCGCCGTGTGCCCTACCGGTCAGCACCGGTCATGCCCATAGAATAGAAATTAAATCGGCGCTGAAAAGCGGTTTTTAGAGTAATTAGTCGAAAAAAGCAGATATGCCGTGTAAATCAGAATGCCCTGTCAGATATTTAACCGACATGTCTTGTTTCATTGACACACTGGCGCGGTGAATCAACGAATTTTGCATTGCGAGCGAACCGTTTAAGCTAGCGGGCATCTGTTAATAGTCCGTTGCGTTTGGCCGAAGGCTTGTCCGAACCGTTATTTCTGATCCAGCACGTGCCAGGAACGGCGCGGGATTGCACACGACAGGTTGTATTTATGCATCGCAGGAATTTGCTCAAAGCGTCCATGGCCATTGCGGCTTACACCGGTCTTTCGGCCACTGGCCTGCTGGCCAGCCGTGCGTGGGCGGCCAATGGCGGCGCCGCCGATGGCGAGGCGCAGGCCTTCGACTTCGAAGCGCTGAAGCGCCAGGCCAAGCAACTGGCTGGCAGCGCCTATCAGGACACCAAACAGGTGCTGCCGCCAACCCTGGCGACCATGACCCCGCAGAACTTCAACGCGATCCGCTACGACGGCGAGCATTCGCTGTGGAAGGAAAACAAGGGCCAACTGGACGTGCAGTTCTTCCATGTCGGCATGGGGTTCCGTCAGCCGGTGCGCATGTACAGCGTCGACGCCAAGACGCGCACTGCCCGCGAGGTGCATTTCCGCCCGGCACTGTTCAACTATGAAAACACGTCAGTCGACACCCAGCAGCTCAAGGGTGACCTCGGTTTTGCCGGCTTCAAGCTGTTCAAAGCGCCAGAGCTGGATCGTCACGATGTGTTGTCGTTCCTCGGTGCCAGCTATTTCCGTGCGGTAGACGCCACTGGCCAATATGGCCTCTCGGCGCGCGGCCTGGCGATCGACACTTACGCGAAAAAACGCGAAGAATTCCCTGACTTCACCAAGTTCTGGTTCGAGACCCCGGACAAGAACGCCACCCGATTTGTGGTGTATGCCCTGCTCGACTCGCCAAGTGCCACTGGCGCTTATCGTTTCGACATCGATTGCCAGGCCGAGCGCGTGGTAATGGAAGTCGATGCGCACATCAATGCGCGCACGGCGATCGAGCAATTGGGCATCTCGCCGATGACCAGTATGTTCAGTTGCGGCACCCACGAGCGCCGCATGTGCGACACCATCCACCCGCAGATCCACGACTCGGATCGTCTGGCGATGTGGCGCGGCAACGGCGAGTGGATCTGCCGCCCGCTGAACAACCCGGCGACCCTGCAATTCAATGCGTTTGCCGACACCGATCCGAAAGGCTTCGGTCTGGTGCAGACCGACCATGAATTCGCCAACTATCAGGACACCGTGGACTGGTACAGCAAGCGCCCGAGCCTGTGGGTAGAACCGACCACGGCGTGGGGCGAAGGCTCTATCGATCTGCTGGAAATCCCTACCACCGGCGAGACTCTCGATAACATCGTCGCGTTCTGGACCCCGAAAAAACCGGTGGCTGCCGGCGATTCGCTGAACTACGGTTACAAGCTTTACTGGAGCGCATTGCCGCCCGTGGGCACGCCGTTGGCACGGGTGCACGCGACCCGTTCCGGCATGGGCGGATTCACCGAAGGCTGGGCACCGGGCGAGCATTACCCGCCGGTGTGGGCGCGTCGTTTTGCCGTGGACTTCACTGGCGGTGGTCTGGATCGACTGCCGCAAGGCACCGGGATCGAACCGGTGGTGACGTGCTCGAACGGCAAGGTGCAGGATTTCAGCGTACTGGTGCTGGATGACATCAAGGGCTATCGGATTCTGTTTGACTGGTACCCGACCAGTGACAGCGTGGAGCCGGTGGAGCTGCGGTTGTTTATTCGCACCAACGATCGCACGTTGAGCGAGACCTGGTTGTACCAGTATTTCCCGCCGGCGCCGGATAAGCGTAAGTACCCTTGATGGTTATGTAGCGCCTACAAGGACCTCTTCGCGAGCAGGCTCGCTCCCACAGTTGATCTCGGCCGATCACAAAAGTCATGACCGGCATTGATCCAATGTGGGAGCGAGCCTGCTCGCGAAGGAGGCCCAGGCAAAACAACATTCAGCAGACAAAACAAAGCCCCGGCCATCAATGACCGGGGCTTTTTGCTTTATTGCGACTCACTCAATCGCGCAAATCAGACTCATGAATCGGCTGATCACGATGCGTTGCCCGTTGATATTGCGCCGGCCACACCGCTTTGCGCCCCCCCAGATCATCGTCGGCATGCAGTGGCCAGTAAGGATCACGCAGCAGCTCCCGAGCGAGGAAAATGATGTCAGCCTGACAGGTGCGCAGAATATGCTCGGCCTGCGCTGGCTCGGTAATCATTCCCACGGTGCCGGTGGCGATGCCTGACTCTTTGCGCACACGCTCGGCGAAGCGCGTCTGATAGCCCGGCCCGACCGGAATTTCCGCGTTGGCCGCCGTCCCGCCCGACGACACATCGATAAGATCTGCGCCGAGGGTGTGCAGACGTCGCGCCAGTTCCACGGTTTCATCCGGGTTCCAGCCGTCTTCCACCCAGTCAGTGGCCGACACGCGAACAAACACCGGTAACTCCTCCGGCCAGACCGCCCTCACCGCTTCGGTCACTTGCAGCACCAGACGAATGCGGTTCTCGAACGATCCCCCGTACTGATCGCGACGCTGATTACTCAGCGGCGAAAGAAACTGGTGCAGCAGATAACCATGCGCCGCGTGTACCTCGACCACGCTGAAACCCGCCTTCAGCGCGCGTTTGGCGGCGTCGACAAACGCCTGAATGACGTCGGCGATCTGCCCTTCATCCAGCTGTTTCGGTTGCGTGTGCTGCGGATCGAAAGCAATCGGTGACGGGCCGACCGGTGTCCAGCCGCCATCATCGGGTTTGACACTGCCATGCTTGCCGATCCACGGCCGATGGGTGCTGGCCTTGCGCCCGGCGTGGGCCAGTTGAATCCCGGCGACCGCACCTTGGGCGGTGATGAAGCGGGTGATGCGTTGCAGCGGCTCGATCTGTTCGTCGTTCCACAGGCCAAGGTCTTCGGCGGTGATTCGCCCGTCGGCCGTGACCGCCGTGGCTTCGGTAAATACCAGACCCGCGCCACCTACCGCGCGACTGCCGAGGTGTACCAGATGCCAGTCGTTAGCGAGGCCGTCGACACTGGAGTATTGGCACATCGGTGACACCGCGATGCGGTTGGGCAGGGTCAGTTGGCGCAGGGTGAAGGGTTCAAGCAGCAGACTCATGGGGCACCTCTCAAATCAGTGGGCAGGCTCCAGGGTTCTGTTTGAATAGTCGACGAGTGACAGGAAAAAGATGCAGCACCCGCCCCCGCGGGCAAAAAATTCGACAAGACGTCACAAGGCCAATCAAGCAGTGCTTAGAGCCTAGTCGACAACCGGGGATGAGGGAGGGTTCAGAGTGATTCAGTGCGTGAAAGGACGCTTTCGCGAGCAGGCTCGCTCCCACAAAGGACAACACCGTACCTGTGGGAGCGGGCCTGCTCGCGAAGGGCTTAGCGCGGTTCGATGTGGGCAATCATCAACTGAACAGTCTCGTTACCCCGAAACTCGTTAACGTCGAGCTTATAAGCCAGTTCAACCCACTGAATCGTCGGGTTCGGCCAGATATCGCGATCAACGCCGAAGGCAATACCATCCAGCTTCACCGAGCCACATTCGCTCTTCAGCACCACTTTCAGGTGCCGTTCGCCGACCACTCGCTGTTCGACCAACTGAAACACGCCATGAAACAGCGGCTCCGGGAAGTGCTGCCCCCAAGGCCCGGCATGGCGCAAGGCGCGGGCCAGTTCGAGGTGGAATTCTTCAACCGCCAGCGTGCCATCGGTCAGCATGCGCCCGGTCAGGTCTTCTTCGCGAAGTTGCCTACGCACCTCAGCGTCAAAGGCCTCGGCGAAAAGCGGAAAATTCTCCTGCGGCAAGGTAAGACCAGCGGCCATTGCGTGGCCACCATACTTGGCGATCAGGTTCGGATGCTGCGCCGCCACCACGCTCAACGCGTCACGAATGTGGAAGCCTTGCACCGAACGCCCGGAGCCCTTGAGCAAGCCATCACCGGCATCGGCGAAGGCAATGGTCGGACGGAAATAACGCTCTTTCATCCGCGACGCGAGAATCCCGATTACACCCTGGTGCCACTCCGGGTCGAACAGGCACAGACCAAACGGCATCGATTCGACCGGCAAGTCCTTGAGCTGCGCCAGCGCCTCGCGCTGCATGCCTTGTTCGATAGATTTGCGATCCTGGTTCATGCCGTCCAGTTGCGCGGCCATTTCCCGGGCCAGGTTGGCGTCGGCAGTGAGCAGGCATTCGATGCCCAGGCTCATGTCATCCAGACGTCCGGCAGCATTCAGGCGCGGGCCGACAATAAAGCCAAGATCGGTGGAGGTAATGCGCGCAGCGTCTCGCTTGGCCACTTCAAGGATCGCTTTGATCCCCGGCCGTGCGCGCCCGGCGCGAATCCGCTCGAGACCTTGATGCACCAGAATCCGGTTGTTGGCGTCCAGCGGCACCACATCGGCAACGCTGCCCAGCGCCACCAGGTCGAGCAGTTCACCGATGTTCGGCTGCGGCTTGTTCTCGTACCAGCCGAGACTGCGCAAACGTGCACGCAACGCCATCAACACATAGAAAATCACCCCGACGCCGGCCAGTGCCTTGCTCGGGAATTCGCAGCCGGGCTGGTTCGGGTTGACCAGCGCATCGGCCAGCGGCAGTTCATCGCCAGGCAAGTGGTGGTCGGTGATCAGTACTTTGAGGCCGGCCTTTTTGGCAGCGGCCACGCCTTCGACGCTGGAGATGCCGTTGTCGACGGTGATCAGCAATTGCGGTTCGCGGGTCAGTGCGACCTCGACGATTTCCGGGGTCAGGCCGTAGCCATATTCGAAGCGGTTCGGCACCAGATAGTCGACATGCGCCGCACCGAGCAAGCGCAAACCAAGCATGCCGACGGTACTGGCGGTCGCCCCGTCCGCGTCGAAGTCGCCGACGATGAGGATGCGCTGGCGTTGCTCCAGCGCTGTCACCAGCAAGTCCACCGCCGCGTCGATGCCCTTGAGTTGCTGAAACGGGATCAACCGCGCCAGGCTCTTGTCCAGCTCCGCCTCGGACTGCACGCCCCGCGCCGCGTACAAGCGGGTCAGCAAGGGTGGCAGATCACCGAGAAACGGCAGAGTGGCAGGCAGTTGACGAGGTTCGATACGCATGGGGTGACAGAGACTTCTCTTGATTACGTGGGATTATTGCGGTGGTGACGCGGGATCAGCCGCGCTCACCTTGCAGCCATTGCAACTGGACTTCGTGCTGACCACGGTCGTCAGTGACGAAGATCGTGCCTTCGCTGATCATCACGTCCCACTTGATGACGCGAGGCATGTCCTTGGCCAGCGTCTCCAGCACTTCCTGAGGGACGGCCGCGATGTTGACGTTTTTCAGGTTCTTGATCGCCGGGATCACCTTGGTTTCCCAGACGCGCAGGCTGCCATAGGCCAGCAGGCTGGTGCGCTCGGTGCGACGCGAGCACCAGGTCAGGCGATCAGCGTCAGGCTGGCCAACTTCGATCCAGTGCAGAACACGGTCGTCCAGGCTCTTTTCCCACAGTGCAGGTTCATCCACGTCTGACAGACCGCGACCAAACGACAACTGCTCGTTGTACCAGAGGGCGTAGGCCAGCAGTCGCACGGTCATACGCTCTTCGGTTTCCGAAGGGTGACGGGCGATGGTCTGCTTGACGCTCTCGTAGACACTGCGGTCGAGGTCGGTGAGGTTCAGTTCAAATTTGTAGGTAGTGGACGGCTGGGCCATGAACGGGCTTCTTGATACGAGGAAAGTCGGCAAGTCTAACCGATGCAGTAGGCAATCATCGAATTGATGGCGATCAAGCTGCGGCGTCTGACAGCCGGCTATGTTAAAACGCTGTATCTGCTTAGCCTTGTCCTACAGGATTCAGTATGCCGTTCGCCAACAAACCGCTCAGCGGTGTGAAAGTCATTGAATTGGGTACATTGATTGCCGGGCCGTTTGCCTCGCGCATTTGCGGCGAGTTCGGCGCCGAAGTGATCAAGATCGAGTCACCGGACGGCGGTGATCCGCTGCGCAAATGGCGAAAACTGTACGAAGGCACGTCGTTGTGGTGGTTCGTTCAGGCGCGCAATAAAAAGTCACTGACGCTGAACCTCAAACACCCTGACGGCTTGGCGATTCTGAAAAAACTGCTCAGTGAAGCCGACATCCTCATCGAGAACTTCCGCCCCGGCGTGCTGGAAAAACTGGGCCTGGGTTGGGAAACCCTGCACGCCTTGAACCCGAAACTGGTGATGGTGCGCCTGTCCGGTTTTGGCCAGACCGGGCCGATGAAGGATCAGCCCGGCTTCGGTGCGGTAGGTGAGTCCATGGGCGGCTTGCGCTACATCACCGGTTTCGAGGACCGTCCACCGGTGCGCACCGGAATTTCCATCGGCGATTCGATTGCCGCGCTATGGGGCGTGATCGGCGCACTGATGGCGCTGCGTCATCGCGAAGTCAATGGCGGCACAGGCCAGGTTGTCGATGTCGCGTTGTACGAAGCGATTTTCGCGATGATGGAAAGCATGGTGCCGGAGTTCGACGTGTTCGGTTTTATCCGCGAGCGCACCGGCAACATCATGCCCGGCATCACGCCCTCCTCTATCCACACCAGTGCCGATGGCAAACACGTGCAGATCGGCGCCAATGGTGACGCGATCTTCAAACGTTTCATGCTGATCATCGGCCGTGAAGACCTGGCCAATGACCCTACGCTGGCCAGCAACGACGGGCGTGACAATCGTCGCGACGAGTTGTACGGCGTGATCGATCGCTGGGTCAATTCGTTGCCGCTGCAATCCGTGCTCGACCTGCTCAATCAGGCCGAAGTACCGGCCAGCCGGATCTTCAGCGCCGAGGACATGTTCAGCGATCCGCAGTACCTGGCCCGAGAGATGTTCCTGCAGGCCAAGCTGCCCGGCGGCAAAGATTTCAAGATGCCGGGCATCGTGCCGAAACTCTCAGAGACACCCGGCAGTTCGGAATGGGTCGGACCGCAATTGGGTGAACACAATGCGCAGGTACTTCACGATCTTGGCTACGACGAGCGCCAGATCGCCAAGTTGCGCGAAGACGGAGCCATTTAAGCTGAAACGCCGGCAGACATCGCACGCCAACCACGCCCATCAATGGTGGACGTGGCGGCTGTTCGGCTTGTTGTTTCTACTCATGTTGTCGAACGGCGCGCAGGCGAAACCGACGCTGATCTGGTTACTGCGCGACCTGCCGCCACTGACCATTTTTGAAGGCCCGAAAAAAGGCCAGGGTGTCATTGATCATCTCATGCCGATGCTGATTGCCGGCATGCCGCAATACGAACACAAGTTGATGCGAGTCAATCGAGCCCGAGGCATCCAGATGCTTCACGAAGCCTCCTTCACCTGCGACCCGTCGCTGATCTGGAGCAAGGAGCGCGCGCAATGGATCGCGTATTCCATCCCGGCCTTCCGCGCCGTCAGTAATGGGCTGGTGGTGCGTCAGAAAGATCGCGAAGTGTTGGCACCGTTTCTCGTGGAAGGTGAAATCGATCTGGCATCGCTTCTAGCCAATGGCCAAGTGAAAATCGGTGTCGTGGCGGAACGCAGTTACGGTGCAATAGTCGATGACTTGCTGCGCCAGGCCCCCACGGACGCCCTGACGCCTCATTACGGCAACGAGGCCCTGAACAATCTGCTGCTGATGCAGCGCCTGGGACGATTACAGGTGGTGCTGGGCTATTGGCCAGAAATTCGTTATCAGGCTCATCTGGCGCAAATCGCCGAAGACGAGTTGCTGTTTTATCCGATCCGCGGTACCGGTAAGTACCTGTCGGGCTACATCGGCTGCTCAGACACACACCAGGGCCGTCAGGCAATCAGCGAAATAAACCAACTGCTGCGCACCCTTCCCCACGATCAACTGAACCAGTTGTACGCCGACTGGCTGGACCCCGCGATGCGAAGCGACTACCTCGAACAGGCCCGATCGTTCTTCGAGCAACAAGCGGCGCCATGAGCAAATCGCAGACAAAAGAAACCCCGAGAAGTGGGGAGACGACTCGGGGTTAAACGTGGCCTACATAAAGACCCGTAGCAGCAAGCGACAAGCACCGGAGCACAATGCTTGATCCTGCTGTTACCGGGTCTGACTGACAGGGATGCAGGAAGGTTCCCACAAAAAATATTTCATCTTTACAGCGCCGCACGTTTATCCAGCGCGGCGTTGCGCAATGCCGCGATCACACAGGGTTCCAGCCTTCCCTCCGCAATCAGAACGTCGCGGTGCAAGCCGTCAACGACATCGGTCAACTGGCGCTTGTCAGTCAGTTGTGCCTGATTGAATTCGCGTTCCACCACAATGGCGCCGTGACTGTTCTTCAAGGTCACCAGGCATTCACCATGGGAACCGTTTGGAGACAACGAAACCTGATACGGGCTCAGAGCCTCACCGAGCAATAGACTGATACTTTCCATCTCGATCTCCACTCAATAGTCCGAAAACTGTGTGCCTGGGGCGTGTTCACAATAAATGACCACCTGCCCGAGAAGAAAGTTCTGCATACCGATCGCTCCGCTCCTGGAGTCAACGGTCTGTCAGAGCATGCACGGCGAAGATGACAGAAAAATAACCGTCCCCGTCAAACCTGGAGAGTTGGCGAAACGGCGCTCAGGTAACTGTCGAGCAAACCGCGCATCAGCACCGCCGACACCGGGGTTTGCAGGCGCCCCAGCAGCTGCAGGCGGTGTTCACACAGCAAAGGCTCTAGATCGTTCAGCAGGCTTGGCGCGACCGCCCCCAGCAGGATCAACGCACGCGCCTCATGCCGTGTCGCCAGATGATGAATCAGCGCCAGGCCATCGCCACCCTTGAGTTGCGGATCGCAAATGGCGATGTCGACCGCGCCGCGATGGCCCAGCGAAGACAGCGCAGAGGCCAGCGACGGCGCCGTCAGCACGTCATAGATGCCAATGGCATTGAGCATTTGATGCAATGCCATCAGCTGGAACGGATTGGGTTCAAGTATCAGGACTTTAAGCGAGCGCATAAGCGACCTCTGGAGGCGACAATCGCGGACTCTCACCGCAGTTGTTGTCACTCTAGGGCAGCCGTCCTAAGCCTCCCATCGGAAAAGTAGTCGCGTCTTATAGGACATTTCCCATCTTCATTGCAGACATCGACACCCGCTCTCTGTACGACGCAGGGTGATGTCCGTCCAGCCCCCCAAAAGTCCACGCAGTTTGCCGTCGGCGCTGTAGAACGGCACTGTCCACTGATAGACCTCGCGGGGACCACTCTTGAATTGCAATCGGCGCTTGCTGAAGCGCGACTTGCGGGTACGCAACTGCACCAGGAACTCGTCGTGCAGCATCAGCGCCGTAGCCTGCGGCAGCGCGTCAACTTCGATCAGCAACTTCCCCAGCACCTGATCCAGTCGAATCGACAAGGCCTCCTCATAGCTGCGATTGCACATGATCAGCCGCCCTTGCAGATCACGGACGAACACCGGGTCGGGCATGGAGTCGATCAACGCGTGCTGAAACGCCAGTTGATCGCCCAGATCCTTTTCCGCCGCGCGACGCAGTTTGATCACGGCCGTCAGTCGCCGATTCCATATCAGGAAAAGCAGGCCAAACACGCCGAGTCCGCCCATGCCCCAGCAACCCCATTCGAGCATCTGCTGCCAGACCGACGGCACGGGCACCGGTGCAACACCCTCCAGCCATTTCAGCCGGATCGCCCGTAACTCCGCCGCAGGAAAAGCCTCAAGGGCCTTGTTGAGAATACTCAAGAGCACTGGCATGCCTTTACGCACGGCCAGGTTATCCGCTTCCCATTTACCTTCGACCAGACCGCCCACCTTGAGCAACCCCAAAGGATACAGCTGAGCGCCGATTTCGTTCTCGATGGTGGCGTAAGCTTCACCGCTCTCGACCAGTGCTCGCGCCTCAGCGTAGGTCTTGACCGAGCGAATCTCGATCGACGGGAAGTCACGCCGGATCATGTCTTCCAGCGCATGCCGGGCCGGCAGCACCAACACCCGTTGACTCAATTGCTCAAAAGCCTCCAGCCGGGGCGCGTCAGCGCGGCCGACAAACACCCAGCCCGCACCACCAAATGCATGGCTGTAATCCAGAAACGCCTTGCGCTCCTCGCTCATGGCCAGGGTCGTACTGATATCCGCCGATCCGCTTTCCAGACGTTCGAGCATGTGATCGGTGGAAAACGACTCCTGATGCACAAAACGCAACCCGGTCATCGCCGTCACGCGCTTGAGTACATCATTATTCAAGCCGCTCCACTGCCCGTGCTCATCCTGGAACAGATACAACGGGTACTGCAACGACGTCACCTTCACCTCGGGGTTGTCTCGAATCCACTGACGCTCGTGCGCAGCCAGTTCGATGGGCTGGACCCTGGAAGTCGCGGCATCGTCATGCAGCGCCAGTTGCGCCGCCTCGCTGCTGCGCATCAAAGCCAGTAATCCGAACAAGAACAGCCCACTCAGTGCCGGTTTCAAACCTCTATAAAACAGCATTGCCACTTCCTTCGTGATCGACTCACCCGTCCTTCGTGGGTGAAAACCCGCACAGTGTGGCAGCAGAAACAAAAAAGCCCGTCAGGAGACGGGCTTCAAAATGTGACAGCTTTTACCGGCTTAAAGCGGCTTGCCGCGGTTGCCATGCTGGCTGACAAAGGCTTGCACGGCTTTCAGCTCGTTTGGCAAAACGGTGCAACGCTCGTTTCGCTCAAACAAATCAGAAAGATGTGCAGGTAGCTCGAGCGCTTTTCCTACACCGGCTTTCTCTACCGCATCCGGGAATTTCACCGGATGTGCGGTGCCGAGAATCACCATCGGGATATCGAGGCTACGACGGCATTCGCGCGCGGCCTTGACGCCGATCGCGGTATGCGGATCCAGCACTTCACCGGTCTGCTCGTAAACTTCGGCGATGGTTTCGCAGGTTTGCGCGTCGTCCACGGCCAGCGAGTCGAACAGCTTGCGGGCTTCGGTCCAGCGTTCTTGCTCGACGCTGAAACCACCACCCTGCTTGAACGTGTCCATCAGACCGGCGATGGCCGCGCCGTTGCGACCGTGCAGGTCGAACAGCAGGCGTTCGAAGTTCGACGAGACCATGATGTCCATCGACGGCGACAGCGTGGCGTGCAGGGTTTCCTTGACGTACTGATTGCCGCTCATGAAGCGGTGCAGGATGTCGTTGCGGTTGGTGGCGACGATCAACTGGTTGATCGGCAGGCCCATGTTGCGCGCCAGGTAACCGGCGAAGATGTCGCCAAAGTTGCCGGTTGGCACCGAGAACGACACCGAACGCGCCGGACCGCCCAACTGCAGGGCCGCGTGGAAGTAGTAGACGATCTGGGCCATGATCCGCGCCCAGTTGATCGAGTTCACCGCCACCAGACGCGTGCCTTTGAGGAAACTCTGGTCGGCGAAGCTCGCCTTGACCATTTCCTGGCAGTCATCGAAGTTGCCTTCGATGGCGATGTTGTGGATGTTCTCGCCGAAAATCGTGGTCATCTGGCGACGCTGCACTTCGGACACACGGTTGTGCGGGTGCAGAATGAAGATGTCGACGTTTTCGCAGTGCTTGCAGCCTTCGATGGCCGCCGAGCCGGTGTCACCCGAGGTGGCGCCGACGATGACCACGCGCTCACCGCGTTTTTCCAGCACGTAGTCGAGCAGACGACCGAGCAGTTGCAGAGCGAAGTCCTTGAACGCCAAAGTCGGGCCGTGGAACAACTCCAGCACCCATTCGTTGCCGTTCAACTGACGCAGCGGCGCCACGGCGCTGTGCGAGAACACACCGTAGGTTTCTTCAAGGATCTTTTTGAAATCGGCATCCGGAATGCTGCCGGTAACGAACGGACGCATCACCCGGAAGGCCAGTTCGTGATACGGCAGGCCGGCCCACGAAGCGATTTCTTCCTGAGTGAAACGTGGCAGGTTTTCCGGAACGTACAGACCGCCGTCGGTGGCGAGACCGGCCAGCAGGACGTCTTCGAAATTCAGGGCCGGTGCCTGGCCGCGGGTACTGATGTAACGCATGACTGACTCCAATGGAGAGTGTTCACGACACCCGCCCCGTGCACGGGACGGGTGCAGGACAACGACTTAGTTCAGGTGCTCGACGCGGATCCGGACAACCGGACCATTCACGCCGGCCAGGGCTTCGAGGGCGGCGATCGCATCGTTGATACGTTGCTCGACCACGCGGTGGGTCAGCAGGATCATCGGCACCAGACCGTCGTGCTCTTCAACTTCCTTCTGCATGATCGACTCGATGTTGATGCCGCGCTCCGAGAGGATGCTCGCCACCTGAGCCAGTACACCCGGATGGTCCTTGGCCTGGATGCGCAGGTAGTAGGCGCTTTCGCAGGCTTCGATCGGCAGGATCGGATGGGCCGACAGCGAATCCGGCTGGAAAGCCAGGTGCGGTACGCGGTTTTCCGGGTCGGAAGTCATGGCGCGAACCACGTCGATCAGGTCGGCAATTACCGACGAGGCGGTTGGCTCCATGCCGGCGCCAGCGCCGTAGAACAGCGTCGAACCAGCCGCATCACCGTTGACCATCACCGCGTTCATCACGCCGTTGACGTTGGCGATCAGGCGATCGGCCGGGATCAGCGTCGGGTGCACGCGCAACTCGATGCCGGCGGCAGTGCTGCGAGCCACGCCGAGGTGCTTGATGCGGTAGCCCAGCGCTTCGGCGTAGTTGACGTCGGCGGTGGTCAGTTTGGTGATGCCTTCGGTGTAAGCCTTGTCGAATTGCAGCGGAATGCCGAACGCGATGGAGGCCAGAATCGTCAGTTTGTGCGCGGCGTCGATGCCTTCAACGTCGAAGGTCGGATCGACTTCGGCGTAACCCAGTGCCTGGGCTTCGGCCAGCACGTCTTCGAAGGTACGGCCCTTCTCGCGCATTTCGGTGAGGATGAAGTTACCGGTGCCGTTGATGATCCCGGCGACCCAGTTGATGCGGTTGGCGGACAGGCCTTCACGGATCGCCTTGATCACCGGAATGCCACCGGCCACGGCCGCTTCGAATGCCACGATCACGCCTTTCTCGCGTGCCTTGGCGAAAATCTCATTACCGTGAACGGCAATCAGAGCCTTGTTCGCGGTGACCACATGCTTGCCATTCTCGATGGCCTTGAGTACCAGCTCGCGGGCAACGGTGTAGCCGCCCATCAGCTCTATGACGATGTCGATCTCAGGGTTCGTGGCCACTTCGAAGACATCGTTGGTAATCGCAATACCGGTCGTCTGGAACTGAGGCTTTGGCGTGCGCATGGCAATTTGTGCCACTTCGATCCCACGCCCGGCACGACGAGCAATTTCCTCGGCGTTGCGCTGAAGTACGTTGAAGGTACCGCCACCGACGGTCCCTAACCCACAGATGCCTACTTTGACCGGATTCACTGTGAACTCCCCATAAAACGGCCGACGCGGGGTCGGCCGGAAAACAACCGCGTGCTCGCGGCTCTCTATTGATGGCCCGGCGATGCATCTGCCGGACCATGATCGTCACGGCTGACCGTGACGATGCGAATCACTTCGCGCCCAGCGCCAGTTTGGCGACTTGTGGCGCAGGCTGGTAGCCCGGAATCACTTGTCCGTCAGCCAAAACGATGGCCGGTGTGCCGTTCACGCCGATCGACTGACCTAGGGCGAACTGCTTGGAAACCGGGTTATCGCACTTGGCGGCCTTGATCTCCTTGCCATCGACCATTTTGTCCATGGCGGCTTTCTTGTCTTTCGAGCACCACACGGCTTGCAGTTGCTCGTCACCCGGCGAGTTCAGACCCTGACGCGGGAACGCGACGTAACGCACTTCGATGCCGCGCTTGTTCAGCTCAGGCACTTCGGCGTGCAGCTTGTGGCAGTACGGGCAGGTGGTGTCGGTGAACACGGTGATGTGCGACTTGGTTTCGCCCACAGCCGGGTAGACCACGGTTTCGGCAACCGGGATGGCATTGATCAGTTTGGAGATGCCCAGGCGTTCGGTCTTCTCGGTCAGGTTGACCGGTTTGCCGTCCTTGAGCTGGAACAGGTAACCCTGAACGATGTACTGGCCATCGGCGCTGGCGTAGAGCACGCGGCTGCCCTTGAGCTTGACTTCGTACATGCCCGGCAACGGGCTGGCGCTGATGCTTTCTACCGGAACCTCGAGTTCGAGTTTTTCCAGGCTTTGACGAATGGCTTTGTCGGCCGCGTCATCGGCGACGGCAAAGGTGCTGACCAACGCAATGGCTGCGGCGGCGAAAATCTGGGTCAGACGCATGAGAACTCCTGAAGGCGGACAAATGGAACGATCAGAACGCCCGTGCCGGAACACCGGGTCATAACCGTCCATCGTGCAAACCGGCAAAGCCTAACACATAAGGCCACGGTGGCCGAATGCGCCTGTCGCCACACTTTCAGGACTGCACAGATCCTTGTGGGAGCGAGCCTGCTCGCGAAAGCGGTGTGTCAGCTAAATGAACCCTGACTGACACTCCCTCTTCGCGAGCAGGCTCATTCCTACAGGGATTTCGTTCAACCTCTTGGGTGGTGTTTGGCGTGCAGATCCTGCAATCGAGCGCGGGCGACGTGGGTGTAGATCTGTGTAGTAGAGAGGTCGCTGTGGCCGAGCAACATCTGCACCACGCGCAAATCCGCGCCATGGTTGAGCAAGTGCGTAGCAAACGCATGGCGCAAGGTGTGCGGCGACAGCGACTTGCCGATCCCGGCAACCTTGGCCTGGTGCTTGATCCGGTGCCAGAAGGTCTGACGGGTCATCTGCTCGCCACGCTGACTGGGAAACAGCACATCGCTGGGGCGGCCACCGAGCAATTCGCTACGACCATCACGCATGTAGCGCTCGACCCAGACGATCGCCTCTTCGCCCATGGGCACCAGCCGTTCCTTGCTGCCCTTGCCCATCACCCGCAACACACCTTGACGCAGGTTGACCTGCTCCAGCGTCAGGCTGACCAGTTCTGTCACGCGCAAACCACAGGCATACAACACTTCGAGCATGGCGCGGTCTCGCTGACCGATGGCTTCGCTCAGGTCCGGCGCTTTGAGCAACGCCTCGACGTCGGCTTCCGACAGCGATTTGGGCAGAGGCCTACCGAGTTGCGGCATGTCGACGCGCAATGTCGGGTCGACGCTGATCATCTTTTCCCGCAGCAAATAGCGATAAAAGCCACGCACCCCGGAAAGAAATCTGGCAGTGGAGCGCGGTTTGTAGTTCTGCTCCAGACGCCAGGCCAAGTGATCAAGGATCAGCTCACGGCCGGCATTGATCAGTTCCAGGTTTTTCTCCTGCAACCAGCCATTGAACAGCGCCAGATCACTGCGATAGGCGCCGCGGGTGTTATCGGACAGGCCTTTCTCCAGCCATAAAGCGTCGAGGAATTGATCAATCAGTGGATGGTCGATGGCAGGCATGGGCGCTCAAGTCACACAGCCTCAAGACTGTGCGCAAATGTAGAGTGAACTGTAGGAATGGGCGCTAGTCTTTCATAGCCCGCTAATTCAAGGAACAGGGAGCATCAATGAACGAGCAGCAAATTCTCTTGGCATTTGGCGGGATCGGCGCGGCCGCGCTGGGTTGCCAATGGCTGGCCTGGCGCCTGAAGTTGCCGGCGATTCTGTTTCTGTTGCTGACGGGGATTCTGGTCGGCCCGGTGCTGGGCTGGCTTGATCCACAGGAGATGTTCGGGCCGCTGCTGATGCCGCTGGTGTCGCTGGCGGTCGCGCTGATTCTATTCGAGGGCAGCTTGACCCTGCACTTGTCGGAGTGGAAGGAGATCGGCAGCGTCGTCCATCGACTGGTGACCATTGGGGCGATCTCGACCTGGATCGTCATCGCGGTCGCCACGCATTTTCTGCTCGGCTTCGACTGGATGCTGGCCATCCTGTTCGGCAGCCTGACACTGGTCACCGGCCCGACCGTCATCGTGCCGATGCTGCGCGTGGTGCGGCCGAAAGCCTCGATCGCCAACATTCTGCGTTGGGAGGGCATTGTCATCGACCCGATCGGCGCCCTCCTCGCCGTGGTGGTTTACAGCTTCATCATTGCCAGCGCCGAAGGGCACGGCCTCAAGCAGAGTCTGTTCACCTTTGGCGGGGTGATTCTCTGCGGCGCAGTGTTCGGCATTGTCGGTGGCTGGCTGCTCGGCACCGTGATCCGCCGGCAATGGCTGCCGGAGTATCTGCATAACCTCGCCTCGCTGGCAGCGGTGCTGGGGATTTTCATTGCCGCCAACGAAGTGATGCATGAATCCGGCCTGCTGGCGGTAACGCTGATGGGCATGTGGCTGGCGAACATGAAAGGTGTGGATGTACGGCACATCCTGCACTTCAAGGAAAACCTCAGTGTGCTGCTGATTTCCGGGCTGTTCATCCTGTTGGCGGCGCGCCTGGATTTGTACGCGCTGATCGGACTGGGACCGCTGGTGCTGATTCTGCTGTTGGTGATTCAACTGATCGCTCGACCGCTGAACGTGCTGCTCAGCACGGCCGGTTCCAGCCTGAGTTGGCGTGAGCGCGCGTTGCTGTGCTGGATTGCGCCGCGCGGGATCGTTGCAGCGGCGGTGTCGGCGATTTTCGCGATTCGCCTGCATGAGGCCGGGCACGAGGGAGCATTGCTGCTGGTGCCGCTGACGTTTGCGGTGATCATCGGTACCGTTGTCCTGCAAAGTGCGACGGCCCGACCACTGGCCCGACTGCTCAAGGTCGCGGAGCCGGCGCCGAGTGGCTTCCTGATCGTCGGTGCCAACGGCCCGGCGCGGGAGCTGGGCAAGTCGCTGCAGCAACTCGGCAGTCGAGTGCTGCTGACCGATTCGAGCTGGGAAAATATTCGTGCGGCGCGCATGGAAGGATTACCGACTTACTTCGGCAATCCGGCCTCGCAGCATGCCGATGCGCATCTGGATCTGGTCGGACTGGGGCATTTGCTGGCGCTGTCGCCGTCGGGCGAACTCAATACCCTGGCGGCGATGCGCTTTCGGCATGATTTCGGCCATCAGCGCCTGTTCGGTCTGGCCAGCGGCCATGAAAGCCGCCGCAGTGACAAGCACCGCGCCAGCCTTGAACATCGTGGCAATCAGTTGGGCAGCGAGGCGTATACCTACGCGAAACTGGCCAGCCAGATGGGTCAGGGTGCCGAACTGTACAGCACGACATTGACGGATGGCTTTGGCTGGGAGGATTACCGGGCGTTGCATGGTAATCGTGCGACCTTGCTGTTTATGCGCGATGACAGCGGGTGGGTGCATGTGGTGACGCCGGAGACTGCTTTGAAACCAGGATCCGGGTGGACGCTGCTGGCGTTGATTCAGCCTGAGGCCAACGGCGCCTGAGCTGACGCCTTCGCGAGCAAGCTCGCTCCCACAGGGTTCGTGTCGAACATAAAACTGTGAACGACACACTTCCTGTGGGAGCGAGCTTGCTCGCGAACGGCTCGACTCTAATCTGGATCAGGCAGCAAACCCGGGCAGCACCGGCACCGGCCGCTTGTCATCATCAATAGCAACAAAGCTGAACTGCCCATGGATCGCCTTCTCGCGGCCATCACAGCTCATGCTCTCGACAAACACTTCCACCTCGACCTTGAGGCTGGTATTGCCAACCTTGATCACCGTCCCGATCAGCTCGACGATTGAACCGGCCGGGATCGCATGATTGAAGTCGATGCGATCGGTGGACACGGTCACCAGCGGCAGGCGGCAGAAGCGCGTGGCGGTGATGAACGACACTTCGTCCATCCATGCCAGCGCTGTGCCACCGAACAGGGTGTTGTGGTGGTTGGTGGTCGGCGGGAAGACGGCTTTGGTTACGCGAGTTACCGAGAGTTCGGTACGGCGCTGGATTTCCTGGTCGCGGTGAGTCATGGTTCTGGCCTGAAACGAAAATACATTGAATAAATTGCAGGCAACAAAAAAGCAGCCCGTAGGCTGCTTTTTTCTGCATCGGAAGCTGGGCTTAAGCCAGTTTTTCCTTGATGCGAGCTGCTTTACCCGACAGGTCGCGCAGGTAGTACAGCTTGGCTTTACGTACGTCACCGCGACGTTTAACAGCCATGCTGTCGATCTGCGGGGAGTAGGTCTGGAAAGTACGTTCTACGCCAACACCGTTGGAGATTTTACGAACGGTGAACGCACTGTTCACGCCGCGGTTACGCTTGGCGATTACAACGCCTTCGAACGCTTGCAGACGGGAACGATCGCCTTCCTTCACTTTCACCTGAACGACAATAGTGTCGCCTGGGGCGAAGGTAGGGATTTCTTTGGTCATCTGCTCTGCTTCGAGTGCAAGGATGATTTTGTTGGTCATGCTGTGCTCCTAAGGTAAATCGTTCGATCTACCATCGATACGTTGTTAACTATCGTCCCGCTCGCGGATGTATTCCTCGAGCAGCTTCTTCTCTTCTCCAGAAAGCGAGCGGCTTTCCAGAAGATCGGCGCGTCGTTCAAAGGTCCTACCAAGGGACTGCTGTAAACGCCAACGCCGGATATGCGCGTGATTGCCACTCAGCAACACGTCGGGAACACGCTGATCCGCATACACCTCAGGTCGGGTGTAGTGCGGGCAATCCAGCAGACCATCCGTAAAGGAATCTTCCTCAGCGGAATCCGCATGCCCTAAAGCTCCAGGCAGCAGTCGTGTAACCGCATCGATCAGGACCATGGCCGGCAGCTCGCCGCCAGACAGTACATAGTCGCCAATCGACCACTCTTCATCGACATGAGCCTCAATAAAGCGCTCGTCAATGCCTTCATAGCGGCCGGCAATCAGGATCAATGCATCCGATTGTGCCAGCTCGCGTACCGCCGACTGAGTCAGTTGACGGCCTTGGGGGGACAGGTAAATCACCTTCGCCGCCTCCCCGGCTGCTGCCTTGGCCTGAACCAGAGCATCTTCCAGGGGCTTGATCTTCATCACCATGCCCGGACCACCGCCAAACGGGCGATCGTCCACAGTGTGATGCCGATCCGTCGTGTAATCTCGCGGATTCCAACAGGTCAGCTGCAAGAGCCCCTGTTTGACCGCACGACTGGTGATGCCGTAGTCGCCGATGGCGGAAAACATCTCGGGAAACAAACTGATCACTTCTACGCGCAAATTAGCCACGTTTAGAAGTCCGCGTCCCAATCCACCTTCATCTCGCCCGCGGCCAGGTCGACAGCCAACACGCATTGCTCCGTATAGGGCAACAGGCGTTCGCGATCATCCAGGCTGCCAGCGCAAGGCTTGACGACCATTACATCATTGGCGCCGGTTTCCAGAAGATGATCGATTTTCCCGAGCAATTGCCCAAGGGTGTCGATGACCTTCAGACCTTCCAGCTGGTACCAGTAGTACTCGCCTTCGGTCAATTCAGCGAACAGATTGCGCGGCACGCAGATCTCATAACCGGCCAGAAGACGAGCTTCTTCACGATCATCAAGACCCTTGAGCTTTGCGACCAGGAACTTGTCGTTCCCGCGTCCACTGACCAGCTCGACCTGTTTCACATTGCCTTCGCGCTTGAGCGTCCAGGTTTTGTACTGCAACAGGTTTTCAGTCGGATCAGTAAAGGAATAAACCTTCACTTCGCCGCGAACGCCATGAACAGAATAAATTTTGCCAATAACGATCAAATCATCGGCAACAGCAGGCGTCGCGTTCATATTGCTCAGGCCGCAGCCTTGGCAGATTCCTTCAACAACTGAGCAACGCGCTCAGAAGGTTGTGCACCAACGCTCAGCCAGTAGGCTACGCGCTCTTGGTTCACGGACAGACGGGTTTCCTGACCACGGGCAACAGGGTTGAAGAAACCAACCTGTTCTTTGTGGGAGCCGTCACGCGGGTTACGCGAGTCGGTTACGGTCAGGTGGTAAAACGGGCGCTTTTTGGAGCCGCCAAGGGCAAGACGGATTGTTAGCATGTGAACATCGTTCCTGTAGTCGGTGCTGCAAATCTAAATGCACAGCGGGCATGGGTGCCCGAAAGGCCGCATATTCTAAGGAATATCCGGACTTTTGCAAATGACTTTTTCCGGCGCCTATGGCATGCCGTGCAGATCTGCATATAGAGCCATCGATGAAAACGGCCAGTCAGCTCCCGCCGAGTGCGGGTTTGCTGTTGATCCCGCATCCTTGCGGGGCCTGCGCCGGTGCGACGACCGGCGAGATTCCAGTATCCCGTCTCACCCATTTCACTCACTTCTGGCGAGTGAAATGGGTGAGACGGGACACCTTACATTTTTGGCATGCCGCCGCCGGGCAACATTCCGCCCATGCCGCGCATCATTTTCGCCATACCGCCCTTGGCGGAGAATTTCTTCATCATCTTCTGCATCTGCTTGTGCTGCTTGATCAAGCGACCGATGTCCTGCACCTGGGTGCCGGAACCCATGGCGATCCGACGCTTGCGCGAACCGCTGATCAGCTCAGGGTCGCGGCGCTCGGCCGGGGTCATGGAGTTGATGATGGCTTCCATCTGCTTGAACTGCTTCTCTGCGGCGTTCTGGGCATTGCCCATTTGCGACAGGTTGACGCCGCCGATGCTCGGCAGTTTGTCCATGAGCCCGCCGAGGCCGCCCATGTTCTTCATTTGTTGCAGCTGATCGCGGAAGTCTTCGAGGTCGAAGCCCTTGCCCTTCTTCAGCTTCTTGGCCAGTTTGTCGGCCTTGTCCTTGTCGAGCGTCGCTTCAGCCTGTTCGATCAGGCTGAGCACGTCGCCCATGCCGAGAATCCGCGAGGCGATACGCTCAGGGTGGAACGGATCGAGCGCTTCGCTCTTCTCGCCCATACCGATGAACTTGATCGGCTTGCCGGTGATGGCGCGTACCGACAGGGCGGCACCGCCACGGGCGTCGCCGTCGACCTTGGTCAGGATCACACCGGTCAACGGCAGTGCATCACCGAAGGCCTTGGCCGTGTTGGCCGCATCCTGACCGGTCATGGCGTCAACCACGAACAGGGTTTCGACCGGGTTGATCGCGGCGTGCAACGCCTTGATCTCGCCCATCATCTCTTCGTCGATGTGCAGACGACCGGCGGTATCGACGATGACCACGTCGATGAATTTCAGTTTTGCTTCTTTAATAGCTGCGGTGGCGATGTCGACCGGCTTCTGGCTCAGGTCGGACGGGAAGAACGTCACGCCGATGTCGTTGGCTAGGGTTTCCAGCTGCTTGATCGCCGCAGGACGGTAGACGTCCGCCGACACGACCATGACCGACTTCTTCTTGCGCTCTTTAAGGAAGCGCGCCAGTTTGCCAGCGGTGGTGGTTTTACCCGCACCTTGCAAACCGGCCATCAGAATCACGGCGGGCGGCACAGCGCTCAGATTCAAATCTTCGTTGGCCGCGCCCATCAGGCTTTCGAGTTCGGCCTGGACGATCTTCACGAACGCCTGGCCCGGCGTCAGGCTGCGCGACACCTCGGTGCCGACAGCGCGCTCCTTGACCGAATTGACGAAGTCCTTGACCACCGGCAGGGCGACGTCGGCTTCGAGCAACGCCATGCGCACTTCACGCAGGGTGTCTTTGATGTTGTCCTCGGTCAGCTTCGCCTTGCCGGTGACATGGCGCAGCGTCTGCGAGAGACGGTCGGTTAAGTTTTCAAACATTGCGCGATCCTTTCAGGCCCTGTGTAGACCGGGATAATGGCGGCCCAGACCGGAATCAACATGTGCTCGGCGAGCCTGCGGCGTGGGCAGGTCGCGGATTATAGCGAAGACTGCGGCTGGCGGACACCTCGCTGTCAGCTTCCTGAGTCTTTCGTGCCATGGCGGTTCTATGCCAAACTCAGCCCCTTTCGGGCCTGCCTAACAGGATTTATGCTCCCCTTGTCACCCAGTTTATTGACCACTCTCGCCGCCGCCCTTCTATATGCCGCTGCGACCCTTTATCAGAGCACTCGTCTGGCCACTGGTGCCAAGGCGAACAAACGCCTGCTGGTTAGCCTCGGCGCTCTCGCCGTGGTGGCCCACGCTGCCAGCCTGCTCACGCATCTACTGACCCCGATCGGTCTGGGCCTGGACTTCTTCAGCGCCTCGAGCCTGATTGCCGCGGCAGTGATCGCGCTGACACTGATTGCCTGCTCGCGAATCCCGGTGGAAAACCTGCTGGTGCTGCTATTTCCGCTGGGCGCGATCACCGTGCTGCTGGCGCAGTTCGCGCCGACCGGCACCGTGCAGATCATCGACGAAGAGCCGGGCATCCTCGCGCACATTCTGTTGTCGATCCTCGCCTACGGCATGTTCACCATCGCCGTGTTCCAGGCCTTGTTGCTGCTGGTGCAAGACCACCAGCTCAAACACAAGCACCCGTCCGGGCTGATCAAGAATTTCCCGCCGCTGCAAACCATGGAAAGCCTGCTGTTCGGTTTCCTCTGGGCCGGCTGGACACTGCTGTCGCTGTCGCTGATTTCCGGCTGGCTGTTCGTCGAGAACCTGTTCGCCCAGCATCTGGTGCACAAGACCCTGCTGGCGTGCCTGGCCTGGATCGTCTTCAGCGTGTTGTTGTGGGGCCGCAATCGCCTCGGCTGGCGCGGTCACAAGGCGATTCGCTGGACCCTCGCCGGTTTCTGCCTGCTGATGTTGGCGTATTTCGGCAGCAAACTGGTTCGTGAATACATCCTGCACATCTGACGGGCGGCATAAATGGACGGTTTGCCCCTAGGGCCGATGCTCGCGGTATTTGTCCTGCTGATTTTATGGTCGGGGCTGTTTACCGCCGTCGAAATCGCGCAGCAGCACCTGCTTGCGCAACGCACCGCCTCGCGCGCCAGCGATAAGCCGCTGGCGAAGCTGAGCTTCCCGCTCGACAGCCTTATTCTCTGCAATACCCTGTGCCGCGCACTTGCGGTCGTAATAGCGACGTTGCTGGCAATTTTCCTTTGCGAAGAAAATGGCCCGTGGGCTGCGTGCCTCGGTGCCGGGGCAATCCTGCTGGTGTTCGCCGATTACTTCCCACGTACCGTCGCTCAGCGTTACCCCGATGCGGTGCTGGCGTTCGGCAATACCTTGCTGGCGGTGCCGCTGAAGATTGTTTATCCGTTTGCCTGGCTGTTCAGCCGTATCAGCGGTTTGCTGATGAGTCCGTTTGTGCGCAAGGTTCAGGTCGTGCAGCAAAGCGAAGATGACTCTCCCGTCGATCGCTACGACGATCCAGAGCATCCAGTGCGCGCGCACCCGGTCTCAGGCATTCATGCGCTGGACAATATTACGGTCAACGACATTCTGGTGCCGCGCAGTGACGTCGACGGCATCAACCTCGATGACTCGATCGAAGAAATCATCGAACAACTGCGGCATAACAAGCGCACACGCCTGCCGGTGTTCCATAGCGACATCAATCAGGTTGAAGCGGTGCTCAACACCCGGCAGATCCGGCACCTGCTGAACAACGGCGATCTGTCGCGCGAAGCACTGCTGGCCGCTAGTTACGAACCGTACTTCGTGCCGGAAAGCACGCCGCTGCAACTGCAACTGCTGAACTTCCACAAGCAGCAGCGGCGCCTGGGCATGGTCGTGGATGAGTACGGCGAAGTGCTCGGCATCGTCACGCTGGAAGACATTCTCGAAGAAATCGTCGGCGAGTTTGAAAGCGAGCACAGTCTGGATAATCCGCATATTCATCCACAGGGCGATGGCCGCATGGTCATTGACGGTGCCGCGTCGATCCGCGAGTTGAACAAGTGCCTGGGTTGGCATTTGCCGAGCGATGGGCCGAAAACGCTGAATGGGCTGGTGACTGAAGCATTGGAGACGATTCCGGAAAGTGCCGTTTGCTTGAAGATCGGGCGTTATCGGCTGGAGATTCTTGAGACTGAAGAGAACCGGGTTAGCAAAGTGCTGATTTGGCACACCTCTTCTGTGCCTGCTTTGGTGCCTGCCCGATAAAAATCAAAAGATTGGGCCGCGTTCGGACGATCTTTTGCTCTTGTTTGATTGTTAGCCTCCTTCCTATAATCGAAACGCTTATCCAAGCCCCCGCCGAACCTTGTGCTTACCCCGCACCCAACAGGTTTCGGCCATTTCTGTTGTACTCCGGCGACTGTTCCTACCTGAAACAGCGACCGCGCCTCATCCCACATCCCTGGGTGCTCGACCATAATAATTCGCTCCAACGGAGCTCATGACTGTCAGGGATCACCGCATGACGACCAGTACCGCTTACAGCGCCACCGCGCCTGCCCAGCCGACCAACTCCGCCACCCGCGTGGCGACGGCGAGTTTTATCGGCACCGCGATCGAGTTCTACGACTTCTATGTTTACGCCACCGCCGCCGCTTTGGTGATCGGGCCGGTGTTCTTTCCACAGACCTCTGGCACCGCGCAGATGCTGTCGGCGTTCCTGACCTTCGGCATCGCCTTCCTCGCCAGACCGCTGGGTTCGGCGCTGTTCGGCCACTTCGGTGACCGTATCGGGCGCAAGTCGACGCTGGTGGCCTCACTGCTGTTGATGGGCGTGTGTACGACGCTGATCGGCGTGCTGCCAGGTTACGCCACGATTGGCGCCTGGGCGCCGATTCTGCTGTGCGTGCTGCGCTTCGGACAGGGCCTGGGATTGGGCGGTGAATGGGGTGGCGCTGCATTGCTGGCCACGGAAAACGCGCCGAAAGGCAAGCGTGCGTGGTTCGGCATGTTTCCGCAGCTCGGACCTTCAATCGGCTTTCTCGCCGCGAACGGTTTGTTCCTGACCTTGGCCATGACCCTCGATGACGAGCAGTTCCGCAGCTGGGGCTGGCGGATTCCGTTCCTGCTCAGCGCAGCGCTGGTGATGGTCGGTCTGTATGTGCGATTGAAACTGCATGAAACACCGGTGTTTGCCAACGCCATCGCCCGTCAGGAGCGGGTGAAGATACCGCTGGTCGAGCTGTTCAGTCAGTACTGGGCGCCGACATTGCTGGGCGCGGCGGCGATGGTGGTCTGTTATGCGCTGTTCTATATCTCGACGGTGTTCTCCCTGAGTTACGGGGTTTCCACACTTGGCTATAGCCGCGAAACCTTCCTCGGGCTGCTGTGTTTTGCCGTGCTGTTCATGGCTGCCGCGACACCTTTGTCAGCCTGGGCCAGCGACCGTTACGGGCGCAAACCGGTACTGATCATCGGTGGCGTGCTGGCGATTCTTTCCGGGTTCCTGATGGAGCCGTTGCTGACTCAGGGTTCGACCTGGGGCGTGGCGCTGTTTCTGTGCATCGAGCTGTTCTTGATGGGCGTGACGTTTGCACCGATGGGCGCGCTGTTGCCGGAGCTGTTTCCGACTCACGTGCGTTATACCGGTGCTTCGGCGGCGTATAACCTGGGCGGCATAGTCGGGGCCTCGGCGGCGCCGTTCTTTGCGCAGAAACTGGTGGCGATGGGCGGTTTGAGTTATGTCGGTGGGTATGTGTCGGGGGCGGCGGTGCTGAGTTTGATTGCGGTGCTGTGCCTGAAGGAAACACGTGGCAACGATCTGAATCAGGTTGCCTGACAGAAGATCAAAAGCTTCGCGAGCAGGCTCGCTCCCACATTGGAATGCATTTCCCTGTGGGAGCGAGCCTGCTCGCGAATGTCGCGACGCGGTTTAAAGCTCTACCACGACCGCCTGAGCAGCACGGGTCGCCTTGGCACGAGCAGCCTCGATCGACTCATCCCGCGCCAGCGCCACGCCCATGCGGCGCTGGCCATTCACTTCCGGCTTACCAAACAGACGCAACGCCGTATCCGGCTCGCTCAGAGCAGCGCCGAGGTTGGCGAATGCGGTCTGCGTCGACTGCCCTTCCACCAGAATCACTGCCGAAGCCGACGGCCCGAACTGACGGATCAGCGGCACCGGCAGGCCCAGAATTGCGCGAGCGTGCAGGGCGAACTGCGACAGATCCTGCGAAATCAAGGTCACCAGGCCGGTGTCATGCGGACGCGGCGAGACTTCACTGAACCACACTTGATCACCTTTGATGAACAGCTCAACGCCAAACAGACCACGGCCACCCAGCGCTTCAGTTACCGCTTTGGCAACGCGCTCGGACTCAGCCAGCGCAATCGGGCTCATGGCTTGCGGCTGCCAGGACTCCTGATAGTCGCCCTTCTCCTGACGGTGACCGACCGGCGCGCAGAACGTGGTGCCGCCGATGTGGCGCACGGTCAGCAGGGTGATCTCGTAATCGAAATCGATGAAACCTTCGATGATCACCCGGCCTTTGCCGGCGCGACCGCCCTCTTGCGCATAATCCCATGCCTTCTGCACGTCATCAGCGCTACGCAGCAGGCTCTGGCCTTTGCCCGACGAACTCATGACCGGTTTGACGACGCATGGGAAGCCCAGGTCCTGAACGGCTTTGCTGTAGTCCTCGAAGGTGTCGGCAAAGTGGTACGGCGAGGTCGGCAGATCCAGCTCTTCAGCAGCCAGACGACGGATGCCTTCGCGGTTCATGGTCAGTTGCGCAGCGCGTGCGGTCGGGATCACGGTGAAGCCTTCGGCTTCCAGTTCGACCAGTGTGGCGGTGGCGATCGCTTCGATTTCCGGCACGATGAAGTGCGGCTTCTCGGCTTCGATCACGGCACGCAGGGCAGCGCCGTCGAGCATATTGATCACGTGACTGCGATGGGCAACCTGCATGGCTGGCGCATTGGCGTAGCGATCGACGGCAATCACTTCAACGCCCAGGCGTTGCAGCTCGATCACCACTTCCTTGCCCAACTCACCACAGCCACACAGCAATACGCGGGTCGCGGTTGGCGACAATGGAGTTCCGATACGGGTCATCTCAGGTCCTCAAAGAAGCGGATCATCGAGGAAAGCAACGCCAGACGCGCTTTCCATGGGGAGAAAGCGCGGCATTTTACATGAACCTGAGGCTTTGGCTTCAGCCGGCGACGGCCTGTTTACGCTCGCGCCAGGCCATGATCAGCCAGACGGCAGTGACGCCGGCGAATTTAGAAGCCAGAGCGGTGATGATCACCGGCGGCGTCAACAGGTCGATCATGCCGAAGAAGATGAAGGTATCGATAGGAATGCTCAGTGCCGAACTGATCCACAAGCGGTCGCGCAAGGGGCGCTTGGTGATGCTGAACACCAGCCAGTCGATGATCTCGGACACCGCAAACGCCGTGGCACTGGCCAATGCGATCGACGGATCGGAGGTGACATAAGACAGCACCAGCGCCGCCAGCATCGCCACCAACGCACCGTGGCCGAAACGGGTTTGCACCATATCGCGCAGCACGAACACCAAGCCGCCCCAGGCCGACCAGATGATGTCCAGGTGTGGCGCGGTGGAGAAGGCGAAGTTGATCAGCACAACGCTGCTGATGTAGGCGATGAGGAAAATCATGGAGGTGACCTGTCAGATTGGCGCACAGATTACTGGACCGGCAGATCAAGAGCCACCCCCTCACCCCAGCCCTCTCCCCCAAGGGGGCGAGGGGGAAAGGGAGCAGATCGGGGGCTTTTCAAAACCTGAGTTCGACTCAATCGTTCAGGTCGATGTAGTTCGAACTATCAACTCGGTCAGTCCCCTCTCCCTCTGGGAGAGGGTTAGGGTGAGGGCCATCCCAAGCCGATCACGATTTCGAAGGGATCATCCACACCAACCCACTCGCCTTCGCCCGCTCATGACACAACCCCAGCACCACGCGGCGCTCGTCGTTGGTCATACGGCCCCAGCGGGTGATCTCCGCGACCGTACGCTGGCAGCCAGTACAAATGTCATCCTCATCCAGCGCACAAATATTCACGCACGGCGAGGCAACGGGTCTCTCGGCTGTGTTCATTCTTCCTGCTCAACCAGATCGCGGGCATAGCGCTGCGAGTTATGCACATAGTGGGCGGCGCTGGCTTCGAGCATCTTCTTCTGCGCCTCGGTCAGTTCGCGCACGACTTTGCCCGGCGAGCCCATCACCAGCGAACCATCCGGAATTTCCTTGCCTTCACCAATCAGCGAGTTGGCGCCAATGATGCAGTTTTTGCCAATCTTCGCGCCGTTGAGAATCACCGCGTTGATGCCGATCAGGCTGTAATCGCCAACCGTGCAGCCGTGGAGCATGGCGTTGTGGCCGATGGTCACGCCCGTACCGATGGTCAGCGGAAAGCCCATGTCGGTGTGCATCACCGTGCCGTCCTGGACGTTGCTGTTCTTGCCGATCAGGATCAGTTCGTTGTCGCCGCGCAGCACGGCGTTGAACCAGACGTTGGCGCCCTCTTCGAGTTTGACCTTGCCCACCAGTACGGCATTGGGGGCGACCCAGCTTTGTGGATGGGTCTCGACACGGGCGTCGCCCAAGCGGTATTTCATCTTGTTTTCCTCAGGGCTCACGGTGAATGGCCATTCTGCCGATGGCTCAGGTATTGATGCGTTCAAATATCAAGAAAGCTTTTCGGCGGTTGGTGCAGGCTGATCTTGGCGTCATAGAGCAGATTGATCAACTCGACGATCATGATCGCCGTCAGCCCCCAGATCTTGTACTCGCCAAAGCGGTAGCTCGGCACGTACCAACTGCGACCCTGATAGTCGATGCGGTGCGTGTGTTCACGGGGGTCTTTGCGGAAGAATTCCAGCGGCACAGTGAACACCGCAGCAATCTCGGCATCGTTGGCCAGATACTCGACAAAATCGGGGATGACGCCGACATACGGCGTGACCTTGATGCCGTGCAGGGAGATCAGCGGACTGAGCGGGCCGATGATTTCAACCAGGCCGGGTGGCAGGCCGATCTCTTCTTCGGCTTCGCGTAGCGCGGTGAAGATCAGGTCGGGGTCTTCCGGGTCGCGACGGCCACCGGGGAACGCGACTTCGCCGCCGTGGGTCGAGAGCCCGCTGGCGCGCAGGGTCAGTACCAGTTCCGGCTCGTCACTGCGGGTGATCGGCACCAGAACGGCGGCCTCGGGGAAACGGGTGTCGGTCTCCAGCGTGCGCGGTGTGTGGTTGCTAACCCTATGCAGTAGCTCGTCCAGCATGAGTGTTCTCGATCTGTGCCTTACTCTGCATCATGCACCAATCGTTGCAAGCGCCCAAGCCCCCGAAACCCGCCGTGTCGCGAAACGACAACTTGCCGACCGGCACCGCTGCACGCCAAGATAGGCGCAGCATTCAGGAAGCCCAGCATGAAATTTTGCAGCCACTGCGGTAACCCGGTCACCCAGCGCATTCCCGAAGGCGATTCGCGGCTGCGATTTGTCTGTGACAGCTGTCAGACCATTCACTATCAAAACCCCAATATCGTCGCCGGTTGCGTGCCGACCTGGGGCACGAAAGTGTTGCTCTGCCGCCGCGCCATCGAGCCGCGTCTCGGCTACTGGACCTTGCCCGCCGGCTTCATGGAGAACGGCGAGACCATCGAGCAGGCCGCCGTACGCGAAACCGCCGAAGAAGCCTGCGCCCGGGTACGCAACCTGAGTATCTACACGCTGATCGACGTACCGCACATCAGTCAGGTGCATGTGTTCTTCCGCGCCGAACTGGTCGACCTGGACTTTGCCGCCGGCCCCGAGAGCCTCGAAGTACAACTATTCGACGAAGCCGACATTCCCTGGGACGAGCTGGCTTTCCGCACGGTGGGGCGTACCTTAGAATGCTTCTTCGCTGATCGGCGTATCGAGGCGTATCCGGTTCGGTCGGAATCGATTCCTCCGTTGGCGCAGCCGGTCATTATTTAATCAAGACATTGGCGTGATGGCCGACAAAAAGATCGCAGCCTTCGGCAGCTCCTACATGTACACATACATATAAAATGTTGGTTATCCGCGTCACTCCCTGGGGAATCGTTTCAATGCGCTGGTTGCTTGCCCTGTTTTGCCTGTCGTTCGTTACCGTCTCCCAAGCGTCCTTCGTGACCACCGTGACGCCTTCGAATACACCTCTTATCGAAAAAGTTCTGGTGCTTAAATCCGCGCATCAACTGCAGTTGATCGCCGACGGCAAGCCGCTGAAGACCTATCGCATTTCCCTGGGCAAAGGCGCGAAGAAAGGTCCGAAACTGATAGAAGGCGACAAGCGCACGCCAGAAGGTTTCTATTGGATCGACTGGCGCAAGACCAGCGACAAATTCAATCTGTCGATGCACATTTCCTACCCGAACATCAGCGATTCGGCCCGCGCCCGGCGTGAGGGCGTCGAGCCCGGCGGGATGATCATGATCCACGGCACGCCGGATTCGGAAGAGACCCCGGAAGACCTGTTCCACACCCTGGACTGGACTGACGGCTGCGTCGCCATGCGCAACGTTGATATGCGCGAAGTATGGAACCTGGTGCCGGACGGCACGATGGTCGAAATTCGCCCTTAAACCCTGACCACTGGTCACCTGCAAAAAAATAAATCAAAAGATCGCAGCCTGCGGCAGCGCCTACAGAGGTGATACCACTCTCAACTGTAGGCGCTGCCGCAGGCTGCGATCTTTTGCTTTTTATGGGTCAACACTAATACCACTTGAAACCACACCCCCTAAAACCCTCCATTCCATTGGGCCAAAGCCCATTTCCGTGCGTTGACATGGTATTCAAGTGGTATTAATTTCCGCCCCACAAGCGAGCCACAACAATCCTATACTCGCGACGGAAATGCCCTACATGAACGACCTCCATACCCTACGCCCGGACGACTCCCAGCCGACGCCGCTGTACCTGCAGTTAGCGCGCAATCTGGAAGCAGCGATTCATGCCGGGCAGTGGAAGTCCGAGCAGGCAATGCCCTCGGAACGCAACCTCAGCGAGCAACTGGGCATTTCCCGAGTGACTGCGCGCAAGGCGCTGGAAGTTCTGCTTGATCAAGGCCTGATTCGTCGCCTGCAAGGTTCCGGCACTTTCATCACCCCTCGCCTCGAACAACCGCTGTCACGCCTTTCGGGTTTCAGTGAGATGCTGCGCCTCAAGGGTTTTGTGCCCAGCTCGCAATGGCTGGAACGCGAAATCACCCTGCCGACCCACGAAGAACTGATCCGCCTCAGCCTGTCGCCGAACGACAAGGTCGCGCGCATGAAGCGTCTGCGCAAAGCCGATGACACGGTCATGGCCATCGAAATGAGCACCCTGCCCGCCTCGATCATGCCAAAGCCGCAATTGGTCGGCGATTCGCTCTACGAATACCTCGACGGCATCGGCAAGCCGATCGTCCGCGCCCTGCAGCACATCCAGGCGATCAACGCCTCTGACGAGTTCGCCGCACTGGTCGGCATCGCCCCCGGCACCGCGATGCTGCTGATGACCCGGGTCGGCTACCTCGAAGACAACACCCCGATTGAAGTCACCGACACCTATTGCCGCAACGACTACTACGACTTTGTTGCAGAGCTTCGTAGATAAAGAGCTGCGTCGTTAAGCGCGGCCAAAAGCGAGAACCAAAATGTCCGAAGACAACATCCTTACCGCCAGCGGCTGGATTCGCGGCCGGCTGGTCCACGAACACGGCAAAGTCGTGTCGATCGAAGGCGTGCCCTGCGATCCGGCCGACAATGACCTGCCGTATCTGCTGCCGGGTTTCATCGATCTGCACGTCCACGGCGGCGGTGGCAAAGACATCATGGAAGGCGCCAGCGCCTTCGAGACCATCACCAGAACCCACGTGCGTTTCGGCACCACCTCGCTGCTGGCCACCACCATGACCGCGCCGAGCGCCGAGATCTCCAGCGTCTTGAAAGAAGTCGGAGAGTTCTGCGAACAGCGTCCGAAAGGTGCCGCGCGAGTCCTCGGCGTACACCTCGAAGGCCCGTACATCAATCCAGGAAAACTCGGCGCGCAACCGAACTTCGCCCACACCGCGTTAATGGCCGAAGTCGAAGAATACCTGACACTGGCGCCGATCCGGGTGATCACCATCGCCCCGGAAATCGCCGGTCACGACGCGTTGATTCGTGAGCTGAGCAGCCGTGGCGTGCGCATGCAGATCGGCCACACCCTCGGCAGTTACGAGGAAGGCGTTGCCGCACTCGATGCCGGCGCGACCAGTTTCACCCATCTCTATAACGCCATGAGCCCTCTGCATCACCGCGAGCCGGGCATCGTCGGCGCCGCGCTGGCCCACGCGAAATTCGCCGAGCTGATTCCGGATTTGCTGCACGTACATCCCGGCGCGATTCGCGTGGCTCTGCGCTCGATCCCGTGCCTGTATTGCGTGACCGATTCGACCGCTGCCGCCGGCATGCCCGACGGTGAATACAAGCTCGGCAGCCACACCGTGACCAAATGCCTGGGCGGCGTACGCCTGCCCGACGGCACGTTGGCCGGCAGCACGCTGACCATGGATCAGGCCCTGCGTAACTTGGTGAAGATCGGTTTGCCGATCGCCGAAGCCTCGCAACGTCTGTCGCAATTCCCTGCCGACTATCTCGGCATCACTGAACGCGGGCGCCTGCAACCAGGAGCCTGGGCCGACTGCGTGCGGCTGGATCGCTCACTCACACTGACCGCCGTCATGGTCGAAGGAGAAGACATTGACTTCAAAAATGCTTGAGGAGGCGCTGTCCTCGTTCGAGGCCGTGCAAGCCCAACTGCAACAGCTCGACCCGCAAATGATCGAAATTGCCGGGCGCCTGCGCCGTCAGCCACCGCAAGTGGCAATGACCGTTGCGCGCGGCAGCTCCGACCACGCGGCGAGCTACTTCGCCTACCTGACCATGCAGCAACTTGGCGTGCCGGTGGCGTCGTTGCCGATGTCGGTGGTGACCATGCAGCAGGCGCCGTTGAGGGTCAGCGGTCAGGTCGCGTTCGCTTTTTCCCAGTCGGGGCAGAGCCCGGATCTGGTCAACAGCTTGCGTCTGTTGCGCAAGCGTGGCGCGCTCAGTGTGTCGATGGTCAACGCCGCCGATTCGCCACTGGAAGCCGCGTGCGAGTTCAGCGTACCGCTTCTCGCCGGTACTGAAAGCAGCGTCGCCGCGACCAAAAGTTTTATCGCCACCCTCAGCGCCAGCGCTCGTTTGATCGCGCACTGGAAAGAGGACAACGAATTGCTCGAGGCCGGCAACGCCCTGCCTGAAGGCCTGCGCGAAGCGGCGAAACAGGACTGGAGCATGGCCATCGAAGCGCTGCGCGATTGCGAGCGTTTGATGGTCATCGGCCGTGGCGCCGGTTTTGCCATTGCTCAGGAAGCGGCGCTGAAATTCAAGGAAACCTCGGCGATTCAGGCCGAAGCGTTCAGCAGCGCCGAAGTCCGTCACGGCCCGATGGCACTGATCGATGAACACTACCCGTTGCTGGTTTTCGCCCCACGCGGTGCCGAACAGGCCGGCCTGTTGAGCCTCGCGGCGGAAATGCGTCAACGCGGCGCTCACGTATTGCTCGCTGCGCCGGACGATGTCAGCGAGCGCGACCTGACTCTGACCCGCGCCGAGCACCCGGCCCTTGATCCGATTCTGGCGATCCAGAGCTTCTACGTGATGGCCGCCGGTCTGGCCGTGGCCCGTGGCATGGACCCGGATCAGCCACGTCACCTGAGCAAAGTGACCCGCACGCATTAATTGAAGCAAACCTGTAGGAGCTGCCGAAGGCTGCGATCTTTTGATTTTGATTCACAGAAAGACAAGATCAAAAGATCGCAGCCTTCGGCAGCTCCTACAGGGGACATCGAACCGAGATATAACCGATGAGACCGAGCCATGCACAACAACAATAAAGAGCTGACCCTTAGCGCCCCGCTCAGCGGCCCGGTGCTCACGCTCGCCAAAGTCCCGGACGCGGTGTTCGCCAGCGGCGCGATGGGCGACGGCATTGCCATCGACCCGATCAACGACACGCTGTATTCGCCGTGCGCCGGAATGATCATTCACGTCGCCCGCACCGGCCACGCGCTCACCGTGCGTGCCGACAACGGCGCGGAGATCCTTCTGCATCTGGGCCTCGATACCGTTGAGTTGAACGGCGAAGGCTTCTCGATGCTGGTCAAGGATGGCACCCGCGTCAGCAAGGGCCAGCCGTTGTTGCGCTATGACCTGGACAAGGTCGGCCAGCAATGCAAAAGCCTGGTCAGCCTGTTGATCCTGACTAACAGCCAGGATTTTCAGGTGCGGCCGATTACGCTCAAAGCAGTGAAAGTCGGCGAGCCGTTGCTGCACATTATTGCGCGCAACGGTTTGGCGGCGAGCGCAGCAGCCATCGACGGGCCTGAGGTTCATGGCCATGTTCTGGTGGCCCATCGCGGTGGTTTGCATGCCCGCCCGGCTGCGTTGATTCGGCAGACTGCGCAAGGGTTCAAGAGCCAGTCGCAACTGCACTTCGCCGGCAAATCGGCGCCGTGCAACAGCCTGATCGGTTTGATGGGCCTGGCGGTTGGCGAGCAGGATGAAGTGCAGGTCAGCTGTCAGGGGCCGGATGCTGAAGCGGCGTTGCAAGCGTTGCTTACGGCGCTGGCCACCGCGCTGCCGGATGATCATCACGCTGCGGCGCCGGTGAGTCTCGCGTCGCTTAAACGCCCAGCCGAGGCTGGCGTGTTGCACGGTGTCTGCGCCGCGCCAGGACTGGTTGGCGGGCCGCTGTTTCGTTTGAACGCGATCAGTTTGCCGGCGGATGCGGGCAATCATGATCCGCTACGGCAACAGCAGGTGCTCGACACGGCGCTGACTCAGGTCCGCAACGAAATCGACGCCACCCTCGCGCAAGCGAAAAAACACAGGAATGCCGACGAAGAAGCAATCTTCGCCGCGCATCTGGCACTGTTGGAAGATCCGGCGCTGCTCGACGCTGCACAGCGATCCATCGAACAAGGTTGTGCGGCAACTCACGCCTGGAGCCAGTCAATCGACGTGCAGTGCGAAATGCTGCAGCACACCGGCAGCGCGCTGCTGGCCGAGCGCGCCAACGATCTGCGTGACCTCAAGCAACGGGTGTTGCGTGCGTTGCTCGGTGAGGCGTGGCATTACGACGTGCCGGCCGGCGCCATTGTTGCCGCTCATGAACTGACGCCTTCGGATCTGCTGCAACTCAGCGCGCAAGGCGTTGCCGGGTTATGCATGGCCGAGGGTGGCGCGACTTCACACGTGGCGATTCTCGCTCGCGGCAAAGGTCTGCCGTGCATGGTGGCGTTGGGTTCTGCGTTGCTTGATCAGCGACAAGGCCAAGCGGTGGTGCTCGATGCCGACGGAGGACGCCTCGAACTGACGCCAAATGCCGAACGTCTGGCTGAAGTTCAGCAGGCGCAACTCGACCGTCAGCAGCGCCGCGACGCACAGCAAGCCAAGGCTCACTTGCCGGCAGAAACCCGCAACGGCGTGACCATCGAAGTCGTCGCCAACGTTGCCTCCAGCGGTGAAGCGGTAGATGCCTTCGCCAACGGCGCTGATGGCGTTGGTCTGTTGCGCACTGAGTTTTTGTTCGTCGATCGTCAGACCGCGCCGGATGTCGAAGAACAGCGTGCGGCCTATCAAGGCGTACTGGACGCGATGGGCGAGCACCCGGTGATCATCCGCACCATCGACGTCGGCGGCGACAAGCAACTCGACTACCTGCCGCTGCCGGTCGAGGCCAACCCGGTGCTCGGCCTGCGCGGCATTCGTCTGGCTCAGGCGCGCCCGGAAATCCTCGACCAGCAACTGCGCGCGCTGCTGCAAGTCAGCCCGCTGCGCCGCTGCCGGATCCTGTTGCCGATGGTCACCGAAGTGGATGAGTTGCTGCACATCCGCCAACGCGTAGATGCGTTGTGCCTGGAGCTGAAGATCACCCAACGCCCGGAAATCGGCGTAATGATCGAAGTCCCTGCCGCCGCATTGCAGGCCGAACAACTGGCCGAACATGCGGACTTCCTTTCCATCGGCACCAACGATCTCTCCCAATACACCTTGGCCATGGACCGCGACCACGCAGGCTTGGCCGCTAGGGTCGACGCCCTGCACCCGGCGCTGCTGCGCCTGATCGCCATGACCTGCGAAGGCGCGGCGGTGCACAAGCGTTGGGTCGGCGTCTGCGGCGCCCTCGCCTCCGACCCGCTGGCCACACCCGTTTTGATCGGCCTCGGCGTGAGCGAACTGTCGGTCAGCCCGGTGCAGATCGGTGAAATCAAGGACCGCGTGCGTCAACTGCACGAAGCCGAATGCCAGCGCCTCAGTCGTGACCTGCTCAAGCTGAGCAGCGCCACCGCCGTGCGTCACGCCTGTCATCAACATTGGCCTCTGCGCTAACAAAAACAAAAAGGACAAACGCCATGTACCAACTCTTCATCGAAGGCCTGCAACGCCTCGGCCGCGCGCTGATGCTGCCGATCGCGATCCTGCCGATTGCCGGCCTGCTGCTGCGCCTGGGTGACACCGACCTGCTGAACATCGCGATCATTCACGATGCCGGCCAAGTGATCTTCGCCAACCTGGCGATGATCTTCGCCATCGGCATCGCCGTCGGTTTCGCCAAGGACAACAACGGTACCGCCGGTCTTGCCGGAGTGATCGGTTATCTGGTGATGATCTCCACGCTGAAGGTGCTCGATGCGAGCATCAACATGGGCATGCTCGCCGGGATCGTCAGCGGCCTGATGGCGGGCGCGCTGTACAATCGCTTCAAGGACATCAAGCTGCCGGAATACCTGGCGTTCTTCGGTGGCCGACGGTTTGTACCGATTGTCACCGGGTTCGCGGCGGTCGGCCTCGGTGTCGTGTTCGGCTATATCTGGCCGCCGATCCAGCACGGCATCAACGCGTTTGGTGCGCTGATGATGGAAAGCGGCAGTATCGGCGCGTTCGTGTTTGGCGTGTTCAACCGCCTGCTGATCGTCACCGGCCTGCACCATATCCTCAACAACATGGCGTGGTTCGTGTTCGGCAACTTCACCGATCCAACTACCGGGGCTCTGGTGACGGGTGACCTGTCGCGCTACTTCGCCGGTGATCCGAAGGGCGGCCAGTTCATGACCGGCATGTTCCCGATGATGATCTTCGGCCTGCCCGCCGCGTGCCTGGCGATGTATCGCAACGCCCTGCCGGAACGGCGCAAGGTGATGGGCGGGATTTTTCTGTCGATGGCTTTGACGTCGTTTTTGACTGGGGTGACCGAGCCGATTGAATTCGCCTTCATGTTTCTGGCGCCGTTGTTGTATCTGCTGCATGCGCTGCTGACCGGGTTGTCGATGGCGATCACCAATGCGCTGAACATCCATTTGGGTTTTACCTTCTCCGGCGGCTTCATCGACATGGTGCTGGGTTGGGGGCGCTCGACCAATGGCTGGTTGGTGATTCCGGTCGGGCTGGCTTACGCCGTGGTGTATTACGCGGTGTTTGATTTCTGCATTCGTCGCTTCAACTTGAAGACGCCGGGGCGTGAGGATGTCGCTGTCAGTGAAAAAGCCGTACTGACTGAGAACGAGCGCGCCAGTGCCTACATCAAGGCGTTGGGCGGAGCAGAGAACTTGCTCACCGTCGGCGCCTGCACCACGCGGTTGCGACTGGAGATGGTTGATCGCAACAAGGCTTCGAATGCAGACCTGAAAGCGTTGGGGGCAATGGCGGTTGTGCGTCCGGGCAAGGGTGGAAGTTTGCAGGTGGTTGTCGGGCCGATGGCGGACAGTATTGCCGATGAGATTCGTCTGGCGATGCCTTCTCTGGGACGTGCCGTTCTGGTTGAGACATCTGTTGTTGCTGATGAGTCGAAAGCCGCTGTGATTGCCGGCTCCGAAGCGCAGCAATGGCTGACCGCACTGGGCGGTGGCGACAACGTGCTGCAACTGGATTGCATTGCCATGAGTCGGATTCGCTTGCTGTTGGCGGATGGCAAGGCACTGTCCGAGGCGCAGTTGAAGGAGCTGGGTTGCCAGGGTGTCAGCCAGTTGGAGGGTGGGGTCTGGCACTTGTTGGTGGGTGACAAAGCTGCGAGTTTGAGTGGAGCACTTGAAGCGCTGGTCAATCGCAGTGAGGTCAGTACGAAGGTTTAAGCCAAAGCAAAATCAAACAGCCTTGCTGATCAAGGAAAAGCCGCTGCGCTATGAAGCACAGCGGCTTTTTTTCGGCAGTTACTTCGCTGCAACAACGGTAAACATACGAGCCTGTGACATACCAGCGCTTCCTCTGGCCGCAATCGAATGAGCACCCAGCGCCAGACCTGTCAGGTGCAGCGCCCAGCTTCCTGTACCACTGGCGATTACTTGCCCCTTCACAACAGAAGCGTCGAGGATTTCAACTCTCTCTCCAGCAACTGCAATCCCGCTCAAGTGCACAGAAGTTGCAAAAGTGGCGCCACCGTTGGGAATTTCTAGGCCGTTTTCGTCTTTCACATAGGTGATTACTGGCACAACATTTTTTTCAGCAGACATATCTAAGTTCCTTCTTACCCGTTTTGGATGGAAGGCTTATCTAAAAGGAGTTGGAGGTATCGCACCACTGTCAGAAATTACAGGTCAAGGGCTGTTTGCGATGAACGGTCAACGCCACATCTGCCACTGAATTGAGCCGCGAACGTCAATCTGCAAAGTCATGCGTTTGAGCAGGCTCGCCCCTATCCAAATGGGGCGAACCTGTTTGCGATGTCCCCGTATAGATCAGGTTTGCGGGTCTACCCGATCCAGTGCGCGGTTTACCGCCAGTTCGGCAAGCATGACGATTTGCTGGATGCCTAATACGGTGCTGCGCTGAGAACCGCTTAGCTCATTGGCGAAGTTGCTGGCGGCGGTGCTTGCCGAGGCTAACGATTCGCAGGCGTGGGCGAGCAGGCTTTCGGTGTCGACCTCTGGGCGGACCATGAACATGGTGCTCGGTCGGCAGGGCTTTGCGGGGTCGGGGCACAGATAGAAGTCGAGGGCGCGTTTGATGGCTTCGCGGTTTCGGGCCTGGTCTTCGGCGCGGAGGGCTTCTTCGAGTGGGGTTTTGGTTTCGGGTGGATCGGGTACGGGCTTAGTCATTGCAATGATCTCTAATCAATGATTGAGCCATCACTGGTCGTTTCTCACGCGACGAAGAGGTGGCAGCTATGTGCGGAGTGAGAAACCGGTAAGAGATCAACCCGGCCGAACCGAAGTCCGCCCGCACACAGCCGCCATAGAACATCACCAGCAGCAAATGAGCTGGCGGCGATTATGGTGCTACTGACGTTTGATTAAAACCTCTTACCGGGTTCTCACGCCCGATCACCGATTTGCGGTGACAGCCAAAGACTAGAGACCCGACGTCCGACGGACAACCTGAAAACCTTGTGGGAAGGTTCTGGCTATTCGACACATCATTAAACAGCCAAAAGCAAACCCTCACCCTAGCCCTCTCCCAGAGGGAGAGGGGACTGACCGAGGTGTTTGGTGGATGTACGCCGACATGAAATACCAAGTCGAATTCAGGTTTTGAAAAGCCCATTAATCCCTCACTCTCCCCTAGCCGAACTCAGTTTCGCACCCCACAAATCGGCCCCCTCTCTCCGAACCAAACTCAGGCTTGAATAGCACACAAATCGACTCCCTCTCCCTCGGGAAAGGGCTGGGCGGGCGGCGTTCCGATGAGGGGCGAATCCAGCACAAAACCCAAGTCGATCACACACCGCTCAAACAGGATGAGCGCCAGCTCGGCTGCCCCCCACATTGCTGGCACTGTCAACTGTCAGGTCTGACAGTTGACCGCCTTGATCGACCTTATTACGTTGACTGAATCAGGCAGTTTTTATGTCGTAGCCTCGATAACCCGAAGCTCAATTCATTAAGGATGGCTGCGACATGGCAAAGAAAATGACGGACGCAGAACAACTGGAACATCTGAAAAAAACCTTCAGAGATCTTGATGAAAATTCAGACGGAACTCTTACTTTCGAAGAGTTCGCCAACGGTGCTCAAGGCTTTGAAAAAACCATGAGAACTTGGGTTTGGGATGAATACAACAAGGATCGGAACAGCAAATTAACCCTAAAAGAGTACCTGGCCCAAAAAAAAACGAAGCCCGCCGAATAGTTTCCTAACCTCCAGGCCGCCATCGCTGGCAAGCCAGCTCCCACAGAGCAAAGCAACACCACCACCCCGCTCCTCACCACTCAATAGGCCGAGTGTCAGCTCGCCTGCTCTTGATCTTGATCCACCGGCCCCGTCGGCAGGCTGAGAGGAGGGATTTATCCGGGGGTGGGAGCGCAGCGACCGTTTGGCGCAGCCAAATGCATCGAGAGGAGGTGCAGCGAAGCAAACCGTAGGCGATGCGCCCGGATGGATCCCGGAGCGAAGGAACCCCGAGCTTTAGCGAGTGGGCCGAACGTTGGGGCAAGCGTTTTTTTGCTTACTTTTTTTAGGCGTTTGTAAAAAAAGTGAGTCGCCGTAAGGGCGAAACCGCCAGCCGCAGCACCCGAAGAAACGGATATTCACTCAGTCAGCCAGAACATGGTCGCCTGTCAGGGCGCCATCGCGAGCAGGCTCACTCCTACAGAACAGCAAATCGCAGGCAACAAAAAACCCGCAGACAATCCCTCATCTGCGGGTTTCTTGTTTCAGCAGCAAAGAAGATCAGAAATCTTCCAGCCGCCACACCTCATAAGCCGGCGTCTCGTAGGGATGGCTCAACTTAAGCGCCGCCACAACAGCAACGATCAACTCATCCGCCACCACAAGCTCAACCTTCCATTCCTCAACCCGCTCAACCTGCCCTGCCTCACCAATAAACGGCTGACTCCCGTCCAAAGGTCGAAACTGGCCCAGACCAAGCACCTGCCACGCACAGTGGTCATAGTCACCGATCCGCCCACCACCGGCAGCGAACACAGCCCCTTTGACCACCTCGACATGACTGTCAGGAACAAAAAACGCCAGCTTGTACACAGGCCTTAGTTCACCCAGACGCGCGCGTTACGGAACATACGCATCCAAGGTGCATCCTCGTTCCAGTCTTCCGAACGCCACGAGTTCTGCACCGCGCGGAACACACGCTCCGGGTGCGGCATCATGATCGTCACACGGCCATCACGGCTGGTGAGACCGGTAATCCCGCGCGGCGAACCGTTCGGGTTGGCCGGATAACGCTCGGTGACCTTGCCATGGTTGTCGACGAAACGCATCGCCACGCAACCGGACAGATCGGCTTCCAGCAGTGCTTCTTCGCTGGAGAACTCAGCGTGACCTTCACCGTGAGCAATGGCGATCGGCATACGCGAACCGGCCATGCCTTGCAGGAAGATCGAGTTCGACTCCTGAACCTGAACCATCGCGACACGCGCTTCGAACTGCTCGGAGCGGTTGCGCACGAAGTGCGGCCAGAATTCGCTGCCCGGAATCAGCTCGTGCAGGTTGGACATCATCTGGCAACCGTTGCACACGCCGAGGGTGAAGCTGTCGTTACGCTCGAAGAAGCCCTGGAACGCATCGCGGGCGCGGCTGTTGAACAGTGCCGACTTGGCCCAGCCTTCACCGGCGCCGAGAACGTCGCCGTAGGAGAAACCACCGCAGGCCACCAGACCTTTGAACTCGTTCAGGTCGACACGGCCGGCCAGAATATCGCTCATGTGCACGTCGATCGCGTTGAAACCGGCGCGGTCGAACGCGGCGGCCATTTCCACCTGACCGTTGACGCCCTGCTCACGCAGCACGGCAACCTGAGGGCGGATGCCTTTCTTGATGTAAGGCGCGGCTATGTCCTGGTTGACGTCGTAGCTGAGCTTGACGCTCAGGCCCGGGTTGTCTTCTTCCAGCAGCACGTCGAACTCTTGCTCAGCGCAGTCGGCGTTATCACGCAGACGCTGGATCTGGTAGCTGGTCTCGGCCCACTGACGTTGCAGCAGACGACGCTGACCTTCGAACACGGTGTCACCGTTGAAGGTGATGTTGATCTGGCCATTGTTGATCGGTTGACCGATCACCGACACGCAGTCGCCCAGACCGGCCGCGCTGAATTGCGCGAGGATATCTGGCGTGGCGTCCTGACGAACCTGGATCACGGCACCCAGCTCTTCGTTGAACAGGATCGCAGCGATTTCCGCCGAAGACTCGGCAACGCTGTCCAGGTTCAGGCTCAGACCGCAGTGGCCGGCGAAGGCCATTTCCACCACGGAGGTCAGCAGACCACCGTCGGAACGGTCGTGGTAAGCCAGCAGGTGACCGTCGGCGTTGAGGCCCTGGATCACTGCGAAGAAGGCTTTCAGGTCTTCGGCGTCATCGACATCCGGCGCATGTTTGCCGAGCTTGCCGTGAACCTGAGCAAGGATCGAAGCACCCATACGGTTCTGACCGCGACCGAGGTCGATCAGGATCAGGTCGGTGGTGCCCTTGTCCATGCGCAGTTCCGGAGTCAGGGTCTGACGGATGTCAGCCACTGGCGCGAAACCGGTCACGATCAGCGACATCGGCGAGGTCACGGTTTTTTCTTCGCCGTTATCGTTCCAGCGGGTGGCCATGGACATCGAGTCCTTGCCCACCGGAATGGTGATGCCCAGCTCAGGGCACAGTTCCATACCGACCGCTTTCACAGTGTCGTACAGACGCGCGTCTTCGCCCGGGTGGCCGGCAGCCGACATCCAGTTCGCCGACAGTTTGATGTCGGAGAGCTTGTTGATGCGCGAAGCAGCGATGTTGGTCAGGGTTTCGCCAATGGCCATGCGGCCCGACGCCGGAGCGTCCAGCAGTGCCAGCGGAGTCCGCTCGCCCATTGCCATCGCTTCACCGGTGTAGACGTCAAAACTGGTGGCGGTGACAGCAACGTCGGCCACCGGAACCTGCCATGGGCCAACCATTTGGTCACGGGCCACGAGGCCGGTGATGGTGCGGTCGCCGATGGTGATCAGGAAGCTTTTGCTCGCCACGGCCGGGTGATGCAGAACGCGCTCGATGGACTCGGTGATGTCGAGGTTCGACGGATCGAAGTCATCGCCCAATTCGGCTTCACGAACTACCGAACGGTGCATGCGCGGGGCTTTGCCCAGCAACACTTCCAGTGGCATGTCCACCGGGTTGTTGCCGAAGTGGCTGTCGGTCACGGTCAGTTGCGGCTCGGCAGTGGCTTCGCCGACTACAGCAAACGGGCAACGCTCACGTTCACAGATCGCCTGGAAGCGCTCGAAGTCCTCAGGGCCTACCGCCAGAACGTAACGTTCCTGGGATTCGTTGGACCAGATTTCGTGCGGGGCCATGCCCGGCTCGTCGTTGGGAATGTTGCGCAGTTCGAAACGGCCACCGCGGTCGCCGTCGTTGACCAGTTCCGGGAAGGCGTTGGACAGACCGCCCGCGCCGACGTCGTGGATGAAGCTGATCGGGTTTTTGTCGCCCAGTTGCCAGCAACGGTCGATGACTTCCTGGCAGCGACGCTCCATTTCAGGGTTTTCACGCTGCACGGAAGCGAAGTCGAGATCCGCCGAGCTGGTGCCTGTGGCCATCGAGGACGCGGCGCCGCCGCCCAGACCGATCAACATCGCCGGGCCGCCGAGGACGATGAGCTTGGAGCCAACGACGATCTCGCCTTTCTTGACGTGTTCTTCACGGATGTTGCCCATGCCGCCAGCGAGCATGATCGGCTTGTGGTAACCACGAACTTCGTCACCGTGCGGGGTGGTGATCGACTGTTCGAAGGTACGGAAGTAACCGGTCAGGGCCGGACGACCGAATTCGTTGTTGAACGCAGCGCCGCCGAGCGGGCCTTCGATCATGATGTCCAGCGCGGTAACAATGCGCTCAGGCTTGCCGTACGGCACTTCCCACGGCTGTTCGAAGCCCGGGATCTGCAGGTTGGACACGGTGAAACCGGTCAGGCCAGCCTTTGGCTTGGCGCCACGGCCGGTTGCACCTTCGTCACGGATTTCGCCGCCGGAACCGGTGGACGCGCCCGGGAACGGAGCAATTGCGGTCGGGTGGTTGTGGGTTTCAACCTTCATCAGGATGTGCACCGGCTCCTGCACCGCGCCGTACTGGCGGGTTTCAGGATTCGGGAAGAAACGGCCGGCAACGTTGCCGACGATCACCGAAGCGTTGTCCTTATAAGCCGACAGAACGCCTTCGCTGTGCATCACGTAGGTGTTCTTGATCATGCCGAACAGGCTTTTTTCCTGGTTCTCACCATCAATATCCCAACTGGCGTTGAAGATTTTGTGGCGGCAGTGCTCGGAGTTGGCCTGGGCGAACATCATCAGTTCGATGTCGTGCGGGTTGCGCTTGAGACCGTTGAAGGCATTGACCAGGTAATCGATCTCGTCTTCAGCCAGAGCCAGGCCCAGCTCGGTGTTGGCTTTTTCCAGCGCAGCGCGACCACCACCGAGGATGTCGATTGCAGTCAGCGGCTTCGGCTCGGCGTGGCTGAACAGACCGGCGGCCTGCTCGAGGTTAGCCAGGACGATCTGGGTCATGCGGTCATGCAGCACGTCGGCAATCTGCTGCGCTTCGGCTTCGCTGAACTGACCGGCAACGTAGAAGGCGATACCGCGCTCCAGACGCTGGATCTTGCTCAGGCCGCAGTTGCGGGCGATGTCGCTGGCCTTGCTCGACCATGGCGAGATGGTGCCGAAACGCGGCAACACCAAAAACAGACGGCCGGTCGGCTCTTGTACCGGAACACTTGGACCGTACTTCAGAAGGCGCGCAAGCACCTGCTGTTCGTCGCCGGTCAGGACGCCGGTGACTTCGGCGAAGTGAGCGAATTCAGCATACAAGCCACTGACAGCCGGAACCTTCTGGCTCAGTTGCTCAAGGAGTTTGCTGTGGCGAAAGGCAGAAAGGGCAGGAGCGCCGCGCAGGATCAACATCTTCGGGACAGCCTCGGGAAGGGGTGTGCTTTGAGGCCGTGCATTCTAGCCTAAACCGCCCTCAACATCACCCGAAACGCTACGCACGGTTGCACTCGGGTATCAATCTGTGTTTCCGACTTCAGAGTCAGGTAAATCAGCGATTCAGATGCCGCTTATTTTTACTGTAACAAAATGCCGTCAAGCCCCGTTTCTGCGGGGTTTCGTGCAGTTTTGTGATCGCTAGCAGACTCGCCCTGCACTGTCGAGATATGGCGCCCGCAGCCGTTTGCGTATACTGCGCAGATGTTTTTCCCAACGGCTTTGCGTCCGCGGTACGCCAAATGGCTGATCGCAACCGGACTCTTCCTGATGCTCGGTGGCTGTGTTGATAAACCCAACACACTCGAGCGCGTAAAGGAGGATGGTGTGCTGCGGGTGATTACCCGTAACAGCCCCGCCACCTACTTTCAGGATCGCAGCGGTGAAACCGGCTTCGAATACGAGCTGGTGAAGCGCTTCGCCGACGATTTGGGCGTAGAGCTGAAGATCGAGACCGCCGACAACCTCGATGACTTGTTCGATCAGATCGGCAAGCCGAACGGCCCGGTGCTGGCCGCCGCCGGTCTGGTCAGCAGCGAACAGCGCAAGCAGCAGGTGCGGTTCTCGCACTCCTACCTTGAAGTCACCCCGCAGATCATCTATCGCAACGGCCAGTCACGGCCAACCGATCCTGGCGATCTGGTCGGCAAGAAGATCATGGTGCTCAAGGGCAGCACCCACGCCGAGCAACTGGCGGAGCTGAAAAAGAAATTCCCCGGCATCGAATACGAAGAGTCAGACGCGGTTGAAGTGGTCGACCTGCTGCGCATGGTCGATGAAGGCCAGATCGACCTGACCCTGGTCGATTCCAACGAAGTGGCGATGAATCAGGTGTACTTCACCAACATTCGTGTGGCCTTCGACCTCGGTGATGCGCGCAGCCAGAGCTGGGCGGTCGGCCCCGGCGAAGACAACAGTCTGCTCAACGAAATCAACGCGTACCTGGACAAAGTGCAGAAGAACGGCACCCTGCAACGCTTGAAGGATCGCTATTACGGCCACGTCGATGTTCTCGGCTATATGGGCGCCACGACCTTCGCCCAGCACTTGCAGCAGCGCCTGCCGAAATACGAACAGCACTTCAAGAATTACGCGAAGAAAGAGAAAGTCGACTGGCGTCTGCTGGCGGCCATTGGTTATCAGGAATCGCTGTGGCAGCCGACGGTTACCTCGAAGACCGGCGTGCGCGGGCTGATGATGCTGACCCAGAACACGGCACAGGCAATGGGCGTGTCCAACCGCCTCGATCCGAAGCAGAGCATCATGGGCGGCGCCAAGTACCTGGCTTATATGAAGGATCAGCTCGACGATTCGATCAAGGAGCCGGATCGCACCTGGTTCGCCCTCGCGGCCTACAACGTCGGCAGTGGCCACCTGGATGACGCGCGCAAGCTGACGGCCAAGGAAGGGCTGAACCCGGACAAATGGCTGGACGTGAAGAAAATCCTGCCGCGCCTGTCGCAGAAACAGTGGTACAGCAAGACGCGTTATGGCTACGCCCGAGGCGGCGAGCCGGTGCACTTTGTGGCGAACATTCGTCGTTACTACGACATTTTGACTTGGGTGACGCAGCCGCAACTTGAGGGTGATCAAGTGGCTGAGGGCAATCTGCATGTGCCCGGTATCGACAAGTCGAAACCCGCTCAAGAACCTGCCCCGCTCTAACAGACCCTGGAACCAAATGTGGGAGCGAGCCTGCTCGCGAAGGCGTCGTGTCAGTCGACATCATGCTTGACTGATACACCGCTTTCGCGAGCAGGCTCGCTCCCACAGTTGTTACGCGGTGATCTTAGTGCTTGGCAGCGGCCAGAATCAGCGCTTTCATTTCAGACACAGCAGACTTGAACCCGACGAACAACGCATGCGCCACCAGCGCATGGCCGATGTTCAGTTCGTTGATGCCTTTGATCGCCGCTACGGCTTCAACGTTGTGGTAGTGCAAGCCGTGACCCGCGTTAACGATCAGGCCTTGGGCCAGACCAAACGCCACGCCATCGGCGACACGCTTGAGCTCTTCTGCCACTTCGGTCGGGGTTTCGGCATCGGCGTAACGGCCGGTGTGCAGTTCGATGGCCGGCGCACCGACACGCTTCGACGCTGCGATCTGGCGCTCGTCGGCATCGATGAACAGCGACACTTCGCTGCCGATCTTCGACAGGCGCTCAACCGCTGCCTTGATGCGCTCTTCCTGCCCCGCCACATCCAGGCCACCTTCAGTGGTCAGCTCCTGACGGGTTTCCGGCACCAGGCAAATGTGCGCCGGACGAATGCGTTCGGCAAACGCCATCATTTCTTCGGTGACGCCCATTTCGAAGTTCATGCGGGTTTGCAGCACATCCTTGAGCAGCAAGACATCGCGCTCCTGGATATGCCGACGGTCTTCACGCAGGTGCACGGTGATGCCATCGGCCCCCGCCTCTTCCGCGTCCAGCGCCGCCTTGACCGGATCCGGGTAGCGCGTGCCACGAGCCTGACGCAGGGTGGCGACGTGGTCGATGTTCACGCCAAGAAGAATGCGATTGCTGGTGGTCACGGATGCGCGCTCCTGAAGAAAAAGATTCGGCGCACAGCATACACGGTGAAGGGTCTGTTTACGTCTGGGCGCGGCGGCAACGGGATGCTGGCTGAGTGCAGGGCAAGGCGCGAGGAACGAAGTTTGGTTGCGCCAAATGAGTTCCGAGCAACGCGGCCCTGCGCGCAGCCAGCGCCCGTTGCGCCGCGTCCAGACGTAAACAGACCCTTAGGGCTTGCGAAACAGCTCGCGACTGACGAGAGGACGACCGCCCAGGTGAACAGCCAGTGCCTGACGCATCAAGCGCTTGGCGGCGGAGAGCGCGCCGGGGGCGGTCCAGTCGGCTTCGGCCATGGCCAGTAATTCGACGCCGTTGAACAGGCCGGGTTGTAGCAGGAAGACCCGCTCAAGACCGGCATCCACTTGCAGACGATAAAGACCATCCGGCGCAACAGGTTCGCCATTGACATCGGTATTCAACGAAAAGCCGTAACCGAGATCGTCCAGCAGCCGCCATTCGAAGGAGCGCAGCAACGGCTCCAGCGGACGACCTTCGGCCAATGCCAGCAAGGTCGCGGCGTAGTGATCGAAGACGCCCGGGTGCGGGTCTTCGGCAGGCAGCAGGCGAATCAGCAATTCATTGAGATAGAGACCGCTGAACAGCGCTTCACCGTTGAGCCACGCCGAGGTGCCAGAGCTCTCCATGCGCCCGACGTTCTTCAGCTCGCCCTTGCCACGAAACTCGACTTCCAGCGCCACGAACGGCCGCGCCAATGTCCCGGCCTTGCCCCGCGCACTGCGCAACACCGCCCGCAGCCGACCTTGCGGCGTGAGGAAGTCCACCAACGCACTGGTTTCGCGGTAGGCGCGAGAATGCAGGACGTAGGCGGGTTGGGCGGGAGGCGGGTTTTGCGACATGGAGCTCTCATTGATAAAAACGCGGTTTTTTATTCACCCCAAAACCAATGTGGGAGCGAGCTTGCTCGCGAATGCAGGGTGTCAGTCAACAAATATGTCGTCTGGCACTACGCCTTCGCGAGCAAGCTCGCTCCCACAGGTTTTTTCGGTGTTGCGACAACCGTGTACTTACAGGTCGCCGTAACCCAGCGAACGCAGCGCACGCTCGTCATCGGACCAGCCGCCCTTCACCTTGACCCACAGGTTGAGCATGATCTTGGAGTCGAACAGCAGCTCCATGTCCTTGCGCGCTTCGGTGCCGATGCGTTTGATACGCTCGCCCTTGTCGCCAATGATGATCTTCTTCTGGCCGTCGCGCTCAACGAGGATCAAAGCATGAATGTGCAGGGTCTTGCCCTGCTGCTTGAACTCTTCGATTTCGACGGTGATCTGGTACGGCAGCTCAGCGCCCATCTGGCGCATGATTTTCTCGCGTACCAGTTCGGCGGCAAGGAACCGGCTGCTGCGGTCGGTGATCTGGTCTTCCGGGAAGAAGTGATCGTTCTCCGGCAGATGATCAGCGATAACCTTTTCCAGCGCGTCGAGGTTGTGCCCGTGCTGCGCGGAGATCGGGATGATCTGCGCGTTCGGCAACTGCTCCTGCAACCAGCTCAGGTGCGGCATCAGCTCGGCTTTGTCTTCGATGCGGTCGGTCTTGTTCAGCGCAACGATCAATGGGCCGGTAACGTACTGCACGCGCTCCAGGACCATCTGGTCTTCGTCGGTCCACTTGGTGCGGTCAACGACGAAGATCACCACGTCGACGTCTTTCAACGCTGCCGAAGCGGTTTTGTTCATGTAACGGTTCAGGGCCTTTTCGCCACCCTTGTGCATACCAGGGGTATCGACGTAGATCGCCTGCACGTCACCTTCGGTTTTGATCCCGAGCATGTTGTGGCGAGTGGTCTGAGGCTTGCGCGAGGTGATCGCGAGCTTCTGGCCAAGGATGTGGTTCAGCAGCGTCGACTTACCGACGTTGGGACGGCCGACGATGGCAACATAGCCACAGCGAGTTGCGTTTGTATCAGTCATTGCCATTCTCCACGCCCAGGGCAATCAGTGCTGCGGCGGCCGCTACCTGTTCGGCAATACGACGGCTTACACCCTGACCTCGGCTTTTTTCATTCAGTAAGACAACTTCGCACTCGACGAAGAAGGTTCGGCAGTGCGGCTCGCCCTGGATATCCACCACTTCGTAGCGTGGCAGTTCACAACCGCGCGATTGCAGGTGTTCCTGCAGGCGGGTCTTCGGATCCTTGTTGGTATCGACCAGCGTCAGGCCTTCGAACTCGCCGGCCAGCCAGGCCAGCACGCGCTCGCGCGCCATGTCCATGCCGGCGTCAAGGTAGATCGCGCCGATCAAGGCTTCGAGGGCATCGGCCAGAATCGATTCGCGACGGAAACCGCCGCTTTTCAACTCACCGGAACCCAGTCGCAGGTAATCGCCAAGATCGAAACCGCGAGCCAGTACGGCCAGCGTCTCACCTTTTACCAGGCGTGCGCGCAAACGCGACAACTGGCCTTCGCGGGCCAGCGGGAAGCGATCGAACAGTGCCTCGCCGGCGACAAAATTGAGGATGGCATCGCCGAGGAATTCCAGGCGCTCGTTGTTGCGCCCGGCAAAACTTCGGTGCGTCAGGGCCAGCAGCATCAGCTCCTGATCCTTGAAGGTGTAACCGAGCTGGCGCTCGAGACGGCTTAGAGAAACGCTCACGGTTTACCCACGCTGAGTTCGTGGCTGAATTCCACTGCCATCGCCGGGATGCGGCGCAGGCCTGGGACAATTAACGCTGTGTTCAAAAATTAAATCCTGGCGATTGCGAAGCCGATTGTGCCGGCTCCAGAAATGCATTCGGCGCTGTGGTCAACAGCGCCGTGTGTAATTACTTGATCAGGCCAACCCGCGAAAAATTCGGCAGGTGACTGAGTTTTGATTCCGGCCAGCTCATCCAGACCGCGAAGGCCTTGCCGACGATATTCTGGTCTGGAACCATGCCCAGCAGATCCTTGGGAATGTTCGGATCATCCCAGTAGCGACTGTCGTTCGAGTTGTCGCGGTTGTCGCCCATCATGAAGTAGTGCCCGGCCGGCACGGTCCAGGTATGGTCCGGCGTGGCGCGGTAACGGCTCATTTCCTTGCGGATCAGGTGTTCGGCAGCGCCGAGCTTTTCTTTGTAGAACTCGGCGCTGCCGAGCATGCCCGGCTCCGGGCCGACCAACTGTTCGGCCACCGACTCGCCATTGATGAACAGACGCTTGTCGGCGGTGTAACGCACCGTATCGCCCGGCAGGCCGACTACACGCTTGATGTAATTGACGCTCGGATCACTTGGATAGCGGAACACCATCACGTCACCGCGCTGCGGATCACCCACTTCGATGATTTTCTTGTCGATCACCGGCAGACGGATCCCGTAAGAAAACTTGTTCACCAGAATGAAGTCGCCGACATCCAGGGTGGGTTTCATCGAGCCCGAAGGGATCTGAAACGGTTCCACGAGGAACGAGCGCAGCACCAGCACGATGAACAACACCGGAAAAAACGACTTGCCGTATTCGACCAGCAGCGGCTCTTTGTTCAGTTTTTCAACGACCACTACATCAGGCTGGCTGACACTGCCTTGATAGGAGGCAATGGCAGCACGCCGACGCGGCGCCAGGATCAACAGATCAAGCAACGCCAACAGGCCGCAGACGAACACGGCGATGACCAGCAACAGCGGGAAATTTAGTGACATAGGACCTAACTATCCAACCTGAGCACTGCGAGGAAGGCTTCTTGTGGAATTTCCACGTTGCCGACCTGCTTCATGCGTTTCTTACCGGCCTTTTGCTTCTCGAGCAGTTTCTTCTTACGGCTGACGTCACCGCCGTAGCATTTGGCCAATACGTTCTTTCTGAGCGCCTTGACGGTTGTCCGGGCAACGATCTGACCACCAATGGCGGCCTGAATGGCTACGTCGAACATCTGACGAGGAATCAGTTCTTTCATCTTCTCGGTCAACTGGCGACCTTTGTAGTGCGAGTTGTCACGGTGCACGATCAACGCCAGGGCATCGACCTTGTCGCCGTTGATCAGCACGTCCAGTTTCACCAGATTAGCCGATTGGTAACGATCGAAATGGTAATCCAGCGAAGCATAGCCGCGGCTGGTGGATTTGAGACGGTCGAAGAAGTCCAGGACCACTTCGTTCATCGGCAGGTCGTAGGTGACCTGCACCTGATTGCCGAGGAACAGCATGTCGACTTGAACGCCACGCTTCTCGATGCACAGGGTGATGACGTTGCCCAAGTGTTCCTGCGGCACCAGAATGTTGGCCCGCACGATCGGCTCGCGCATGTCTTCGATCGACGACACATCCGGTAGCTTGGATGGGTTGTCGACGTAAATCGTTTCACCGGTTTTCAGCACCAGCTCGAAAATTACCGTTGGCGCAGTGGTGATCAGGTCCAGGTCGTACTCGCGCTCGAGGCGCTCCTGGATGATTTCCATGTGCAACATGCCAAGGAAGCCGCAACGGAAGCCGAAGCCCAGTGCGTCGGAGCTTTCCGGGGTGTACTGCAACGACGAGTCGTTGAGGGTCAGCTTCTGCAGCGCTTCGCGGAAGTCCTCGAAGTCGTCGGAACTGACCGGGAACAGACCGGCGTAAACCTGTGGCTGGATGCGTTTGAAGCCGGGCAGCACTTCAACGTCCGGGGTCGAGGCCAGGGTCAGGGTGTCACCGACCGGTGCACCGTGAATGTCCTTGATGCTGGCGATGATGAAGCCCACTTCGCCGGCTTTCAAATCAGTGGTGGCGGTGTGTTTCGGGTTGAACACGCCCACGCTGTCGACCAGATGGATCTTGCCGGTGGACTTGACGAGGATCTTGTCACCCTTCTTCACGCGGCCATGACGTACACGTACCAGGGAAACAACGCCCAGGTAGTTGTCGAACCACGAGTCGATGATCAACGCTTGCAGCGGATCTTCAATGTTGCCGGTCGGCGCAGGAATGGTATGCACCAGGCGCTCGAGTACTTCGTCCACACCCAGACCGGTCTTGGCGCTGCAGGTCACGGCGTCGGTGGCATCAATGCCGATGATTTTCTCGATTTCGTCTTTTACGCGATCAGGATCAGCCTGCGGCAGGTCGATCTTGTTCAGCACCGGCATGACCTCAAGGCCCTGCTCGATCGCGGTGTAGCAGTTGGCTACGGACTGAGCTTCAACGCCCTGACCGGCATCGACCACCAGCAAGGCACCCTCACACGCAGCCAGGGAACGGCTGACTTCGTAGGTGAAGTCGACGTGGCCCGGGGTGTCGATGAAGTTCAACTGGTACTTGATGCCGTCTTTGGCGGTGTAATAAAGGGTGACGCTGTGGGCCTTGATGGTGATCCCGCGTTCACGTTCCAGGTCCATGGAGTCCAGCACCTGGGCTTCCATTTCACGCTCGGCCAGGCCGCCGCACATCTGGATGAAGCGATCGGCCAGCGTCGACTTGCCATGGTCAATGTGGGCGATGATGGAGAAATTGCGGATATGACTCAAATCACTCACGGATCAACACTCAAAAAGGCTGCAGGCATAGCCCGCCGAAAAATAGCCGGGAATTGTACCTGATACACGGCGCAAGCGTCACGTTCGCCTGTCACCCGGATTGCATGCAAAAACGCCCCGATCTGTCGACCGAGGCGTTTTCGAGGTTTAAAACACAGGTCAATAGCCTGTCATCAACCGGCTCTTCGCAGCAGCCAGACACCCGCCAGCGCACAGACCCCGGCCGGTACCAGCACCGCGAACAGCGGCGAGAAACCGAACACCAGGCTGGAGGGGCCAAGCAAATCCTGGACGATACGGAAAGTGAAGCCCACCAGCACACCGGTGAACACGCGCTGGCCAAGGGTCACCGAGCGCAGCGGGCCGAAGATGAAGGAGATCGCCATCAGCACCAATGCAGCGGTCACCAGCGGCTGTAACACCTTGACCCAAAATGCCAGCCAGTAGCGGCCGTTGCTCAGGCCCTGCTCGGACAGATAGTGGATGTAGCCCCACAAACCACTGATCGACAGCGATTCCGGAGCCATGACTACGGTGCTCAGCAATTGCGGGCTGAGGGACACGTCCCAACGCTCGGTCGGAGCGTTCACCACTTCTGTGCTGCGCTCATGGAACAAGGTGGTCGCCACATCGCTGAGCTGCCAGTGATTGCCATCGAACTCGGCTTTCTTGGCGAAACTCGAACTCAGCAGGTGACGCTCTTTGTCGAAGTGATAACGGGTCACGCCATACAGCAGGCCGTTGGGTTGCACGGCGTTGATGTGGATGAACTCTTCACCCTGACGGTGCCACATACCGTGCTTGGCGCTTTGCGCGTCGCCGCTGCCTTGCGCCAGCGAGCGATTGGCCTGGGCCATGCTTTCGGTCGCAGGAGCAACGTACTCGCCGATCAGTACGCCGGCCAGCATCAGCACCAGCATTGGTTTCATTACAGCCCAGACGATCCGGCCGATGGACACGCCAGCGGCGCGCATGACGGTCAGCTCACTGCTGCTGGCCAGACTGCCGAGGCCGATCAGGCAGCCGATCAGTGCGGCCATTGGCAGCATTTCGTAGAGACGGCGTGGCGCGGTCAGCAATACGAAGCTGAGGACATCGACGAGGGTGTAGGTGTCGCTGACGTCGCCCATCTCATCGATGAAGGCAAACAAGGTCGCCAGACCGAGAATGATTGCCAGCACGGCGATGATCGCCATGAACACGCTGCTGCCGATGTAACGGTCGAGTTTAACCACGGGCCACCTCCAGCGCTGCAGCGCGACGGCTGGCCATCTTCAGACGCAGCGGCTCCCAATAGAGCAAACCGAGACCGATGAACAGGAAGATCGCATGCACCCACCACAGGCCCAGGGCTGGCGGGATCTTGCCTTTTTCAAGGGCGCCGCGGGCGGCAATCAGAATGGTCAGGTAAGCCATATAAAGAAGAATCGCCGGCAGCAGCTTGAGGAAACGCCCTTGGCGCGGATTGACTCGCGACAGCGGCACCGCCATCAGGGTCACGATAAACACCAGCAGCGGCAGGGACAAACGCCATTGCAGTTCGGTTTTGGAGCGGATGTCATCGCTGCCCAGCAGAGACGAGGTCGGCATGGCGTCGCGATCGGTGACTTCTTCGCTGACGTCCGGCTTGGGCAGCAGTACACCGTAGGTTTCGTAGTGAATGGCGCGGTAATCGGCCTGGCCCGGGCTGCCGTCGTAGCGGTAGCCGTTATCGAGGATCAGGTAGCGGTTGCCGTCGGGACGCACTTCCTGGCGACCGCTTTCGGCCACCAGCACGGAAATCCCGCGATCCTTTTGATCGGCACCGAGGTTCTTTTGCGAAATGAATACGCTGCCCAGATTGACGCGATCGTCGCTCAAGGTCTCGGTATAGGTGACCCGAGTGCCATCACGCAGGGCCTGAAAGCGACCCGGCTCGAGGGTGTCGAATTCGGTCAGGGCGTCTTGCTTGTTCAGCAGCAACTGGAATTGATTGGCGCCTTGCGGGGCCAGGCCCAGGCTCAGCCATGCCACCACCAGTGCCACCAGCGTCGCCGGGAACAGGGTCATGCGAAACAGCTTCTGCTGGCTCATGCCGGTGGCCGAAAGCACCGTCATCTCGCTTTCCAGGTACAGACGACCGTACGCCAGCAGGATCCCGAGGAACAGGCCCAGCGGCAGAATCAGTTGCAGGAACCCCGGCAGACGAAAGCCCATGATCAGGAACAGCGAGCCCGGATCGAGCTGGCCGGCAGCGGCCTGAGCGAGGTATTTGATGAAACGACCGCTCATGATGATGACCAGCAGCACGGCACTCACGGCGCTGAGGGTCAACAGGACTTCGCGGGACAGATAACGGAAGACGATCAAACCAGACACTCCAGGGTTGTCAGGCTAAGGCGGCCAAACAAGCAAACACATCGACCGGCCCGCAACGCAGAGCCGTCGAAAAAAGATGCGGCATTATCCTGTGATTGAGGGCGCCTGTCACTGCGCACACTCATCCATGTCTGTAATCCTTTGCAGATCGTACAACCTAGGGGGCTTTCTCAATTAGTTTTCACACCGCGCCGGGTCTGCTGTTGTGCTGGGCAAGGCGCGAGAAGCGTGGTTTGGTCATTCCAAATAAGCTTCGAGCAACGCAGCCCTGCACAACAGCAGGCCCGGCCCTTCGGGTTGTGCCTTAAAGCCGGCCAGTCTGCGTTGCAGGCCTTGGAAAGGGAACAACCATTCCCAGCGGCCTGCGCCTTGTCTGGCTGGCTTTAAGGTGACAACGCGGTGTGAAAACTAATTGAGAACGCCCCCTAGGGTTGTCAGGCGCGGGGAGCGGGGTTCAAACTGCGGCCCTTGTCGCAGGCTTTGGCCTGCGCCTCTTCTCTCTATAAGCAGGCGATTGCGGACACCGTCGAACGCCTGCGTGTTGACCATTCATTCAGGGATCCGGACATGGAACTGGTTGTAAAAAGCGTTAGCCCAGAAACGTTGAAAACCGCCACCCTGGTGGTTGCCGTCGGCGAAGGCCGCAAGCTCGGTGTCGCCGCCAAACAGGTCGACGAACTGAGCGGTGGCGCGATCAGCGCCGTCCTCAAGCGTGGCGATCTGGCTGGTAAAGTCGGTCAAAGCCTGCTGCTGCACAGCCTGCCGAACCTGAAAGCCGAGCGCGTGTTGCTGGTCGGCGTGGGCAAGGATGAGGAACTGGGCGACCGTCCATTCCGTAAAATCGTTGCCGGCATCCTCAACACCCTGAAAGGTCTGGGCGGCAGCGACGCCGTGTTGGCACTGGATGAAATCATTGTCAAAAACCGCGACAGCTACGGCAAAACCCGTCTGTTGGCAGAAACCCTGGTGGATGGCGAATACACCTTCGACCAGTTCAAGAGCCAGAAAGCCGAACCGCGCGCCCTGAAGAAAATCACCCTGCTGACCATCAAGGCTGCTCAGGCCGAAGTGCAGCGCGCGGTGAATCACGCTACCGCGATCGCCAACGGCATGGCCTTCACCCGCGATCTGGGCAACCTGCCGCCGAACATCTGCCACCCGACCTTCCTTGGTGAACAAGCGAAGAACCTCGGCAAAGAGTTCAAGGATCTGAAAGTCGAAGTCCTCGACGAGAAGAAGATCAAATCCCTGGGCATGGGCTCGTTCTACGCCGTCGGCCAGGGCAGCGCCCAGCCGCCGCGCCTGATCGTCATGCAATACAACGGCGGCAAGAAATCCGAGAAGCCGTACGCACTGGTTGGTAAAGGCATCACCTTCGACACCGGCGGCATCAGCCTGAAACCGGGTGCCGGCATGGACGAAATGAAGTACGACATGGGCGGCGCAGCCTCCGTGTTCGGTACCCTGCGCGCCGTGCTTGAGCTGAAACTGCCAATCAACCTGGTGTGCATCCTCGCTTGCGCGGAAAACATGCCGAGCGGCAATGCCTCGCGTCCGGGCGACATCGTCACCACCATGAGCGGCCAGACCGTGGAAATCCTCAACACCGACGCCGAAGGCCGTCTGGTGCTATGCGATGCGCTGACCTACTCCGAGCGTTTCAAGCCGCAAGCGGTGATCGACATCGCCACCCTGACCGGCGCTTGCGTCGTGGCGCTGGGCGCGCACACCTCGGGCCTGCTGGGCAACAACGACGAACTGATCGGCCAACTGTTGAGCGCTGGCCAGACGGCCGACGACCGCGCCTGGCAATTGCCGCTGTTCGACGAATACCAGGAGCAACTGGACAGCCCGTTCGCCGACATCGCCAACATTGGCGGGCCGAAAGCCGGCACCATTACTGCTGCGTGCTTCCTGTCGCGTTTCACCAAGAACCTCAACTGGGCGCACCTGGACATCGCCGGCACCGCATGGACCAGCGGCGGCAAGGACAAAGGCGCAACCGGTCGTCCGGTGCCTCTGTTGACCCAGTACCTGCTGGATCGCGCCAAAGCCTGAACCCGCTGACAAGCGGCGTCACTTTCCGGTGACGCCGCTTGCTGCTCTGGAACCGCAATGACCAAAGTCGACTTCTATATCCTGCCCAGCGCTGACCCTTCGGCGCGCCTGGACTTTGCCTGCAAGCTCACCGAGAAAGCCTGGCGCATGGGCCATCGCATCTACCTGCATTGCAGCGATGCCGCTCAGCGCGACGATCTCGATGCGCGCTTGTGGGCATTCAAGGGCGAAACGTTCGTGCCGCATGGCCCGGCTGACAGCGAACCGGACGGTTTGATTGTGTTGGGATTGGGTGATGACTGCGGTCAGCACCAGGATTTGCTGGTCAACCTCGACCTGAAAGTCCCGGCCTTCGCCAGCAAATTCGCCCGTGTGGCGGAAGTGGTGGTGGAAGATCCGACAATTCGGGCGGCCGCGCGGGAGAGTTTCCGTTTCTACCGCGAACAGGGCTATCCTCTGCAAGACCACCGTTTACAGCGACTCTGAGCATTCCAATGGACACTCCGAAACCGCAACAAAAGTCCGCACACCTGCTGGATGATCTTGAATCGATCCGCCAGTTGCTCGGCGATGACAACCTGCAACCACCGCTGCTGACCGACACGGTCGACGATGGCGAACAGGAACAGATTCCGATGTTATTTGACTCTGTCGGCGCCGAACCGGCCGCAGTCGCAGTCGAACCGCAACCCGCTCCAACTCCGGCGCCGGCCGCGCAACCTGCGCCCCCCGCGAATAAAGGCCCGGACGCCCTGCTCCACCTGGACAGCGAACTGCGCGCCGCCGCGCAATTGATCATGCAAGACGTGATCGATGACTTCGCACCGCACATCGAAACCGAAATCAAACGCCGGCTCGATGCACGCATGGAACGGCTGCTCAGCCAATACGAATAACCCCCCACCCCCCTGTGGGAGCCAGCCTGCTGGCGATAGCAGCACCTCGGTTTTCCTGAAAAACCGCAGCGCCTGCATCGCGAGCAGGCTCACTCCTACATTTAGATCCCCTCAGGGCCCGCCCCGCTCGCCCTCGGCCCCATGCCCCGCTATACTCGTCGGCTTTTCCTGAATTAATGCCAATAGGGTCCCGCCGCGCATGGATAAGACCTACCAGCCGCACGCCATTGAAACTTCCTGGTACAACACCTGGGAGTCCGAGAACTACTTCGCCCCGCAAGGCGCGGGCGACTCCTACACCATCATGATCCCGCCGCCGAACGTCACCGGCAGCCTGCACATGGGGCACGGTTTCAACAACGCGATCATGGACGCCCTGATCCGTTTCCGTCGCATGCAGGGGCGCAACACCCTGTGGCAGCCGGGCACCGACCACGCTGGTATCGCCACGCAGATGCTGGTGGAGCGTCAACTCGAAGCCCAAGGCCAGAATCGCCATGATCTGGGCCGTGAAAAATTCCTCGAGAAAGTCTGGGAGTGGAAGGATCAGTCCGGCGGCAACATCAGCCGTCAGATCCGCCGCCTCGGCTCGTCCGTTGACTGGAGCCGCGAGCGCTTCACCATGGACGACGGCCTCTCGGAAGCGGTTAAAGAAGCCTTCGTACGCCTGCACGAAGACGGCCTGATCTATCGCGGCAAGCGCCTGGTCAACTGGGACACCAAACTGCACACGGCGATTTCCGACCTCGAAGTGGAAAACCACGACGAGAAAGGTTTCCTGTGGAACCTTAAGTACCCGCTGGCTGACGGCGCAAAAACCGCTGACGGCAACGACTTCCTGATCGTCGCGACCACCCGTCCGGAAACCATGCTCGGCGACTCCGCCGTTGCGGTGAACCCGAACGACGAGCGCTACCAAGCCCTGATCGGCAAGTTTGTCGAGCTGCCACTGGTTGGCCGCCGCATCCCGATCATCGCCGACGATTACTGCGATCCTGAATTCGGCACCGGCTGCGTGAAAATCACCCCGGCCCACGATTTCAACGACTACGAAGTCGGCAAGCGCCACAACCTGCCGCTGCTGAACATCTTCGACAAGAACGCCAACGTGCTGCCGGCAGCGCAGGTGTTCAACCTTGATGGCACGCTGAACGACAGCATCGATGGCCAGATTCCGGCTGAATATGCAGGTCTTGAGCGTTTCGAAGCGCGCAAGCAAATCGTTGCGGCATTTGACGCCGCCGGCCTGTTGGTCAGCGTCAACGACCACGGCCTGAAAGTCCCGAAAGGCGACCGCTCCGGCACCATCATCGAGCCGTGGCTGACCGACCAGTGGTACGTGTCGACCAAACCGCTGGCCGAGCCTGCGATTGCTGCCGTTGAAGACGGCCGCATCCAGTTCGTGCCGAAGCAGTACGAAAACATGTACTTCTCGTGGATGCGCGACATCCAGGACTGGTGCATCAGCCGTCAGCTGTGGTGGGGCCACCGGATTCCGGCCTGGTACGACGAGTCGGGCAAGGTCTACGTTGGTCGCGACGAAGCCGAAGTGCGTGCCAAGCACAACCTCGGTCCGGACGTGGCACTGCAACAGGACAACGACGTACTCGACACCTGGTTCAGTTCTGGCCTGTGGACCTTCTCCACCCTGGGCTGGCCTGAGCAGACCGAATTCCTGAAGAAATTCCACTCCACCGACGTGCTGGTGACGGGCTTCGACATCATTTTCTTCTGGGTTGCCCGGATGATCATGCTGACCATGCACCTGATCAAGAACGAGGACGGCACACCGCAGGTGCCGTTCAAGACCGTTTACGTGCACGGTCTGGTGCGCGATGGCCAGGGCCAGAAGATGTCCAAGTCCAAGGGCAACGTTCTGGATCCGCTGGACATCATCGACGGTATCGAGCTGGAAGAACTGGTGCAGAAGCGCACCTCCGGCCTGATGCAGCCGAAACTGGCGAAGAAGATCGAGAAGCAGACCCGCGACGAGTTCGCCGACGGCATCGCCAGCTACGGCACCGACGCCCTGCGCTTCACCTTCTGCTCGCTGGCCTCGACCGGTCGCGACATCAAGTTCGACATGGGCCGCGTCGAAGGCTATCGCAACTTCTGCAACAAGATCTGGAACGCCGCGCGTTATGTTCTGGACAAGGGCGAAGACTGCGGCCAGAACGGCGAAGCCTACGAGCTGTCGCTGGCGGATCGCTGGATCATCTCGCAACTGCAACGCACTGAAGCCGAAGTGACCCGTCAGCTGGATCAATTCCGTTTCGACCTGGCAGCACAAGCGCTGTACGAGTTCATCTGGAACCAGTACTGCGACTGGTACCTGGAGCTGTCCAAGCCTGTGCTGTGGGACGAGAACGCACCGGTTGAACGTCAGCGCGGCACCCGTCGTACGCTGGTTCGCGTGCTGGAAGTGGCGCTGCGCTTGGCGCATCCGTTCATGCCGTTCATCACTGAAGAAATCTGGCAGCGCATCGCGCCGCTGGCCGGCATTCAGGGCAAAACGATCATGCTGCAAGCGTGGCCAGTGGCCAACGAAGAGCGCATCGATCCGGCTGCCGAAGACGACATCGAATGGCTCAAGGAACTGATGCTCGGCACGCGTAACATCCGTGGCGAAATGAACATCGGCCCGGGCAAACCACTGCCGATCTACCTGAAGAACGTCAGCGCTGAAGACCAGCGCCGTCTGACCGAGAACGAAGCGCTGCTGAAGAAACTGGCGCGCCTGGAATCGATCACCGTTCTGGCGGCTGGCGAAGAAGCGCCGCTGTCCGCCACCGCGCTGGTTGGCGAGATGGAAGTGCTGGTGCCGATGGCCGGCCTGATCGACAAGGGCGCTGAACTGGCGCGTCTGGACAAGGAAATCCTGCGTCTGCAGGGCGAAGTCCAGCGCGTTGGCGGCAAACTGTCCAACGCCGGTTTCGTCGACAAGGCCCCGGCCGAAGTCATCGAGAAGGAACGCGCCAAACTGGCCGAGGCTGAACAAGCCTTGGGCAAACTGGCCGAGCAGCACGCGCGGATTGCCAGTCTGTAACTGGTAAATCGCATTAAAAAGGCGCGCCACCCGATCGGGTGACGCGCCTTTTTTATTGCCTACTTTCCTTCATCCAATGCCAATCCCTGTGGGAGCGAGCTTGCTCGCGAAGAGGCCGTGTCAGGCGAAAGTGATGTTGACTGAGAGGACGCTTTCGCGAGCAAGCTCGCTCCCACAGAGATCGGTGGTGTTGCTGATATTGAGTTCGCAGCGGCTGGATGTGGGACAATACCCGCCACTTTCAGCCATACCCGAATCGACCACGCCCATGAACGCCCCCCGCACACCCAAACCTGCGCGCAAGAAGCCTGATTCCGCGACCCCGGCCAAGACCGTCGAGCCGCGTGAAAAGGCCAGCCTGCACCCGCGCAATCGCCATCAGGGTCGTTACGACTTCCCGGCGCTGATCAAAACCACGCCGGAACTGGCGAAGTTCGTGATCACCAACCCGTACGGCAAGGAAAGCATCGACTTCGCCAGCCCCGATGCGGTGCGCGTGTTCAACCGGGCGCTGCTCAAGTCGTTCTATGGCATCCAGCATTGGGACATCCCGGCAGACTACCTCTGCCCGCCAGTTCCAGGCCGTGCCGATTACGTGCACTTCCTCGCCGATTTGCTGGCGAGCATGAACGACGGCAAGGTCCCGCGCGGCGCGATCGTCAACGTGCTGGACATCGGCATGGGCGCCAACTGCGTGTATCCGCTGATCGGTAACAGCGAATACCGCTGGCACTTCCTCGGCTCGGAGATTGATCCGACTGCTGTGGCGGCCGCCAGAGCCATCGTTCAGTCCAACGACCTGAACAAAGTCATCCAGTTGCGTCAGCAGGAAAACCGCAAGCACATCCTGATCGGTCTGCTGGAGCCGGGCGAGCGCTTTGACCTGACCATGTGCAACCCGCCGTTCCACGCCTCGATGGACGAAGCGACCAAGGGCAGCGAGCGCAAATGGCGCGCACTGGGCAAGGCTGACCCGAAACGCAAACTGCCGGTGCTGAACTTCGGCGGTCAGTCGGCGGAGTTGTGGTGTGAAGGTGGCGAGGCGCGTTTCGTGACGCAACTGATCGCCGAGAGCGCCAACTTCCAGCATAAGGTGCTGTGGTTCAGTACGCTGGTGTCGAAAGCTTCGAACTTGCCGGCCATCGAAACCGCACTGAAAAAAGCCGGCGTGCTGGAAAGCCAGGTCGTCGAGATGTCTCAGGGCCAGAAGCAGAGCCGCTTTGTGGCCTGGACCTTCCAGACCAAGTCCGAGCAGCAGATCTGGCGCCGCGAGCGCTGGGTTCGCTAAACACCGCATCGCCGGACACAAATCAATTGTGGGAGCGAGCTTGCTCGCGAATGGGGAGCATCAGTCAATTCAACTCTGACTGACACACTGCCTTCGCGAGCAAGCTCGCTCCCACATGGGATCTAAGTGCTTGCCAAATCGCAGGCACAAAAAAACCGTGCCCGGATCACTCCGGTGCACGGTTTTTTATTGCTGCGTCTTACTTGTTCACAGCGTCGGTCAGGCCTTTGGCCACAACCAGCTTGATCACTTTCTTAGCAGGGATTTCGATGGCAGCGCCAGTCGAAGGGTTACGGCCAGTGCGGGCAGGACGCTCGGTCACTTTCAGCTTGCCGATACCTGGCAAGGTGATTTCGCCGCCGTTTTCCAGCTGATCGGCAACGATTTGGCCCAGTTGGTCCAGAGCGTTACGCGCGGTGGTTTTCGGCGCGTCGATAGCTTCAGCGATGTCGGCGATCAGTTGGTCTTTAGTAAGAGCCATGTAGTGTTCCTTCCCTATCAAATTCATATGGATTGCAGAGTGCAGTGTCAGCCATCGAGCCCGATCTTCTGGATCTGGCACCCTCGGCGATAACCACGACGAGTCGGGTTATAGATACCGAAATCAGGGTTTGGTTCGACCTGACAAATGCTGATTGCACGCTTAACGCAGTGACTTCGCGTAAGACCGGGCAAAACTAGCACAGAGACGGGGAAATATCCGCCTCTAGCTACCCATTTGGTCAGCTTTATTGCGCTAAATCGGTAAAAAACTGCATATGCGTCAGTGCGCGCCCCGGTTTTGCCCTACAACCCGCGCCAAAACCAGTGGTTGCGGTACACTTAGCGCTTTTTCGGGGGAGCCTGCCCTCCTCCCTTCCTACAGCCGAGAAGCCCATGCCGATCCGTCATTGCATCGTCCACCTGATCGACAAAAAACCCGACGGCACGCCCGCAGTTCTGCACGCCCGTGACACGGAACTGGCCGAGTCTGCAGCCATCGAGAACATGCTCGCCGACCTCAACGAGAGCTATAACGCCAAACAGGGCAAAGCCTGGGGCCTGTTCCATCCGGAGTCCGGCGCGTTCCCGTTCAGCGGCTGGCTGAAGGAATACATGGAAGGTAGCAAGGACTTCACCGCGTTCAGCAAAGTCGCGGTCGAGCACCTGCAGAAGCTGATGGAAGAGTCGAACCTGTCGGTCGGCGGTCACGTGTTGTTCGCCCACTATCAGCAAGGCATGACCGATTACCTGGCCATCGCCCTGCTGCACCACAGCGAAGGCGTGGCAGTGACCGATGAGCTGGACGTGACCCCTTCGCGTCACCTCGACCTCGGCCAATTACACCTGGCGGCGCGGATCAACGTTTCCGAGTGGCAGAACAACAAGCAGTCCAAGCAATACATCTCGTTCATCAAAGGCAAGAACGGCAAAAAGGTCTCCGAGTACTTCCGCGACTTCATCGGTTGCCAGGAAGGTGTCGACGGCCCGGGCGAGACACGCACGCTGCTCAAGGCCTTCAGCGACTTCGTCGAGAGCGAAGACCTGCCGGAAGACTCCGCCCGCGAGAAGACCAAGACCCTGGTCGATTACGCCAGCAGCCAGGCCAAACTCGGCGAACCGATGGGTCTGGAAGAGCTCTCGGAGCTGATCGACGAAGAGCGTCCGAAAGCCTTTTACGATCACATCCGCAACAAGGATTACGGCTTGTCGCCGGAGATCCCGGCGGACAAACGCACCCTGAATCAATTCCGCCGCTTTACCGGCCGCGCCGAAGGCCTGTCGATCAGCTTTGAAGCGCACCTGCTGGGTTCGAAGATCGAGTATGACGAAGAGGCTGGCACCCTGGTGATCAAAGGCCTGCCAACCTCGCTCACTGATCAGCTGAAGCGCCGCAACTGATGCTCGGCAATGTGCTGAAGAAGGTTCTGCTGGTACTGCTTGTCGTGGTGGTCTATCAGAACTGGGGCAAGATCGAGCGGGTATTCAACCCGTCACAAATGGTCTCGGAGCAGACGCGGGCGCAGGCCAATGTCGTGCTCTACGCCACCGACTGGTGCGGCTACTGCAAGCAGACCAAACGCTTTCTCGACAGCAAAGGGATTGCGTTCAAGGAGTTCGATATCGAGAAGGATGCCGAGGCGCGCAAGGCGTATGAGGCATTGGGTGGACGCGGGATTCCGTTGATCGACGTGAATGGCACGTTGATTCGCGGTTTTGACCCGGACGAAATCCTCGCCGCCCTGAAATAACCTGTAGGAGTGAGCCTGCTCGCGATAGCGGTGTGTCAGTCGATAAATCCGCCATTGACACACCGCTATCGCGAGCAGGCTCACTCCTACAAAGTTTTGCATCAGACTTGAGAGATCAGCGGGCTTCGATGCGGAAGCCGAATCGCGGGAAGTGCACATGCACCACGCCGCCACGCTCGTCTTCGCGACGAATGATCAGCTCTTCACTGCCGGCAAACAGCAACTCACCCACCACCGGATCAACCCCGTAATCCGTCGCAGAGATCGCCACCTGCTGCCCAGCCTTGAAACCATTCGGATCAACAAACAGCTCATCCGGCAATGCCGCCGGCGTCGCATTGCGTGCAACCTCAAGCGCCTCTTCCGACGTCATCGCACTCGCCGCGCCATGACCAAAGCCCAGCACCCGGCCCAACCAAGCCGAAACCGCCGGATACTCATCCACCAGCGGCGCCGTCACATGCGTCGCCTTGAGGAACCACAGCGGATGCGCCAATGCGAAGTCAGCAATCGACGGCTCGCCAAACAGGAAGTCGCCTTGCTCGCGCTGTAACTGCTGCTCCAGACGCGCCATGATCGTCGGCCACTGATGCTTGGCTTGTTCGGCGGACAGACGTGTGGCACTGCCACCCGAGAACAAACCGGCGCGGTCGGCGATAAAAGCTTTGATCGCTTCCGGCGGTAACTTGGCGAAGCGCACGGCGACCGATTCCGGCTGAAACACCAGACTCACCGCATGCTGGAACACTACCGAGTCAGCCCAAGTGGCGAAACTGGCGGTGGTGAACTCCTGACCTTCGGGGAAGAACGCTGGCAAAGCCTTCTCTTGCTCGAGACGACGAGCGATCAACGACGTGTCGCAGTAGATATCAGCGCCAATCTGCAACACCGGGGTCTTGCGATAGCCACCGGTCAGGGCGGTCAGATCCGGTTTCGGCATCACTGGCGAAATATGCACCGAGCGCCACGACAAGCCTTTGAAGCCCAGCAGCAGGCGGGCCTTCTCGGCAAATGGGGAGGTCGGGTAATGATGCAGAATCAACTCGGACATGCTCGGCTCCGCCGCTCAGATAGTGAGCCCGCAGCTTAGCGTGCATTTGCTTAGCAGCCTACAGATCTGCCTGATGGGAACCAATCAGTCAGATTGATAAGACGCGACCAGACACTCCTTCGCGCTCTTTCTGAGTTTTTTGATCAAGCGTTCCTGGCGCAGTGCATCGCTCTTGTCGCGGCACAGTTCGGTATAAACCAGCGCCATCGCCGGGCTGGAGAGGAAGAACCGTGCGCCTTTGCCACTTTGATGCTTGGCGAAACGACGCACCGGATCGTCGCTGATCCCGCAGTACAACGAGCCATTGGCGGCGCGAACGAGGTAGACGAACCAGGACTTGCTCACGGGTTCGGCGACGTCGACAGATTTTTCGCTAAGGCTGGTCACTTCGGGATCAAGACGTGTAGGAAACAGGCCGCGATCTTATCAGCGACCGGCCTGAAATGCCTTCAGTCCCTTCAATGCCTGGGCGCGCACGGCGTTGCGCACCAGCGGTGTCCAGCCCAGCAGCAGGCCTTTGAAACCGAGGGCCTGACGCGACCAGCGCCACAGATCGAAGTGGTCGTGGTGTTCGCAGATCTTGCCGTCACGGAAGACGAAGCGGGCCTGGATATCGTTGATGACGATGTTGCCGGTCTGGCTGAACAGGTAGGTCGCGACCCAATGTGCGCCACCGCTGCGCTCATCGGCGCGGACGTTGTCGAAGGTCAGCGAGAAGTCTTTGGCGCGGGTGGTGAGCATGCGCCACATGTCGCCGGCATCGCGCCCGCGCAGTTCGCCGAAGGCCGGATCACTGAACACGACGTCGTCGGTGTAGCAGGCGGCCATGGCTTCGGCATCGAGGCGCTGGAAGGCCTGGTAGAAGCGGGTGATCAACGCGGCGTGGGCTTCGCTCATGGGCAAACTCCAAAATAGGTACAGAGTGCCAGCACCATAATCTGCAATGCGCAGAAACACTATCGGCATTCGTAAACCGAATACCACGCAAGATCTTCAAGGTGCCCCAAAAACTGTGGGAGCGAGCTTGCTCGCGAAGAGGCCGGCACATTCAACATGATCTTTGCCTGAACCACCGTCTTCGCGAGCAAGCTCGCTCCCACATTGGATATCACTGGCCCCAAAAAAGGGTTATGCGTCAGATTTTTTCGCTTTGCACTTGCACGTACAGCGCACGCCCGGCGCCGAGGCCGGCGATGATCGCACCGGTGCCAATGATGCCGAAGATCCAGCCCACGGCATTCCAGCCGCCGGTCCAGTCATGCACCACGCCGACCGCAAACGGCCCCATCGACGCCAACGTGTAGCCGAAGCCCTGCGACATGCTCGACAGATTCGCCGCAACATGCGAATCACGCGAGCGCAGTACGATCAACGTCAACGCGAGACTGAACGTACCGCCCTGCCCCAGCCCCAACAGAATCGCCCAGCCCCACAGGCCTTCAATCGGCGCGTACAGGCAACCGAACAGCCCGCCAAGAGTCAGCGCCATGACCACGACGATCGCCAGACGCTGATCCTTGCCGCGCGTCGCCAGCCACGGCGCAGCCAACGAACTGGCGAGCTGGATGATCACCGAACCGGACAACACCAGACCGGCCTGGGTCGGCGTCAAGCCGCGACCAATCAGGATCGACGGCAACCAGCCGAACACGATGTAGGCCAGCGACGATTGCAGGCCCATGTACAAAGTCACCTGCCAGGCCAGCGGATCACGCAGCAGCCCGCGCACACGATAAGCGACATTGTGCGCGCCATGTTTCTGCCCGACTTGCGGCAGCCAGAACACCGCTGCAACCAGCGCCGGAATCACCCAGAAACCCAGGCCCATCGCCCAACTGTGACCGAAATGTTCACTCAGCGGCACGCTGGAACCCGCCGCCATCGCCGCGCCCAGACACAGCGCCATGGTGTACACGCCGGTCATGGTGCCCGCATGTTTGGCGAAGTCGCGCTTGACGATGCCCGGCAGCAAAACTCCGATGATGCCGATACTCGCGCCGCCCAATACGCTGCCAGCGAACAGGCCGATCTCGCCGAAGTTGCTGCGCAAGATAATCCCGCCGGCCAGTGTCAGTAGAATTCCCAACACCACCCGTTCAGCGCCAAAACGCCGCGCCAGAATCGGTGCCAGTGGGGCGAACAATCCCAGGCACAGCACTGGCAGTGTGGTCAGCAAACCGGCCTGAGCCGCCGACAAACCGAGGCTTTTCGACACATCACTGAGCAGCGGCGCCATGCTCGACAGCGCCGGACGCAAATTCAGCGCGACCAGAATCAAGCCGAGCAGCAACAACCACGGCCGGCGCACCAGCGGATGGCTTTGTTGCACTTGCTCGTCGTCGGCCTCAGCGTCGATCAGCAGCTCTTCAAGCTCTGCCGTGCGCTTTGGGGTTGTGGATAGCTCACTGCGGGACATGGATTTCTCGGTTTCAAGGTTCATTGATCAACTGCCTCGACAAAGCTTTGGCTCGTTCCGGGTCGCGTTGCTCGACCGCATCGAGTAACTCGATATGCAAGTCGAACACTTCCTGACGGCGCGGGACGATATTCAGGGTCTGGCGCAATTGCGCGCCGACGATGCTGGAGAAATAGCGATAAAGCTCGCTGAGGGTCGGGTTGTGCGCGGCATCGACCAGACGACGGTGGAACACCAGATCGCAGGCGATATAGGTGTCGAGATCGCCGTGGTAGTGGCTGCCGCTAGTGCCGAGCGCTTCACGCAAGGCGACGAGGTCCTCGTCGGTACGGCGCAACGCTGCCAGGCCGATGGCCTCGACTTCGAGGATGTGCCGGGTTTCCCGCGCCTGATCGAGTGAGCAGCGCGACAAGGCCTTGAGCGTGTCGAGCGGATCGACCACGGCGCGCAGGTAACTGCCATCGCCCTGGCGAATCTCGATCAGTCCGGAAAACGCCAGCACGCGCATGGCTTCGCGCACGGTGTTGCGGCTGATACCCAACTCGACGCACAGCTCGGGTTCGGTCGGCAAACGCTCGCCAACCTGCCAGGCACCGCTGTTGATGCGCTGACGAAGCTGATCCAGAGCCTGATCGACTAGGGATCGCTTAACGAGTGGAGAAATGTCTGACATAGGATTTTCCCTTTCATCCAATCATAGGATGAATTTTCTGACATGTTAGTCAGACCCGTGTAGGACGGCAACCACCTAGGGTCAATCGGAGACACATGGAGCGGGATTTTCGATTGGTCAAAATTACCCTTTAAGGGTAATTTCAGGGACAGGGTTTTGGTTTCTTATGGAAAAGAACACACCCCATTATGAGCTGGCGGTGATCAAGGCTGAGGTGAGGCGGTTAGGTCGAAAAGCTTTCACCAAAGCTTCGGTTAAATCAGCTGAGAAACTCGGCTTCAACCTCAGCGAAATGCTAGAGATCGTTTTCGAGCTACAAACCAGGATGTTGTACAAATCGATGACGACTTATGACGATCATCGAATCTGGCAAGACGTGTATCACATCAATTCACGAGATCAGGAGATTTACATCAAGGTGACCTATCGCCCCGGCGGCAGCCCACCGGTAATCTCCTTCAAGGAGAAAAACCCATGAAAACCCAGCAATGTGTCAGCTGCGGTGCACGTGAGGGAATGAGGCATTTCCAGGGTCGCGGAGAAACCCTGAGTGTCAAAGGCATGGAGCGCCGTGTAGACGATCTATCTGGTTGGGAGTGCCAGAAGTGCGGTGAAGTGGAATGGGATTTCGACACCGATAGTGCTGAGCGTTATTGTGATGCCGGTGATGAGTTGGTTCTCGCTGGCAGACAAATGATCGGCGCCGAGATGAAACGAATTCGACGCAAATTGCACCTGACGCAGAAAGAGACAGTGCAACTGCTCTCTGGTGGCGGGCATAACGCATTCTCTCGCTACGAACGGGGCGAGTTACTTCCCCCAAAAGCATTGGTGCTGCTGATGCGCTTATTGGATCGTCATCCCTACATGCTCGTCGATATCCAGACCTTGGCTGAAGGCGCAGACCTGCGAGGTTTCACGCACACAGTGCACAAGGAACACGAAACCCTGACCGTTTCCTGACCCACAAAAAAACAAACCCGGCACAAGGCCGGGTTTGTTTTACTCACAAACCATCAATGCAAAATCTGACTCAAGAACAACTTAGTCCGCTCATTCTGCGGATTATCGAAGAAGTCATTCGGCGCCGCTTGCTCAACGATTTCACCTTTATCCATGAAGATCACACGGTTGGCCACGGTGCGGGCAAAGCCCATTTCGTGAGTCACGCAGAGCATGGTCATGCCGTCTTCAGCCAGGCCGATCATGGTGTCGAGCACCTCTTTCACCATCTCCGGATCGAGCGCTGAAGTCGGTTCGTCGAACAGCATGATTTTCGGTTTCATGCACAGCGCGCGAGCAATCGCCACACGCTGTTGCTGACCACCGGACAGCTGCCCCGGAAACTTGTGCGCCTGCTCCGGAATGCGTACGCGCTCCAGGTAATGCATGGCGATTTCCTCAGCCTTGCGCTTGGGCATCTTGCGTACCCACATCGGCGCCAGGGTGCAGTTCTGCAAAATGGTCAGGTGCGGGAACAGGTTGAAGTGCTGGAACACCATGCCGACTTCACGGCGTATCGCTTCGATCTGCTTGAGGTCGTTGGTCAGTTCCACGCCGTCGACGACGATGCGGCCCTGCTGGTGTTCTTCCAGACGATTGAGGCAACGAATCGTCGTCGACTTACCGGAACCCGACGGCCCGCACAGGACGATACGCTCGCCTTGTTTGACGTTGAGGTTGATGTCTTTGAGCACGTGGAACTGGCCGTACCACTTGTTGACGCCCTGCATCTGAATAATGCCTTCAGGACCTACAGGCTTTTTGATTGCTTCACTCATTTACAGAACTCCTAACGCTTGTGGCCAGTGTCGAGCTTGCGTTCCAGATGCATGGAATAGCGCGACATACCAAAACAGAAAATCCAGAACACCAGGGCGGCGAACACGTAGCCTTCGGTGGCCATGCCCAGCCATTTCGGATCGGCAGCGGCTTGTTTGACGCTGTTGAGCAGGTCAAACAGGCCGATGATGATCACCAGACTGGTGTCCTTGAACAGCGCAATGAAGGTGTTGACGATGCCGGGGATCACCAGCTTCAGGGCTTGCGGCAGGATCACCAGGCCCATCGAACGCCAGTAACCGAGGCCCATCGCCGCGGCCGCTTCGTACTGACCTTTAGGGATCGCTTGCAGACCGCCACGCACCACTTCGGCCACATAGGCCGACTGGAACAGGATCACGCCGATCAGTGCCCGCAGCAGTTTGTCGAAGTTCATGCCTTCAGGCAGGAACAGCGGCAGCATCACCGAGGACATGAACAGCACAGTGATCAACGGCACGCCGCGCCAGAACTCGATGAAGGTCACGCAGACCACACGAATCGCCGGCATGTTCGAACGACGGCCCAGCGCCAGCACAATCCCCAGCGGCAACGCACCGGCGATACCGACAGTGGCGATAACCAGGGTCAGCATCAGGCCGCCCCACTGGCTGGTCGCCACATTGCTCAGACCAAAACCACCGTGCAGCAAGGTGAAGGCAATGATCGGATACAGCACCAGAAAGCTCAGCCCGTAGATCGCTTTACGCGGCACACGCGAGATGAACAATGGCGCCGCGCCGATCACCGCCAGCCACACGGTCAGGTCGACGCGCCAGCGCAGCTCCGTCGGGTAGTAGCCGTACATGAACTGGCCAAAACGCTGCTGAATGAACACCCAGCAGGCGCCCTCCTTGGTGCAGTCGGCGCGAGTGGTGCCGACCCAGTTGGCATCGACAATCGCCCAACTGAGGATCGGTGGCACCACCAGGTAGATCAGGTAGAACGCAAACAGGGTCAGCAGGGTGTTGAGCCAGCTGGAGAACATGTTCGCGCGCATCCACGCCACCACGCCGATGCTGCTGTTCGGTGGGGGCATGTCGGGTTTGAAAGTATGAGTACTCATGCGCTTTTCCTTACCGCTCGATCAGCGCAATGCGCTTGTTGTACCAGTTCATCAGCAGGGAAATGCTGATACTGATCGCCAGGTACACGCTCATCGTGATGGCAATCACTTCGATGGCTTGACCGGTCTGGTTGAGCACGGTGCCGGCGAACAGCGACACCATTTCCGGGTAACCGATACCGGCCGCCAGCGAGGAGTTCTTCGCCAGATTGAGGTATTGGCTGGTCAGGGGCGGAATGATCACGCGCAGGGCTTGCGGAATGATCACCTTGCGCAGGGTCGGGCCGTTGCGTAGGCCGAGCGAGCGCGCCGCTTCGGTCTGACCGTGACTGACCGATTTGATGCCCGAACGTACGATCTCGGCGATGAACGCCGCGGTGTACACGGTCAGGGCCAGGGTCAAGGCGAGCAGTTCCGGGATCAGCACCCAGCCGCCGACGAAGTTGAAGCCTTTGAGTTCAGGCATTTCCCAGTGCAGCGGAGCGCCGAAGATCAGTGCGCACAAGGTCGGAATCACCAGCAGAATCGCCAGACCGACCCAGAACTTGTGGAACGGCACGCCGGTTTCTTCAAAGCGCTTGTTGGCCCAGCGGCACATCAGCACGATGCCGACGATGGCCACCACGATGCTGATCACGAACGCCCAGAAACCATCAGCGGCCAACGCGGCCGGCATGTTCAGGCCACGGCTGCTGACGAAGAAGGTGTCACCGAAGTTATGGCTGTTGCGCGGTCCCGGCATGGTCAGGAATACCGCGAAGTACCAGAACAGGATTTGCAGCAGCGGCGGAATGTTGCGGAACACTTCCACATACACGGTCGCCAGTTTGCTGATGATCCAGTTCTGCGACAGCCGTGCCACACCGATGATGAAACCGAGGATCGTCGCTAGAACCACGCCGATCACGGTCACCAACAGGGTGTTGAGCAGACCGATAACAAAGACGCGGGCATAGCTGTCCGCTTCGGTGTAGTCGATCAGGTGTTGAGCGATGCCGAATCCGGCACTGCGCTCCAGAAAGCCGAAACCGGAAGTAATGCCCCGGTGCTGAAGGTTGGTTTGCGTGTTGTCGAACAAGTACCAGCCCAGCGAGACCACCGCCACAACGGTGATGATCTGGAATAGCCACGCACGCACTCGTGGATCGCTGAGGCTGAGCCTCTGCTTTGGTGCGCCGATTGAATTTTGCATGAAGTGCCCCGGAAGAAATGGAACAAGAACATCACCCGGCGGTTGGCCCGCCGGGCGATAGAACCATTAGCGCACTGGTGGTGCGTACTGAATGCCGCCGTTGTTCCACAGGGCGTTCAAGCCGCGGTCGATTTCCAGCGGAGTGCTCTTGCCGAGGTTTTTCTCGAAGATTTCGCCGTAGTTGCCGACTTGTTTGACGATCTGCACAACCCAGTCTTTCGGCAGTTTCAGGTCTTTGCCGTACTCGCCGTCAGCGCCGAGCATACGGGCAACGTCCGGGTTCTTGGTCGACTTGGCTTCGGCTTCGACGTTCTTCGAAGTGATACCGGCTTCTTCGGTGTTGAGCAGCGCGTAGCCAACCCAACGCACGATGGCCAGCCACTCGTCGTCACCATTACGTACGACCGGGCCCAGCGGTTCTTTGGAAATGGTTTCCGGCAGAACCACGTAGTCCTTCGGCGAGGCCAGCTTGGAGCGCTGGGCGAACAGTTGGGACTTGTCGGAGGTCAGCACGTCGCAACGACCGGATTCCAGCGACTTGGCGCTTTCATCGGAGGTGTCGAAGGTGATCGGGGTGTATTTCAGACCGTTGCCACGGAAGTAGTCGGAAACGTTCAGCTCGGTGGTGGTACCGGCCTGGATGCAGATGGTTGCACCGTCCAGCTCTTTGGCACTTTTCACGCCCAGCTTGTTGTTCACCAGGAAACCGATGCCGTCGTAGTAGGTAATGAAGCCTGGGAATTTCAGGCCCATGCCCGCGTCACGCGAACTGGTCATGGTGGTGTTGCGCGACAGGATGTCGATCTCGCCCGATTGCAGCGCGGTGAAGCGCTCTTTGGCGTTCAACTGACTGAATTTGACCTTGGTCGCGTCGCCGAATACGGCAGCGGCCACAGCGCGGCAGACGTCAGCGTCGATCCCGAGGATCTTGCCGGTTGCGTCCGGTACCGAGAAGCCCGGCAGACCGTCGCTCACGCCACACTGCACGAAACCTTTCTTCTGCACGGCATCCAGGGTTGCACCCGCCTGAGCGAACCCGCTGACGCCGAGAACTGTTGCTGCAGTCACGATCGCCAGAGTGGATTTCAACATCTTCATTCAAACCTCCAGTTTTGCTCTTGTTGTGTCGGAGCTTGAGTCCAGTCGCACCCTTTTGAGGCGTTGTTGACCCGTGTTGGCTTTTTTTGGGGTCAACCGACGTAAGACCTTCGCTATGAGTCTAGTAGGAGAAAATCCACATCATGGACAACTCACTTCTCACCAATCGGCCGAACGGGCTGTAGCCCTTTCACATTCGCTAAGCCCGTAGCGGCCATTGGCGAACATCCATCACCGGATTCTTTGCAATCCCGTCGCGGGTCGTACACTGATAGTGTTACCGCCCACGCAAGATCGGTTGCACGGTTCAAGCCATAGCAAAGCCCGTACCACACCGCTCACCGAATCGATTCGGCGACAGGTCAATAGCAAAACTTGTAACCTTGCGACATCTTCTTAACGGATCAACCGGACGCGCACTCGAACCACGCACTTAATGAGAGCGCCCGCACATTTTTGGAGCAGACATGACCGAGCCCTTGATTCTTCAGCCTGTTAAGCCCGCAGACGCCTGCGTGATCTGGCTGCACGGCCTCGGCGCCGACCGTTACGACTTCCTGCCCGTGGCCGAGGCATTGCAGGAAAGCCTGCTGAGCACGCGCTTCGTGTTGCCACAGGCGCCAACTCGTCCAGTGACGATAAATGGCGGATATGCCATGCCAAGCTGGTACGACATTAAAGCCATGAGCCCGGCGCGCGCGATCGATCGTGATGAGCTGGAAGCGTCGGCGGATCGCATCATTGAATTGATCGAAAACGAGCGCGCCAGCGGAATAGACGCCTCGCGAATTTTTCTCGCCGGGTTTTCCCAGGGTGGCGCGGTGGTGTTGCACACCGCTTTTGTGAAATGGCAGGGACCGTTGGGTGGTGTGCTGGCGTTGTCGACATATGCGCCGACCTTCAGTGATGAAATGGAGCTGTCAGCCAGTCAGCAGCGGATCCCCGCGATATGCCTGCACGGCCAGTTCGATGGCGTGGTGCAAAACTCGATGGGGCGCAGTGCTTATGAGCACTTGGTGAAGCATGGTGTCACCGTGACATGGCAGGAATACCCAATGGAGCACGAAGTGTTACCCGAGGAAATTCGCGACATCGGTGCCTGGTTGAGCGAACGTTTGCGCTAAGCGTCGAGATTAAAGCCGCCCTTTGATCCCTCCCACTACGCCGCGCCCGTTTCTTGCATTACACTGGCCGGCGTACATTCCTTAACCAATTGATGAGATGACCGTGCTCAAAGCACTCAAGAAGATGTTCGGTAAAAGCGAGGCTGAGCAGCTCGCACCAGTTCCCAGTGCGCCGTCGCACGCCCCCGGTCATCGCAACGATGCGCCACAGGCCGAGCGCCCCGCTCACGTAGCGGCACCGAAGGCAGAACCGCAACCTGCATCGGCCGCGCCAATCGCCGCCGAACCTGCCCGCAGCGAAGCGCCGAAACCGGCCAGACCGCGCCGCGAACCGAAGCCCAAGGCAGTGGTTATTCCGTGGAAACTCGAGGATTTCGTCGTCGAGCCACAGGAAGGCAAAACCCGCTTCCACGATTTCAAGCTGTCTCCAGAACTGATGCACGCCATCCAGGATCTGGGTTTTCCGTACTGCACGCCGATTCAGGCGCAGGTGCTGGGTTACACCCTCGCCGGCAAAGACGCCATTGGCCGTGCGCAGACCGGCACCGGTAAAACCGCCGCGTTCCTGATCTCGATCATCACCCAACTGCTGCAGACCCCGCCGCCGAAAGAACGCTACATGGGCGAACCCCGTGCGCTGATCATCGCGCCGACCCGTGAGCTGGTGGTACAAATCGCCAAGGACGCCGCTGACCTGACCAAGTACACCGGCCTCAACGTCATGACGTTTGTTGGCGGCATGGACTTCGACAAGCAGCTCAAGCACCTCGAAGCGCGTCACTGCGACATCCTCGTCGCCACACCCGGCCGTCTGCTCGACTTCAACCAGCGTGGCGACGTGCACCTGGACATGGTCGAAGTGATGGTGCTGGACGAGGCCGACCGCATGCTCGACATGGGTTTCATCCCGCAGGTACGTCAGATCATTCGCCAGACGCCACCGAAGTCCGAACGCCAGACCTTGCTGTTTTCCGCGACCTTCACCGAAGACGTGATGAACCTCGCCAAGCAGTGGACCACTGACCCTGCGATCGTCGAAATCGAAATCACCAACGTTGCCAATGAAAACGTCGAGCAGCACATCTATGCGGTGGCCGGTGCCGACAAGTACAAACTGCTCTACAACCTGGTCAACGATAACGGCTGGGAACGCGTGATCGTGTTTGCCAACCGCAAGGACGAAGTGCGCCGCATCGAAGAACGCCTGGTGCGCGATGGCATCAATGCCGCGCAACTGTCCGGCGATGTGCCGCAGCACAAACGCATCAAGACCCTGGAGGGTTTCCGCGAAGGCAAGATTCGCGTACTGGTCGCCACTGATGTGGCCGGTCGCGGCATCCACATCGACGGCATCAGCCACGTGATCAACTTCACCCTGCCGGAAGTCCCGGACGACTACGTGCACCGCATCGGTCGTACCGGTCGTGCCGGCGCCGACGGTGTGTCGATCAGCTTCGCCGGTGAGGACGACTCCTACCAGTTGCCGTCCATCGAAGAGAAGCTCGGTCGCAAGATCAGCTGTGAAACGCCGCCGACGCATCTGTTGCGCGCGGTTGAGCGCAAGCGTCCGCAGTAAACGACGTTTAAAAGGAAAGCGCAGCCGGCAACGGACTGCGCTTTTTTTTCGCCCGGTGCTTCATCAGGTGCTTGCGAGAGAAAACTAAAAGTCCATAATAGACAAATAAGTTTATTTTTCGTTTTCGGAGCCTGATATGTCCAGTACGCCCTACGTGATCGACCAGCATCAGGCCCGTGAGCTGCTGGCGCGCATTGATGTGCCGCAAATCCTGCGCAAGCTGTTCCGTGATCTTGCGGCGGGTAACGCCGTGCAACCGGCGCAGCAACTGGTGGAGTTTCCGCAAGGTGCCGGCGACTTCATCAATTATCTGGGCGTGCTGGCCGAAGACGACGTGTACGGCGTGAAGACCTCGCCGTATATCGTTCGCGAGCAAGGTGCGCTGGTGACGGCATGGACGTTGTTGATGTCGATGAAAACCGGTCAACCGCTGCTGCTCTGCGATGCCGGTGAACTGACCACCGCGCGCACCGCCGCGACCACGGCTGTGGCGGTCGACACCCTCGCTCCGACAAACGCCATGCGACTGGCAATCATCGGGAGTGGCAAGGTTGCGCAGGCGCATCTGCACTATGTAAAAGGTCTACGCGACTGGCAGAGCATCAGCCTGTATTCGCCAAACCTGTCCGCCGACGCTCAAACCAAGGCACTGTTGAAAGCCATCACTCCCAATCTGAGGATCGTTGACAGCCGTGAAGCCGCCCTCGTCGAGGCCGACGTGATCATGCTCTGCACCTCGTCCGCCGGCCCGGTGATCGATCCGGCCGCGCTGAGCAAACCAGCCCTGATCACCTCGATCAGCACCAACGCTCCGCGCGCCCATGAAGTGCCGCCGCAGAGCCTCAACGATATGCAGGTGTTCTGCGACTATCGTCTGACCACGCCGGGTTCGGCAGGTGAGATGCTGATTGCCAGTGAACAGCATGGCTGGAGCAAGGATTCGATTGTCGGCGACCTCGCCGACTTGCTCAGCGAGAAAGTGCAGCGCCCCGATTACGATCGTCACGTGTTCTTCCGTTCAATCGGCCTGGGACTGGAAGACATCGCCCTCGCCAATGCGATTTATCACTTGACTCACTAACACCACAAATCCCCTGTAGGAGTGAGCCTGCTCGCGATAGCGGTCTGACATTCACCGAAGATGTCGACTGATATACCGCTTTCGCGAGCAGGCTCGCTCCCACAAGGGACTAGCGAACGCCTCGATATTGCGTATCCACTGGAGACCTACATGAGCCAGGCAGATTTCATCATCATCGGCGGCGGGATTGCCGGCGCATCCACCGGTTTCTGGCTGTCGCCGCACGGCAAAGTGATCGTGCTCGAACGTGAATCCCACCCGGCCTATCACTCCACCGGGCGCTCCGCCGCGCTGTTTACCGCCGCGTACGGCACGCCACAAGTTCGCGCGCTGACCCAGGCCAGCCGGGCGTTTTTTGACCACCCGCCAGCCGGTTTCTGCGAACACCCACTGCTCACCCCACGCGGTGAAATGACCGTGGATTTCACCGGTGATGCCGCCGAACTCAACAACCAATATCTCAGCGCCAAAGCCACCGTGCCGGAGATGCAACTGCTCAGCGCCGACGAAGCCTGCGCGCGACTGCCGATCCTGCGCCGGGAAAAAGTCCACGGCGCGATTTATGACCCGAGCGCCAGCGACATCGACACTGACGCCTTGCATCAGGGCTACCTGCGCGGGATTCGCCGCAACAACGGCGAATTGCACACCGATTGCGAAGTGCTAGGCCTCAGTCGCGATACCGAGGGCCTCTGGAGTGTTCAGACCAACGGCCAGACGTTCAGCGCGCCAGTGATCATCAACGCCGCCGGCGCCTGGGCCGACAAGATTGGCACACTGGCCGGCGCCCAACCGCTGGGCCTGCAACCGAAGCGCCGCGCCGCGTTCATTTTCGCCGGTCCGGAAGGCGTCGACATTCATCACTGGCCGATGCTGGTCAGCCTCGACGAATCCTTCTATATGAAGCCCGACGCCGGCATGTTTCTCGGCTCGCCCGCCAACGCCGACCCGGTCGAGCCTCACGATGTGCAGCCGGAAGAACTGGACATCGCCATGGGCATCTACCAGATCGAAGAGGCCACCACGCTGACCATCCGCCGTCCGACGCGTACGTGGGCCGGCCTGCGCAGCTTCGTCGCCGACGGTGATTTGCTCAGTGGCTTCGATCAGCAGGTGCCGGGGCTGTTCTGGGTGGCGGCGCAGGGTGGTTACGGCATTCAGACTTCCCCGGCGATGGGCCAGGCCAGCGCGGCGTTGGTACGCGGCGAGCCGTTGCCCGAGCACTTGCAGCAGTTCGGGTTGGACAGCGCCATGCTCGCCCCTGCCCGTCTCGCCTGATTGTCCCTGCGGATGACGCGCCCAACGGATTGCGGCACACTCGCAACGCCTCCTGATCACGGAGGCGTTGACGCTGCCTGGAGCTCCACTGTCATGACTGCCCCTGAATTCGACCCGGCGCTGGATAACTTCCGCGCTGTTGCCGACGCCATCGCCACGCTGTTCTTTCCCCACGCCGAAGTGGTGCTGCACGACCTGCGCACGCAAAAGGTCGACTACATCGCCAACAACCTGTCCAAGCGCGAGATCGGCGACGACTCGTCACTGGAGGACATGCTCAGCGAGGATGTCAGCGACCGCAATATCGGCCCGTACGAAAAGCTCAATTGGGATGGCCAGAAGATTCGCAGCCTGAGCACCGTGCTGCGCGACAGCGAAGGCCGGCCACTGGCGGTGTTGTGCATCAACCTGAATATTTCGCTGTTCGAGAATGCCAAGGCCGCGCTGGACCTGTTCCTCTCGCCGAGCAAGCTGATCCCGCAACCGGACTCACTGTTTCGCGATGACTGGCAGGAGCGCATCAACACTTTCCTCCACGCCTGGCTGCGCGAACGGCAGCTGAGCCTGAACCTGCTGACCCGCGATCACAAACGCGAACTGGTGCTGGCGCTGCATGCCGAGGGCGCGTTCAAGGGCAAGAGTGCCTCGAACTATGTGGCCAATGTGCTGAACATGGGGCGGGCGACGGTGTACAAGCATTTGAAGGAATTGAAGGGTTGAAGATCCAGGAGCTGTATTGCCTGGAATGACCTCTTCGCGAGCAGGCTCGCTCCCACATTGGACCTGTGGCGTTCACAAATCCCTTGTGGGAGCGAGCCGGCTCGCGAAAGCGGTAGATCAGTCGCCGTAGATGTCGGACTTGAAATACTTCTCGGAAATCTTCTGGTACTCGCCACTCGCGCGAATACCATCGATGGCGCCATTCAACTGGCTGACCAGCTCAGTATTACCCTTGCGCACCGCAATTCCCGCGCCCTCGCCCACGTACTTCGGATCCTTCAACTCAGGCCCGACAAACGCATAACCCTTGCCACGCGGCATCGACAAAAAGTCGTTCAGCGGAATGGTGTCGGCAAAAATCGCATCGAGCCGCCCCGCTGCCAGGTCCATGTAGATTTCTTCGTTGTTGCTGTAGCGCTTGACGTTAATGCCCTTCGGCTCGAACACCTCGGTGGCATAACGATCGGTGGTGGTCGCGCGCTGCACGCCGACGTTCTTGCCCTTGAGGCTCGCGTATTGATCGTCGACCGTGGCGCCTTCCTTCATCACCAGGCGCGACGAGGTGAAGTAGTACTTATGGGTGAAATCCACCGACTTCTTGCGGTCTTCATTGATGGTCATCGAGGACAGCGCCATGTCGATCTTTTTCACTTTCAGCGAAGGAATCAGACCGTCGAACTCACCTTCGACCCACACACACTTGACCTTCATCTGCGCACACAGGGCATTGCCGATGTCGTAGTCGAAACCGACGATTTCGCCTTTGTCGGTTTTCGACGCAAATGGCGGGTAAGCGGCTTCGATACCGATGCGCAGGGTTTGCTCGGCGGCGAACACGCTGGCGGAGGCCAACAGGCTGAGGGCCAGACCGGTGATGAGGGGGAGTTTCTTCATGTTCGTTCTCTCGCGGGTTGTTGTTGGTTTGGCAAGATGAAGAAGAGCAACTGGAAGCGGGGAGCTTCGAGCGGCAAGACTGAAGCTTTTTTGTACTTGTAAATCCATATTGGACTTATATGTACAATGCGTCAATCGGGCAAAGATGGAGGATTTGGTGATGCAGATGACGTCATCGCGAGCAGGCTCACTCCTACAGGGGAACGCATTCCAATTGTAGGAGTGAGCCTGCTCGCGATAGCTGATTTGAAGGCGCTACAGGAGTTATTTCTTCCAGCGATCCGCCGCTGCATGATCACTGTCCCGCCCCTCAACCCAACGCGACCCGTCACTGGTGTTCTCTTTCTTCCAGAACGGCGCGCGGGTTTTCAGGTAGTCCATGACAAAGGCGCAGGCATCGAAGGCGGCCTGGCGATGGGCACTGGCGGCGCCGACGAACACGATGGGTTCGCCCGGCTCCAATGCGCCGATGCGGTGCAGCACTTCCAGTTTCAGCAACGGCCAGCGCTGTTCGGCTTCGCTGGCGATTTTGCCGAGGGCTTTTTCGGTCATGCCCGGATAGTGTTCGAGGAACATCCCCGCTACATCGAGGCCGTCGTTAAAGTCGCGCACGTAGCCGACAAAACTCACCACCGCGCCGACGCCGACATTGGCCGCATGCATCGCGTTGACTTCAGCGCCCGGATCGAATGGCGTGGCCTGCACGCGAATCGCCATGGATCAGCCCCCGGTCACGGTAGGGAAAAACGCCACTTCGTCGCCATCGACCACCGGCTCATCGAGTTGGCAGAGGTCTTCGTTGCGTGCGCACATCAGGTTCTGCTCGCTCAACACCTCGGCGCCGTCACGTTGCGCGAGCAGTGCGCGAACGTCTTCGACGGTGGCGAAATCACCTTCAATCCTTACCGAATCCACGCCCAGCGCTTCGCGGTAACGGGCAAAAAACTTCACGGTCAGGTTCATGGCTGCTCCGCCTGAAAGTGCCCGCTCTTGCCACCGACCTTCTCCAGCAGACGCACGCTTTCAATGGTCATGCCGCGATCGACAGCTTTACACATGTCGTAAATGGTCAGGGCGGCAACACTGGCGGCAGTCAGTGCTTCCATTTCAACGCCGGTCTGCCCGGACAGTTTGCAGCGGGCAACGATGCGCACGGTGTCGTCGCCATCGGCACTGAGTTCGACTTTGACGCCGGTGAGCATCAGCGGATGGCAGAGGGGAATCAGATCGCTGGTTTTCTTCGCCGCTTGAATGCCGGCAATGCGCGCCACGGCGAACACGTCGCCCTTGGGATGGCCACCGCTGACGATCATCTGCAGCGTTTCGGGGAGCATGCGCACCAGCGCTTGGGCCGTCGCTTCACGGAACGTCACGGCTTTTTCGGTGACGTCGACCATGTTGGCGCGACCTTGGGAATCGAGATGAGTCAGCACGGGATTACTCCTGATCAGGAGCGACGATTGTAAACCTGCGGGTCAAATTTCTGCGAGTGAGATTACTGTTGTCCCGCAAATCCCCTGTAGGAGTGAGCCTGCTCGCGATAGCGGTATATCAGTCGACACTCATGTTGAATGTCACACCGGTATCGCGAGCAGGCTCACTCCTACAATGGCCTTGTGTTTATCCATAAAAAACCGGGCGGCTTTGGGACCGCCCGGTTTTTTTATGAGGGTTACAAATGCGATTCGGCGTATTCGGCCAGAATCGAACGAGGCACCCCTTGCAGGGTGATGTGCACACCGTTGGGGAAATCCTTGAAGCGTTCGGTCAGGTAGGTCAGCCCGGAGCTGGTCGCGGACAGGTAAGGGGTGTCGATCTGTGCGAGGTTGCCCAGGCACACCACTTTGGAACCGGCGCCGGCCCGAGTGATGATGGTTTTCATCTGGTGCGGCGTGAGGTTCTGGCATTCGTCGATCAGGATCAGGCTCTGCTGGAAGCTGCGACCGCGAATGTAGTTGAGCGATTTGAACTGCAACGGCACTTTGCTGAGGATGTAGTCGACGCTGCCATGGGTGTTTTCGTCATCCATGTGCAAGGCTTCGAGGTTGTCGGTGATGGCGCCCAGCCACGGCTCCATTTTTTCCGCTTCAGTCCCGGGCAGGAAGCCGATTTCCTGATCCAGGCCCTGCACGCTGCGGGTCGCAATGATGCGGCGATAACGCTTGCTGACCATGGTCTGCTCGATCGCCGCGGCCAGCGCCAGAATGGTTTTACCGGAGCCTGCCGCACCCGACAGGTTGACCAGATGGATGTCCGGATCGAGCAGCGCGTACAGCGCCAGACTCTGATAGATATCGCGTGGCTTCAGCCCCCAAGCCTCTTGATGCAGCAGCGGTTCCTGATGCAGGTCGAGGATCAGCAGCTTGGCCTCGTCGATCTCCTTGATCCAGCCGACAAAGCCCTGTTCGTCGATGATGAACTCGTTGATGTGCACCGCCGGCAGGTTGTCGATCAGTTGCACTTGGTGCCAGGTGCGGCCGTGATCCTGGCGGGTGTCGACCTTGCTCACGCGGTCCCAGAAAGAGCCGGTCATGTTGTGATAGCCGTTAGGCAGCAGAGACACGTCATCGACCAGTTGGTCGGTGCTGTAATCCTCGGCATCGATGCCACAGGCGCGCGCCTTGAGGCGCATGTTGATGTCTTTGGTAACCAGCACCACAGGCTTTTTCGGATCGCGGGTGTGCAAATCGATCAGTTGGTTGATGATTTTATTGTCGTTCAGATGCTCGGGCAGAATCAGATTCGATTCGGCCTGTTTGCTCATCAGAATTGACAGCAAGCCCTTCGGCCCGCCTTTACCGCGCTGGATCGGCACACCCAGCTCGACGTCTTCAGGGGAAGCGTCGCCCAGGGTTTTGTCGATCAGCCGGATGGCCTGACGGCATTCGGCGGCAACGCTGTGATGCCCGCTCTTGAGCTTGTCCAGCTCTTCAAGCACGGTCATCGGGATCGCGACGTGGTGTTCTTCGAAATTCAGCAGGGCATTTGGATCGTGAATCAATACGTTGGTATCGAGTACATAAAGGATTGGCTGGTTGGAGGAAGGGCTACGTCCGTGATCATCCATACTCGGTCACCTTTGTCAGAGCCATTGGACGCAATACCTGAGCGGTGCTGCGCCTCGAAGTGACTGCCGAAATCTCACCTGCGGAGATTCAAGTGACTGCAAACAAACGGGTCTTGGAAGACGCCACCTGTGTTGCAGGTTTCGGCGGTCTGTCTTCGTAATACTCCAAAACCGATGACATAAAAAAGTACTTTGACGGTTTTTTTAAGTTTATTTTGCAGAGTGACGAAAAGCCCTTGGCGGACTGCCCAGACCCCGCTAAAGTCGGAAGTCCGCCTGCATCGAACTCTTCAAAAAAATCGCCCCAAGCCCAATGTTTCCGGGCTTTTTTCGTTTCTCAGCGAAAAGCGTCCTGACAGTCTTCCCAACCGATACCGCTCTGCGCGGTCTGCGTGATCAACCACGGTAACGAGGTCTTCACCGCGTCCTGTTTCATGTTGAAATTGATCACCCCGTGTCGCCACAGCAGCATCAGAGTCAGTACCCTCTGCGCGCTCGCTGTGCCCTTGAGTTTGCCGGCGCCGTCCTGGGCATCGATGTCCCACAGCGCCACTTGCAGGCCTTGTGTGTTGAAGAAGCCTTGCGCATCGCTGCGGCGCTGCCCTTCCGGCGGACGAAACAGCGGCACGTAGTTTTCCGGCAACTTGTTCTTCACCAGATCTGCGCTGCGCCGCACCGAATCCTGCCAGTCCTGCCAGTGGCTGTGGGAGCGGAACTCCCAACCTTGAACGCCGACGCACTGTTTCGAGAACTCTGCTTGCAGGCTGCTCACCGAGCGATCAGCCAGTCGCGCCTGAATATCCTTGCCCAGCACGAAGAACGTGCCGCTCAGGTTCGATTTGCGTAGGTATTCGCTGAGCCAGCCGGTGTTGTCCGGTTGCAGATTGGCGGCACTGTCGAAGGTCAGCAGGAACAGCCGGTCGTGCATCGCGTCGCCGTTGCGCTCGTAGTCACCGAAACGATCGAATTCGTTGCTGCTCTGCGGCGACAACGCGGCCTTGCGCAACAACTCGTCGAGGTACTGCACATGGAAGATCCGGCTCGGCTCGGCCCACTTGGTGTAATAACTGTCGTCACTGACGACGAACTTGGCGGCTTGCTCGCGCAGCGTTGGCAAGTCTTCTACAAGGAAGCAGAACGAGGCGTCCTGATCGCAGCTTTGCTGGGCGAAGTTGTAGTTGGCCAGCAGGCGCTGCCAGAGGCGTTGGCGCAGAATGTTGACCGCATCGATATTGACCGTGCGCAAGCCTAGACGCTGCGCCAGAGCGGACTCGTCCATCGACTCGGTGCCCAGCAGCACACGGGCGAACATCAGGATTTCCGCCCGTGACGCCACGTCAAACAGGGTCGGGTTGCTAAGCTGCTCCGGCCAGGTACTGCGATCCAGCGTCGCCACATCGCCCGGCGCCGCGACGGCACCGAAGCTCAACAGCCACGCGGTGAATAAAAGAACAATGCGCAAAAGGGATGTCTCCATAACAAAACCCGCGCGGCACTATAGCTGATGTGCAAGGCTGAAGGACGCCGCCCTCACCCCAGCCCTCTCCCGGGGGGAGAGGGCGCTGACCGAGTATCGCTTTCGATATCCGCCAATCTGAACTATCGCGTCGAACTCAAATTTTGAAATCAATGAGATCGGCTCCCTCTCCCTCCGGGAGAGGGCTGGGGTGAGGGAAAAATCCACCAGCCGTCGCAAATGCCGGAGCTTACTCATACCTATAACCCCCATAGCTGGAGTCAAATCGGACAACCCCCTAGAATCGCCCCCACGATTAAAGGAGACGACTTCATGCTGATGGTGATTTCCCCCGCCAAGACCCTCGATTACGAAACACCGCCGGCGACCCAGCGCTTCACTCAGCCGCAATACCTCGACCATTCCCAGGAACTGATCCAGCAACTGCGCGACCTGACGCCTGCGCAGATCAGCGAACTGATGCACGTGTCCGACAAAATCGGTGGGCTCAACGCCGCGCGCTTCGGCAGCTGGACGCCTGCCTTCACCCCGGAAAACGCCAAACAGGCACTGCTCGCGTTCAAGGGCGACGTCTACACCGGTCTCGACGCCCAGTCCTTCAGCGAAACCGATTTCGATTACGCGCAAAAACACCTGCGCATGCTCTCCGGTCTCTACGGGCTGCTGCGCCCGCTCGACCTGATGCAACCCTATCGTCTGGAAATGGGCACCAAACTGGCCAACGCCCGTGGCAAAGACCTGTACGCCTTCTGGGGTACGCGCATCAGCGAATGGCTCAATGAAGCGCTGGCCGATCAAGGCGACGACGTGCTGCTCAACCTCGCCTCCAATGAATACTTTTCGGCAGTGAAACGCACAGCCCTGAACGCGCGGATCATCAACACCGAGTTCAAGGACCAGAAGAACGGTCAGTACAAGATCATCAGCTTCTACGCGAAAAAAGCCCGGGGCCTGATGAGCCGTTTCGTGATCCAGGAAAAGATCAACGATCCGGCCCAGCTCAAACAGTTCGATGTGCAGGGTTATCGCTACAGCGTCGAACAGTCGAAACCCGACAATCTGGTGTTTTTGCGCGACCACGCCCCGGAATAAAGCATGCCCAATGCACGACTCTTTCTATAAAGAGTCGTGCAGCTCGCACGATGTCAAAAAAACCTCGCACCATTTCGCCATTTTAATGGCGCCAGAAAATCCTCCCTGTCTTTTCTAATATTAGTTTCACTCGACACTGATCATTTTTTTCAGTAGTGGCACCTAAATTTTTTCAGCGTAGTGGCACAAAACTATCTAACGTGATTTTTCGCCTGTTATTAAAGGTCGAAAACGAAAGTGCTATCAAATTGAGACTAGTGCCATCTCTGACAATATTTCAAGAAATTTCAGATTTCGCGATGAGCGGACAGGAACTTCGTCCGAATGCATAGCTCATACCACCGGTAACGATTCTCGCCGAGTTTGTACGAGATAACTTACGCAGAGCAGATAGCCATGTAACCAAGTTGTCACAGCAACTTGCCTAGATGACTAACTAGTCTCAAAACAGACGATGGACAGGAGATACGCACCATTTATATCCCCTACAAAGGCCATGGCCGCGCCCTAATAAACGTGCTCGCCTGAGCACCCAACCGCTTGATTTACTGGACTTTCATCCTGACATCGAGCGCGCAAGACGATTGCACAAGAGTCTTCTCCAAAGAGGATCGGCTGCATAACAGGGCAAGTCATAACAACAAGGCCTGGTTGCGCACATCTTGAGTGCACTTATTTAGACACTCGAAACTTAGTATGCCTGCACACGGCATTGTGGCGCCTGTGTGCCGCACTTTCGAGTGCACTAATGAACGCTGAACACCATTAACTCCGGCCTCTAAGGCCTGATATATACAGAGGTAATTGCGATGCGCATCAGCATATTTGGTTTGGGTTACGTTGGCGCAGTATGTGCCGGTTGCCTGTCTGCACGGGGCCATGACGTAGTTGGCGTCGATGTTGCCAAAGACAAGATCGACATGATCAACGCCGGCAAGTCGCCGATTGTTGAACCCGGCCTGGGCGAACTTCTGCAACAGGGTATCCAGACCGGTCGTCTGCGTGGCACGACCAACTTCGCCGAGGCGATTCGCGACACCGATCTGTCGATGATCTGCGTGGGTACGCCGAGCAAAAAGAACGGCGACCTCGAACTGAACTACATCGAAGCGGTATGCCGCGAGATCGGTTTTGTCCTGCGTGAAAAAACCACCCGCCACACCATCGTCGTGCGCAGCACCGTGCTGCCGGGCACCGTGGCCAACGTGGTGATCCCGATTCTCGAAGACTGCTCGGGCAAGAAGGCCGGTGTCGACTTCGGCGTTGCGGTCAACCCGGAATTCCTGCGTGAATCCACCGCCATTGCCGACTACGACCTGCCACCGATGACCGTCATCGGCGAGTTCGACAAGGCTTCGGGCGACGTTCTGCAATCGCTGTACGAAGAACTCGACGCACCGATCATCCGCAAGGACATCGCCGTTGCCGAGATGATCAAGTACACCTGCAACGTCTGGCACGCGACCAAAGTGACCTTCGCCAACGAGATCGGCAACATCGCCAAAGCGGTCGGCGTCGATGGCCGTGAAGTGATGGAAGTGGTCTGCCAGGACAAGACCCTCAACCTGTCCCAGTACTACATGCGCCCGGGCTTCGCCTTCGGCGGTTCGTGCCTGCCGAAAGACGTGCGCGCCCTGACCTACCGCGCCGGCTCCCTGGACGTCGAAGCGCCGCTGCTCAACTCGCTGATGCGCAGCAACGAATCGCAAGTGCAGAACGCCTTCGACATCGTGGAAAGCCACGACAAACGCAAAGTCGCCCTGCTCGGTCTGAGCTTCAAGGCCGGCACCGACGACCTGCGCGAAAGCCCGCTGGTGGAACTGGCCGAGATGCTGATCGGCAAGGGTTACGACCTGAGCATCTACGACAGCAACGTCGAGTACGCCCGTGTTCACGGCGCGAACAAAGACTATATCGAGTCGAAGATCCCCCACGTGTCGTCCCTGCTCAACGCGGACTTCGATTCGGTGATCGACAACTCCGACGTGATCATCCTCGGCAACCGCGACGAGAAATTCCGCGCGCTGGCCCAACAAGCACCGCACGGCAAACAGGTCATCGACCTGGTGGGCTTCATGGCCAAAGCCACCGACGCTGGTACTCGCACCGAGGGTATCTGCTGGTAATGCAGACCTAAGCGACAAGCTTCGAGTTGCAGTACTTGCAGCTCGAAGCTTGCAGCTTGAAGCCTCCCTTACCTTCGGATGACGCTGATGAGCAAGCTCAAACATTTTTTTCTGCAATCAGCCGGCTGGCTTTTTTATCTCAGTCTGCTGATGGGCCTGGCCTTGATGCTGCCCACGTCCACATTCGACTCCGAGTCGAAGGACTTCATTTTCCTGATTGGCGCCGTGGGTATCTGGCGCTACTCGATGGGTGCAACGCATTTTGTGCGCGGCATGATTTTTCTCTACATCGTTTACCCGCACCTGCGTCGCAAAGTACGCAAGCTGGGTAAGGCGGCGGACCCGTCGCATGTGTTCCTGATGGTCACCAGTTTCCGTATCGACGCGCTGACCACTGCGCAGGTCTACAGCTCGGTGATCCGCGAAGCCATCGACTGCGAACTGCCGACCACCGTGGTCTGCTCAATCGTCGAAATGTCCGATGAGCTGCTGGTCAAGGCGCTGTGGGCGCGAATGAATCCGCCAGACCGCGTGAAGCTCGACTTCGTGCGCATTCCCGGTACCGGCAAACGTGATGGCCTGGCCTATGGTTTCCGCGCGATTTCCCGCCACTTGCCGGACGACCGCGCCGTGGTAGCCGTGATCGATGGCGACACCGTGCTCGGCGAAGGCACCGTGCGCAAGACCGTGCCGTGGTTTCAGCTGTTCGGCAACGTCGGCGGCCTGACCACCAACGAGTTCTGCGAAGTGCGCGGCGGCTACATCATGAGCGAATGGCACAAGCTGCGTTTCGCCCAGCGCCACATCAACATGTGCTCGATGGCCCTGTCCAAACGCGTACTGACCATGACCGGTCGTATGTCAGTGTTTCGCGCCACCGTGGTGACCAACCCGGAATTCATCGCCGACGTTGAAAGCGACTCGCTGCAACACTGGCGTCTGGGCCGTTTCAAGTTTTTGACCGGCGACGACAAGTCGAGCTGGTTCAGCTTGATGCGCCTCGGTTACGACACCTTCTACGTGCCTGACGCGGCGATCAACACCGTTGAACACCCGCCGGAAAAGAGCTTCATCAAGGCCAGCCGCAAACTGATGTTCCGCTGGTACGGCAACAACCTGCGGCAGAACTCGCGAGCACTGGGCCTGGGCGTGAAACGCCTCGGCGCCTTCACCTCGGTGGTGCTGTTCGATCAGCGCGTATCGATGTGGACCTCCTTGCTTGGCCTGACCGTGGCGATGATCGCCAGCTTCAAGTACGGCACCGCGTTCATCCTCGTTTACCTGCTGTGGATCGGCATCACCCGCCTGATCCTGACGTTGCTGTTGTCGTGTTCCGGTCACCGCATCGGCCCGGCTTACCCGGCGATTCTGTATTACAACCAGATCGTCGGTGCGCTGGTGAAGATCTACGTGTTCTTCCGCCTCGACCAACAATCCTGGACTCGCCAACCCACATCCCTGACCCGTGATCTCGCCAGCTTTCAACGTTGGTTCAACACCTGGTCGTCTCGGACCATGACCTTCTCCGCCGGCAGCATTTTCGTCGCCGTGCTGCTGATGATGGTCTGACCTGCCCCTATTGAATTAACAAGGAAATCGCCCCCATGAATACCGCCGTCAACGCCAACGTAGTGCATGAATCCGAAGCCCAGCGCCAACACGCCCGCGTGAAAATCCCGGCCAAACTGCGCTTCTTCGGTCCTGACCGGACGCCGGTCGAAGCGCGGGTCATCGACCTGTCTGCCGGTGGTCTGGCGTTCAACGCCGGGCAACTGCCGCTGACCATTGGCCAGGTGTACAAGGCGCGTCTGCAATTCGTCATCGACAACCTCGGCATCGCCATGGACGTTGAATTGCAGGTGCGCTCCTTCGACCGCCAGACCGGCCGCGCCGGCTGCCAGTTCCAGAATCTGGAACCGCAGGATATTTCCACCCTGCGCCACTTGATCACCTCGCACCTGGCCGGCGACATCGTCAGCATCGGCGAAGTGCTGGCGACCCTGCAGCGCGACAACTTCACCAAGGCGCGCAAGGTCAAGGACGGCGGCTCCGGCATGACCCCGTTCGGGCGCCTGAAAGCAGTGACCTTCAGCGCCGGTATCTTCGCGGTCGGCCTGGTCGCGGCGGGCTTCATTTTCAAATCGGTATACGGCATGTACTTCGTCAGCCACGCGCAGGCCGGTCTGGTCAGCGTACCGGGGATGAACATCACCATGCCGCGCGACGGCACCGTGCAGAGCCTGGTCAAGTCCGATGGCGTTGCAGCGAAAGGCGCGCCACTGGCGACCTTCAGCACCAGCATGCTCGACGTGCTCAAAGGTCACCTGGAAGAAGATCAACTGTCCCCGGCCAAGGTTGAAGAATTGTTCGGCAAGCAAATGACCGGCACCCTGACTTCGCCGTGCGATTGCACCGTGGCCCAGCAACTGGTGGCGGACGGTCAGTACGCCAGCAAAGGCGATGTGATCTTCCAATTGGTGCCGCGCAACACCCAGGCCACCGTCGATGCGCGCTTCTCCTATCGCCAGTTCGGCGACGTGCGTCCGGGCACCCCGGTGAGCTTCCAGATCGCCGGCGAAGACAAGACCCGCACCGGCAAGATCGTCAGCAGCACCAGCCTGAAAAGCGCCGACCTGTCCTCCGACATCCGCGTGCAGATCCAGCCTGACGAGCCGCTCGACAGCAGCTTGGCCGGCCGCCCGGTGGAAGTGAACAGCGACCGTGGCCCGAACCTGAACTGGCTGATCGACAAAGCCATGGCTGCCGGTCTTTAAGTCGAGGATATGCCTGTGACTACTCCACCCATCTCAAGCACACCACAAACCCTGTGGGAGCGAGCTTGCTCGCGAATGCATTCTGACATTCAGCCTCAGTGCCGACTGACACACCGCTTTCGCGAGCAAGCTCGCTCCCACATGGGTTCAGTGTGCGCATTGGCATTGGCGGTGAGTCTGGCCGGTTGTGCCGGCCTGCCCGATCAGCGTCTGGCCAACGAAGCGCTCAAGCGTGGCGACACCGCCACCGCCGCGCAGAACTATCAGCAACTGGCAGATCTGGGTTACAGCGAAGCGCAAGTCGGCCTCGCCGATATCCAGGTCGACAGCCGCGACCCGGCGCAAATGAAACAGGCCGAAGCGACTTACCGCGCCGCCGCCAGTGTTTCGCCGCGCGCTCAGGCGCGTCTCGGTCGCCTGCTGGTAGCCAAGCCGGGTTCCACCGAAGCCGAGCACCACGAAGCCGAAAGCCTGCTGAAAAAAGCCGCCGCCAATGGCGAAGGCAATACGTTGATCCCGCTGGCGATGCTGTACCTGCAATACCCGCACAGCTTCCCCAACATCAACGCGCAGCAGCAGATCGATCAGTGGCGCAAATCCGGCTACCCGGAAGCGGGTCTGGCGCAGGTGCTGCTGTATCGCACCCAAGGCACCTACGACCAGCACCTGGATGACGTGGAAAAGATCTGCAAAGCCGCGCTCAACACCACCGACATCTGCTACGTCGAACTGGCCACGGTCTATCAGAAACGTGCCCAGCCAGAGCAACAGGCCGAGCTGATCAAGCAGATGCAGGCCGGTTACAGCCGTGGCACGGTCACCGCGCAGCGTGTCGATTCCGTGGCCCGTGTATTGGCCGATTCGACCCTCGGCAAGACTGACGAGAAAACCGCGCAGTCGTTGCTCGAGCCGATCGCTCCGGGTTATCCGGCGTCGTGGGTGACCCTCGCACAACTGCTCTACGACTACCCGGAACTGGGCGACGTCGACCAGATGATGAAGTACCTCGACAACGGTCGCGCCGCCGACCAGCCACGCGCCGAGCTGTTGCTGGGCAAGCTCTACTACGAAGGCAAACTGGTCCCGGCCGACGCCAAAGTCGCCGAAGAACATTTCCAGAAAGCCGTCGGCCGCGAAGTCGCCGCCGACTACTACCTCGGCCAGATCTATCGCCGTGGCTACCTCGGCAAGGTCTATCCGCAGAAAGCCCTCGACCACCTGCTGACCGCTGCGCGCAACGGCCAGAACAGCGCCGATTTCGCCATCGCCCAGCTGTTCTCCCAAGGCAAGGGCACCAAACCCGACCCGCTCAACGCCTACGTGTTCAGCCAATTGGCCAAAGCACAAAACACCCCGCAAGCCGATGAGCTGGCGACCACCCTCGCCGCGCAACTGCCGCCCGAGCGTCTGGCCGAAGCCCAACGTCTGCTGCAACAAGAGCAAGCCAGCCGTGGCGCTCTGAACCCGAACACGCTGCAACTGCACGCCCTGCAAGAAGAAGACGGCGAGGAAAAATTATGAAGTTGAATCCATTCGTGAAGGCCGGCATTGGCCTTTCGTTCGCGCTGATCTGGTCTTGCCCGACACTGGCCGCGATGACTGAAACCAAGAACTTCGGCCTTGAAGTGAAAGTCACCGGCCAGTCCGAAGACGACCGTGACCTCGGCACCGCCAAGGGCGGCGACGTCAACGGCGTCGGCCTCGACCTGCGTCCGTGGATCTACGGCGAAAGCGGCGCGTGGAGCGCCTACGCCATGGGCCAGGCCGTGACCTCGACCGACATCATCGAAACCGACACCCTGCAACAATCCGACGGTGAACAAGCCACCGACAACAGTGATCGCAAAACCAAGAAAAACTACCTGGCGATGCGTGAGTTCTGGGTCGGTTACAGCGGCCTCACCCCGTACCCGGGCGAGATGCTCAAGTTCGGTCGCCAGCGTCTGCGCAATGACGACGGCCAATGGCGCGACACCAACATCGAAGCGCTGAACTGGACCTTCGACACCACCCTGTTGCGCGCCAACGCCGGTGTCGCCGAACGCTTCAGCGAATACCGCACCGACCTCAAAGAGCTGGCGCCGAAAGACAAGGATCGCCTGCACGCCTACGCCGATGCCGCCTACCAGTGGACGCCGGGCAACTGGGTCGGCATTCGTGGTCACCACACCCACGATGACGGCAAGCTCGATTACGCCGAACCGGGCGTCCCGCGCGACTCGCTGGATAAAACCCAGAACGGCGACATCAGCTGGCTCGGCCTGACCGCCGACAGCGACGCCTACAACTGGCGCAACACCAACACCGTCAACTATTGGGGCAGCATCACCGGCATGAGCGGCGACCGTGACACGGTCAACGCCCTCAACGCCGATGGCTCGCGCCCGGCACAAGCCAAGCGCAGCGAAGACGTCAACGGCTGGGCCACCGACATCGGTGTGCGCCTGCGCCTCGATCCGCAATGGCAAGTCGGCGGTGCCTATGCCCGCGCCAGCGCCGATTACGAACAGAACGGTCTGGAGAGCAACCGCTCCAACTACACCGGTACGCGCTCGCGTGTGCACCGTTTCGGCGAAGCCTTCCGCGGCGAAATGAACAACATGCAGACCGCAACCCTGTTCGGTTCGTGGATGGTCAACGACGAGTACGACGCCAGCCTGATCTACCACAAGTTCTGGCGTGTCGACGGCAACAAGCCGGTGGGCAGCAACGGCATCAACGCCGTGGAAAACAACACCGACGACGCCACCGGCGCGATCCTCTCCAGCACCTCGCTGCCGCTTGAAGACGGCAACAAGGATCTGGGTCAGGAGATGGACCTGGTCGTCACCAAGTACTTCAAGCAAGGCCTGTTGCCGGCGGCGTTGAGCCAGTCGATCGACGAGCCATCGGCCCTGGTGCGTTTCCGTGGCGGTGTGTTCAAACCGGGCGATGCCTACGGCAAGCAGGTTGATTCGTACATGCATCGCGCGTTCATCGACGTGATCTGGCGCTTCTGATGCAAACCGCCAAGGGAGTGCCCGACATGATCAGCACCAGGACAGGCTCACTCAGCCTGCTGGCCGGCGCGATGCTGCTGGCCAGCGCCAGCACCTTCGCGACTGTGGAGCCGGTTAAACCGGTGACCACCGCGAAAGAGTTGCAACAAGCCAAGACCTACACGGTCAGCAGCGCGCCGACCGAAGCGCTGAACCTGGCCGCGCCGAAACTGCCGGACATTTCCGGCTACACCGCCGAAGCCGCTGCGGCGAAAATCGTCCGCAGCAAAGCAGGCAAAGTCAGCGTGCGCCGGATGATGCAGGAAGACGCGCTGAAGGACTTTATCGGCGGCGACAACAAGATGGCCGAATGGGTGGTGCGTCAGCACGGCATCCCCCAGGCGATCTTCGTCGATGACGGCTACATGAACCTCAAGGACCTGGCGCAGAAACTGCCCAAGCAGTACTTCAGCGAGACCTCGCCGGGCGTGTACCTGTCGAAGCTGCCGATCGTCGTCGGCCGTAAAGGCATCCTCGAAATCGACGGTCAGACCCAGGAACTGCGCCTGTCGCAAGAGGCCGGTGCATTCATGGTCAACGACGGCCAACTGTTCGTGCGCGACACCAAAGTCACCGGCTGGCGCGAGAAGGAAAACGGCCCGGCGACCTTCCGTTCGCCGAAGGAATTCCGTCCGTTCCTGCTCGCCTGGGGCGGCACCGAGACCTACATCGTCAACAGCAAGATGGCCAGTTTCGGTTACGCCAACAGTAAGTCGTACGGGGTGAGTATTTCCCAGTACACGCCGAACATGGCCAAGGTGCTCAAGCGTCCTGAACCGACCGGCTGGATCGTCGGCTCCGAGTTCTCCGACATGTGGTACGGCTTCTACTGCTACGAGACCCGCGACTTTGTGGTCAAGGGCAACACCTACAAAGACAACATCGTCTACGGCATCGACCCGCACGACCGTTCCCACGGCCTGATCATTGCCGAGAACACCGTGTACGGTACGAAGAAGAAGCACGGGATCATTATTTCCCGTGAGGTCAACGACAGCTTCATCTTCAACAATAAAAGCTACGACAACAAACTCTCGGGCCTGGTGATCGACCGTAACAGCGTCAACAACATCATTGCCTACAACGAGATCTACAAGAACCACACCGACGGCATCACCCTCTACGAGTCTGCCGACAACCTGCTGTGGGGCAACAAGGTCATCAGCAACAAGCGTCACGGCATCCGTATTCGTAACAGCGTGAACATCCGCCTCTACGAAAACGTCGCCATGGCCAACGGTTTGACCGGTGTTTACGGCCACATCAAAGACCTCACCGACACCGACCGTGACATCAAGCTTGACCCGTTCGACGCGCAGGTGTCGCTGATCGTCGTTGGCGGTGAACTGGCGGCCAATGGCAGCGGCCCGCTGTCGATCGATTCGCCTTTGAGTGTCGAGCTGTATCGCGTGTCGATGCTGGCGCCGACCAAATCCAGCGGCATCAGCTTCAACGGCATCCTCGGCGAGCGCCAGGATGAAATTCTCGACCTGCTGGTGCGCCAGCAGAAAGCCGTGCTGATCGACCCTGTCGAACGCCAGACCGAAATGCAGGACTGAGGATAATTTTATGCACCCACACTTGATCAGATTACTCAGCCTGTCGGCCCTGACCGTGGGCATTCTCGCGGCCAGCAACGGTGCGCGCGCCGATGAAGGCGCCGCCGCCACGCCACCGAAGTTCAGCGCCGAACCGTGCTGCAACCTCTGCCCGGCGGCCCATGACGCGAAGAACTACACCACGCGTTATCAGCAAAACTTCACCACCCTGGTGCAAGCGCAAGGCGACTGGTTGTTCCGCACGCAGGAAGATTTGCGTACCGAGTTCAACACCACCCCGGCCGGCTACAAGCGCCTGCAACAACTGCACGATGCGTTCAAGGCCAAAGGCGTCGAACTGGTGATCGTTTACCAGCCGACCCGTGGTCTGGTGAACCGCAACAAGCTCAATCCGCAGGAAAAAGCCGCGTTCGATTACGAGAAAGCGCTGGGCAACTACAAGACCATGCTCGGCCGTTTCGCCAAGATGGGTTATGTGGTGCCGGACCTGTCGCCGCTGACCAACGAATCGCTGCCGGACACCCTGCCCGCCCACGATTTCTACTTCCGCGGCGACCAGCACTGGACCCCTTACGGCGCACAGCGCACGGCGAAAATCGTTGCCGAGAAGGTCAAGCAGATTCCGGCCTTCGCCGACATTCCCAAGCGTGAATTCGAAACCAAGCGCTCCGGGCGCATGGGCAAGACCGGTACCCTGCACAACATGGCCGGGCAACTGTGCGGCACCAGTTACGCGATCCAGTACATGGATCAATTCACCACCGAGCCTAAGGGCGAAGCAGGCGACGGCGATCTGTTCGGCGATTCCGGCAACCCGCAAATCACCCTCGTGGGCACCTCGCACAGCGGCAAGAACTACAACTTCGCCGGCTTCCTCGAAGAGGCGATCGGCGCCGACATTCTCAACGTCGCCTTCCCCGGCGGCGGTCTGGAAGGTTCGATGCTGCAGTACCTCGGTAGCGACGAATTCCAGAAGACCCCGCCGAAAATTCTCATCTGGGAATTCTCGCCGCTGTACCGCCTCGACCAGGAAACCATCTATCGCCAGATGATGTCCCTGCTCGACAACGGCTGCGAAGGCAAAGACGCGCAAATGTCCGCCAGCACCACGCTCAAGCCGGGCAGCAAACAAGAACTGCTGGTCAACAGCAAGAACCTGAACCTGCAGAACAGCGGCCATCAGGTCGACATCCGCTTCGCCGACCCTTCGGTGAAAACCCTGCAAGCCACCCTCTGGTACATGAACGGTCGCCACGAGGACATCAAGATCGAGAAACCGGAAACCTCCGACACCGACGGTCGTTTCGCCTTTGAGCTGCGCACGGACGAAGACTGGGCCTCGCAAAACCTGCTGGCGGTCGAAGTCCAGGGCCCGGAAGCGGGCACCGCGCCGCAGAAAGTCGAAGCGAAAATCTGCAAACGCAACGTATTCCCGGGCGCTGGGCAACAAACCGCTCAGGTCGGGCAATGAGGTCTGCTATGCGAAACTCGAAACTGAAAACCCTTTTAGCGCCGACGCTGCTCGGGCTGGCGATCTTCGCCGGCACCGCGCAGGCCGCCGCGCCACTGCGTCCACCTCAGGGCTATTTTGCGCCTGTGGATAAATTCAAGACCGGTGACAAAAGCGAAGGCTGCGATGCGATGCCGACGCCGTACACCGGGCCGCTGCAATTTCGCAGCAAATACGAAGGTTCGGACAAGGCCCGCGCGACGCTGAACGTGCAGTCGGAAAAAGCCTTTCGCGACACCACCAAAGACATCACCACGCTGGAACGCGGCACCGCCAAACGGGTGATGCAGTTCATGCGCGACGGTCGCCCGGAGCAGCTCGATTGCACGCTCAATTGGCTGACCGCGTGGGCCAAGGCCGATGCGTTGATGTCGAAAGACTTCAACCACACCGGCAAGTCGATGCGCAAATGGGCGCTGGGCAGCATGGCCTCTTCGTACATTCGCCTGAAGTTCTCCGACTCACATCCGCTGGCCCAACATCAGCAGGAGGCGCAGTTGATCGAGGCGTGGTTCAGCAAAATGGCCGATCAGGTCGTCAGCGATTGGGACAACCTGCCGCTGGAAAAAACCAACAACCACTCGTACTGGGCCGCCTGGTCGGTGATGGCGACTTCGGTCGCGACCAACCGCCGCGACCTGTTTGACTGGGCAGTGAAGGAATACAAGGTTGGCGTCAACCAAGTCGATGCCGACGGCTTCCTGCCGAACGAACTCAAGCGCCAGCAACGCGCCCTCGCCTATCACAACTACGCCCTGCCGCCGCTGGCGATGATCGCCAGTTTCGCCCAGGTCAACGGTGTCGATCTGCGTCAGGAAAACAACGGCGCGCTGAAACGTCTCGGTGATCGAGTGTTGTCGGGGGTGAAAGACCCGGATGAATTCGAGAAGAAGAACGGCAAAGAGCAGGACATGACCGATCTGAAAGAGGACATGAAATTCGCCTGGCTCGAACCGTTCTGCACGCTCTACACCTGTGCGCCTGATGTGATCGAGAAGAAGCACGGCATGCAGCCGTTCAAGACCTTCCGCCTGGGTGGGGATCTGACCAAGGTCTACGACCCGTCGCATGAGAAGGGCAACAAAGGCTCATAAAGCAAAAGCCCCTCACCCTAACCCTCTCCCAAAGGGAGAGGGGACTGACCGAGGTGGTTGTACGAGTTACGCCGAAATGAAATACCGAGTCGGTCTCAGGCGTTGAAAAACAATCGAGATCAGGCTGCACAGAAATACCGAGTCGATCTCCATTTTTGAAAACCATGGAGATCAGGCTCCCTCTCCCTCCGGGAGAGGGCGGGGGGTGAGGGCAGGTTTTCAAGGCCCTGCACAACCCTGACAGAAACACCGTTTCACCCCTCCACGACCACGGGGGGTTTGGGGGGGCTTTGGCCCTTGACTGTTGGTTCAAACATGGAGAGATCGGGATGGTATTTTCATCCAACGTGTTCCTGTTTCTGTTCTTGCCGATCTTTCTCGGCTTGTACTACTTGAGCGGGCAACGCTATCGCAACCTGCTGCTGCTGATCGCCAGCTACGTGTTCTATGCCTGGTGGCGTGTGGACTTCCTCGCGCTGTTCGCAGCTGTCACGCTGTGGAACTACTGGATCGGCCTTAAAGTCGGTGCCGCCGGTGTGCGGACCAAACCGGCGCAGCGCTGGCTGTTGCTTGGCGTCGCGGTTGACCTGTGCATCCTCGGCTACTTCAAGTACGCCAACTTCGGCGTCGACAGCATCAACGCGATGATGACGTCGGTCGGTCTTGAGCCGTTCATCCTCACCCACGTGCTGTTGCCGATCGGTATCTCGTTCTACATCTTCGAGTCGATCAGCTACATCATCGACGTGTATCGCGGGGACACCCCGGCCACGCGCAACCTGATCGACTTCGCGGCATTCGTGGCGATCTTCCCGCACCTGATTGCCGGCCCGGTGTTGCGTTTCCGCGACCTCGCCGACCAGTTCAACAACCGCACGCACACCCTCGACAAGTTCTCCGAGGGCTGCACGCGGTTCATGCAGGGTTTCATCAAAAAGGTCTTTATCGCTGACACCCTCGCAGTGGTCGCCGACCATTGCTTCGCCCTGCAAAACCCGACCACGGGCGATGCCTGGCTGGGCGCGCTGGCCTACACCGCGCAGCTGTATTTCGACTTTTCCGGTTACAGCGACATGGCGATTGGTCTGGGCCTGATGATGGGTTTCCGTTTCATGGAAAACTTCAAGCAGCCGTACATCAGCCAGTCGATCACCGAGTTCTGGCGTCGCTGGCACATCAGCCTGTCGACCTGGCTGCGTGACTATCTGTACATCACCCTCGGCGGTAACCGTAAAGGCACGCTGATGACCTATCGCAACCTGTTCCTGACCATGCTCCTCGGCGGTCTGTGGCACGGCGCGAACATCACCTACATCGTCTGGGGCGCCTGGCACGGCATGTGGCTGGCGATTGAAAAAGCGCTGGGCCTGAACACCTCTCCGCGCAGCCTCAACCCGATTCGCTGGGCGCTGACCTTCCTGCTCGTAGTCATGGGCTGGGTGATCTTCCGTGCCGAAAACCTGCACGTTGCCGGGCGCATGTACGGCGCGATGTTCAGCTTCGGCGACTGGTCGCTGTCGGAACTCAATCAGGCCAGCCTTACCGGTCTGCAAGTGGCGACTCTGGTTGTTGCGTACGTGACGCTGGCGTTCTTCGGTCTGCGCGATTTGTACACCAATCAGCCGCCAGCCAAGACCAAGCCTGAAGTCAACGTCGAGGCCAACGGCCCTGCCACCGCGACTCCGGGAATGATCAAAGCCGCTCCTGGCGAAAACCCGGCAAGCATCCACGAGCCTGGCTACACCGTCGGCGTCGAAGCCCAGGTGCAACCGGCCTACTGGAGCGCGGACTGGTCGCGCTACGTGATGCGCGGCCTGATCCTGCTGCTGTTCATCGCCTCGATTCTCAAACTCTCGGCGCAAAGCTTCTCGCCGTTCCTTTACTTCCAGTTCTGAGGGATCTGACATGACCCGCTCATTACGCATCTTCTACATCGCCCTGTTCCTGGTGACCCTGTTGGTCCTTGGTTTGTGGTCGGTTCGCAGCTTCTTCGGTTTCAGCACCAATGCCGACGCTACGGTGCTCAATGGCCGCTGGACCAAGGCTGTGGAAACCCACTACGACGATGAATTCCCGATCAAGCGTCTGGGCACCAATCTCTGGGCCGCGCTGGATTTCAAACTGTTCAACGAAGGTCGTCCGGGCGTGGTGCTCGGTCGCGATCAGTGGTTGTACAGCGATGAGGAATTCAACCCGATCGTCAACGAAGAGCTGAACCTGCAAGGCAACTACGCGCTGGTTGAAGGCGTGCGCCAGACCCTGAAAGCGAAAGGCGTGAAACTGGTGATGGCGATCGTGCCGGCCAAGGTTCGTCTGTACCCGGAGCATCTGGGTGAAGTGAAACCGGCGAGCATCCACGAAAACCTCTATCAGGATTTCCACCAACGTGTGGCGGCCGACAAGATCCTCGCCCCTGACCTGCTCAAGCCATTGCAACAGGCCAAGCAGAATGGTCAGCAAGTGTTCCTGCGTACCGATACGCACTGGACGCCGGAAGGCGCCGAGATTGCCGCGAACACCCTGGCGAAAACCATCGCCGACAAGTTCCCGCTCAGCGGCGAGCCGCAGCGCTTCGTCACCACGCCGGCCGAGAAGGTCACGCACAAGGGCGACCTGCGTCTGTTCCTGCCGCTCGATCCGCTGTTCGAAAACCTGATGCCGGCGCAAGAGCCACTGCAAAAGCGCAACACCGTCGCAGCGGGCGAGCAGCCTGCCGGTGACGACGCGCTGTTCGCCAGCAATGAAGTACCGGTGGCACTGGTCGGCACCAGCTACAGCGCCAACCCCAACTGGAACTTCGTCGGTGCGCTGAAGCAAGCGCTGCACAGCGACGTGGTGAGCTACGCCGAAGACGGCCACGGCCCGATCCTGCCGATGCTCAGCTACCTGAAAAGCGATGACTTCAAGAACAGCCCGCCACAGGTGCTGATCTGGGAGTTTCCTGAACGTTATCTGCCTGTGAACAACGAAATCGGCGACGCCGACCCGCAGTGGGTCGCAGAGCTTAAACAAGCCGGCGCACGCCAACAAAACGTAGCAATCAACACTAAATCCGAGACGCCCGATCGGGCGCAAAACTGAAAGAGAGGTACACCATGACTTTCACTACTACTCCTCGTCGTCTCGCTAAAAGCTTCGCACTGGTTGCTGGCCTCAGCGTGCTTTCCGTCCCAGCCTTCGCCGGTGGCGACGCCGCGCTGTACGGCCCGACCGCACCGAAAGGCTCGACCTTTGTGCGTGTCTATAACGCCAGCAACGCTGAAGTCAGCGCCACTGTCGGCAGCACCAACCTGAGCGACGTTGCGCCACTGGCCAGCAGTGACTTCAGCTTCATGCCGGGCGGTGATTACAGCGCCAAAGTTGGCAGCCAGACCCTGCCGGTGAAACTCGCCGGTGACCACTACTACACCCTGGTCAACAACGCTTCCGGCGCGCCGCAATTGATTGAAGAGCCGCCGTTCAAGAACAAGCAGAAATCCCTGGTGCGCGTACAGAACCTCAGCGACAAGCCGCTGACCCTGAAGACCGCCGACGGCAAGACCGACGTGGTGCCGAACGTGGCTGCCAAGGGCCGTGGCGAACGGGAAATCAACCCGGTGAAAGTCAGCCTGGCGCTGTACGAAGGTGACAAGAAAGTCGGCGACGTCAAACCGGTCGCCCTTGAGCGCGGAGAAGCTGCGGTGCTGTACGTCACCGGCAGCGGCAGCAGCCTGTCGCCAGTCTGGGTGAAACGCCCGGTATCGACTCGCTAATCATTTTTCCTGACTGACACATATCCCCTGTGGGAGCGAGCTTGCTCGCGAAAGCGGTCTGACATTCAACAGATGTGTCGACTGATACGCAGCCTTCGCGAGCAAGCTCGCTCCCACAATGAATCGGGTTGTCAGTTCGGATACGAAACAAAAACAAGAGTGAAACGACACAGCGTTCGTGCCTCTAACCAATCGATTTTATGGAGTAAACAATATGATTCCGGTGATCTTGTCAGGTGGTAGCGGTTCGCGTCTCTGGCCGCTTTCGCGTAAGCAGTTCCCTAAGCAATTCCTCGCCCTGACCGGCGAACACACCCTGTTCCAGCAGACCCTCGAGCGCCTGGTGTTCGAAGGCATGGACACCCCGATCGTGGTCTGCAACAAGGATCACCGCTTCATCGTCAACGAGCAGTTGGCCAATCGCAAACTGGAATGCCAACGCATTCTCATGGAGCCGTTCGGCCGCAACACTGCGCCAGCCGTAGCGCTGACCGCGATGATGCTGGTCAATGAAGGCCGTGACGAACTGATGCTGGTACTGCCGGCCGACCACGTACTGGAAGACCAGAAAGCCCTGCAACGTGCTCTGGCCCTGGCCACCGTCGCTGCCGAAAACGGCGAAATGGTCCTGTTCGGCGTACCGGCGACCAAACCGGAAACCGGTTACGGCTACATCAAATCCACCGGCGATTCGCTGCTGCCAGAAGGCGTCAGCCGCGTCTCGCATTTCGTCGAAAAACCTGACGTGAAACGTGCCACCGAGTATGTCGAATCCGGCGGCTACTATTGGAACAGCGGCATGTTCCTGTTCCGCGCCAGCCGCTTCCTCGAAGAACTGAAAAAGCACGACCCGGACATCTACGACACCTGCCTGCTGACCCTCGAACGCAGCCAGCAGGACGCCGACACCATCACCTTCGACGAAGCCACCTTCGCCTGCTGCCCGGACAACTCCATCGACTACTCCGTCATGGAAAAAACCCAGCGCGCCTGCGTCGTGCCGCTGACCGCTGGCTGGAGCGATGTCGGTTGCTGGTCGTCGCTGTGGGAAGTCAACGAGAAAGACGCCAACGGCAACGTCACCAAAGGCGACGTGGTAATTCAGGACAGCAAGAACTGCATGATCCACGGCAACGGCAAACTGGTGTCGGTGATCGGTCTGGAAAACATCGTCGTGGTCGAGACCAAAGACGCCATGATGATCGCCCACAAAGACAAGGTTCAGGGCGTCAAGCAGATGGTCAACACGCTCAACGAGCAAGGCCGCAGCGAAACCCAGAACCACTGCGAGGTCTATCGTCCGTGGGGTTCGTATGACTCGGTGGACATGGGCGGGCGTTTCCAGGTCAAGCACATCTCGGTGAAACCGGGCGCGTGCCTGTCGCTGCAGATGCACCATCACCGCGCCGAGCACTGGATCGTGGTCAGCGGCACCGCCGAAGTGACCTGCGATGAAAACGTGTTCCTGCTCTGCGAGAACCAGTCGACCTACATCCCGATCGCCTCGGTGCACCGCCTGCGCAACCCGGGCAAGATCCCGCTGGAAATTATCGAAGTGCAATCGGGCAGCTACCTGGGTGAAGACGATATCGAACGCTTCGAAGATATCTACGGCCGCTCCACCCCGATCGAACGCGGTGTGTCGGTGAAAACCATCGCGCAATAACTGATCGATAAAACAAGAAGCCCCCGTCCAGCCCGCTGCGTCCCCTATCCGCAGCGGGTTGGGCGGGGGCTTTTTTTGTCATGATTTTGTGTCGCCTGAAATGGCCTCTTCGCGAGCAGGCGCGCTCCCACACTTGAAATGCATTCCCCTGTGGGAGCGAGCCTGCTCGCGAAGAGGCCCGGTCAGACACCGCAAGTCCCGATGCCCATCGCCAACCTCACCTACGCTTAGGTAGGATGACCCTCTCTCTTTTCGAGGTTGTGCGACATGTTCATCGGCATTCTGCTGGTCATCACCTGGTTGATCCTGCTGTTGCGCTACCCGGCCAAGGCCCTGCCGGTGTCGGTGGCGGCGGCGATTGGCCTGGGTTTCGTGGCCATGTGGGTGGTGTGGCTGGACAACCGCGAGATCAAGCAACTGGCGCGCCTTGAGATGCGTATTGCCTACGCCCCCGAACAATGCCCGGCCGATCGTCCGCTGCAACTGAAAATGAAGAACGGCAACGACGTGCCCCTGACCGAACTGCGCTGGCGCATCGCTGCCTACGCGCCGGGCGACACGGTCAATCTGGCCGACAACCAATACACCGCCCCGCGCTATCGTGGCCCCGGCGAATTGCAGGCCGGTGGCGAGTGGGAAGACTGCCTGCCGCTGCCGCCCCTGCGCCCCGGATATCGCCCGCAAACCCTGGAGTTTCGCGCCGAGCGATTGCAGGGTAGTTTTTCCGACTGATCCCCTCCCCCGATTTTTTGCACAAGGAATGCGCCATGCCCGTTGCGTTGATTACCGGTTGTTCCAGCGGCATCGGCCGCGCCCTCGCCGATGCGTTCAAAACCGCCGGATACGAAGTCTGGGCCAGTGCGCGCAAGACTGAAGACGTGACGGTGCTGGCGGCAGCCGGGTTCACCGCCGTGCAACTCGACGTCAATGACAATGCGGCGCTGGAACAACTCGCCGAGCGGATCAACCAGCAACACGGCGGCCTCGATGTGCTGATCAACAACGCCGGCTATGGCGCTATGGGACCGCTGCTCGACGGCGGTGTGGCGGCCATGCAGCGTCAATTCGAAACCAACGTGTTTTCGATTGTCGGGGTCACGCGCGCGCTGTTCCCGGTGCTGCGCCGGGCCAAGGGTCTGGTGGTGAATATCGGCAGTGTTTCAGGGGTTCTGGTCACGCCGTTCGCCGGTGCCTATTGCGCATCGAAAGCGGCGGTGCATGCGTTGAGCGATGCACTGCGCATGGAACTGGCACCGTTCGGCATTCGCGTCATGGAGGTTCAACCGGGGGCAATCCAGTCGAGTTTTGCCAAGAACGCCGGGCATGAAGCCGAACAGTTGATCAATGAACAATCGCCGTGGTTTCCACTGCGTGAAGGCATTCGCGCGCGGGCCAAGGCGTCGCAGGACAAGCCGACCCCGGCCAGTGAGTTTGCCGCTGAACTGTTGAAGGCTGTGCAGCAGAGCAAACCGCCGCGGTTGATCCGCATTGGTAACGGCAGCCGGGCGTTGCCGTTGTTGGCGGCGTTGTTGCCCAAGGGCTTGCTCGAATCGACGTTGATGAAGCGGTTCGGATTGCGCGCAAAGCTCTGAACTAGAGTCGACACCTTCGCGAGCAAGCTCGCTCCCACATTGGCTATCTGTCACACCGAAGATCTCCTGTGGGAGCGAGCTTGCTCGCGAAGAGGCCAGAAAATACACCTCAAACACTCAGGCCCAGCCCTTCATGAAATCAATGAACGCCCGCACTTTCAGCGGCAAATGCCGGGTGTCAGGGTACAGCGCATACACCCCCTGCTGCGCAAACCGGTAATCCACCAGCAAACGCTGCAACCGCCCCGCTTCGAGATCGTCCTGAATCAACCATTGCGGCAAAATCGCCACACCTTGCCCGGTCAACGCAAACGCCCGCAGCGTCGCCGAGTTATCCGCAACAATCGCGGTGTTCCCCGGTTTAGGCTGATAGAAATGCTCCACACCGGCCGGATCGCTCACGGTCATTTCCGGCACCCGCCCATGCCCTAACGTCGGCATCGACTCCAGCGTTGCCAGCGTGGCCACCGGCGCAAAGCGTTCGACCAACCCCGGCGCCGCCACTGCAAACACTTCGAACGTCGATAACTGCACTGCACGCAGATTGGAGTCGTGCATGCGCCCCAGACGAATCGCCAGGTCAAACCGCTCGGAAATCAAATCGGCATGGGTCGATGATGTGGACAAATGAATATTCAGTTGCGGTTGCTGCTGGCGAAACACTTCCAGCGCCGGCACCACCTGGGCCAGAGCAAATTCGACAGTCGTGGTGATGCGCAAGGTGCCCTTAAGCTGAGCGTGCTCCGAACGCGCCTCTTCGATCGCCAGCCGCGCCTCATCCAGCGTGCGCAAACAGCGTCGATAAAAGCGCTCACCGGCATCGGTCAGCGCCAGTTGCCGCGTATTGCGGGTGAGCAAGGTCACGCCCAGTTCTTCCTCCAGGCGCTTGAGGTTGAAACTGACCACGGCGCGCGTTTGCCCCAATGTGTCGGCAGCAGCCGTGAGTGATCCCGCCTCGACCACCGCTTTGAAGGTGTCAAACCGATCCAGACTGACCATATCCAAGGCACTCTTTGTCAAAATGATTTTGACAAACTAGCAGCCAAACCAGCGTTTTCCTATGACCCGAAGCGCCCTACCCTGCACGTCTCATCACAGGGAAGCTGCCATGGCTTATCGCTCGAAAGTCGCGCTGGTGTATTTGTTGGGCTTCGCGCTCGACTTGCTGAACATGTTCGTCGCCAGCATCGCCTACCCCGACATCGCGCAACAATTGCACGCCTCGGTGACGCAACTGGCGTGGATCAGCAACGCCTACATGTTGGGCCTGACGCTGATCATTCCATTGAGCGTGTGGCTGGCGACACGGGTTGGCGAGCGGCGCTTGATCCTCGCCTCGCTGCTGCTGTTCGGTGTGGGCTCGGCACTGGTGGCGCAGGCGGGATCGATTGAAAGCCTGATTGCCTGGCGACTGCTGCAAGGCCTCGGTGGCGGACTGCTGCTGCCGGTGGGCCAGGCCTTGGCGTATCGACAGTTCCCGGCGACGCAACGCGCGCACTTCACCGGAGTGGTGTTGCTGGTGGCGCTGCTGGTGCCGGCACTGTCGCCGGCGGCCGGTGGACTGATCGTTCAAGCGCTGTCGTGGCGCTGGATTTTTTACCTGAATCTGCCGGTGACACTGCTCGCACTTGGGCTTGGCCTGCTCTGGTTGAAAGCCGATCAACCGTTGACTGAACGCCCGACGCTGGACGCGCGCGGCCTGCTGCTGGCAGCCTCGGCGCTAAGTTTACTGTTGATCGCCATCAGTCTGTTGAGCGACGCCGACACCCGTAACCTCGGCATCGCTGCCCTGCTGCTGAGCCTTCTGACCCTGTGCATTTACCTGCGCGATGGCTGGCACAAACCCGGCGCGATCCTCGACCTGCAACTGATCAAGAACCCGTCTCTGCGCGTGGCGATGCTGATCTACCTGTGCGTGCCGGGGGTGTTCACCGGCACCCACATGATAGCCGTGCTGTACCTGCACAACCTCGGTGTCGGCGCGGCACAAACCGGCGCGCTGATGCTGCCGTGGGCGGTCGGCTCGGGGGTGGCGATCATGCTTGGCAAGCGCAGCTTCAACCGCCTCGGCCCCAAGCCATTGCTCAGCGCCGGCATGCTCCTACAATGCCTGGGCATCGTTTTGCTGATGCGCAGCGAACAACCCGCCAGCACGCCGCTGATCATCGCCTATGCCCTGATGGGGCTGGGCGGTAGCCTGTGCAGCGTCACCGCGCAGACCTTGGCCTTTGTTGGCATCGCGCCAGAAAAAATGGGCCACTCCAGTGCCCTGTGGAACATCAATCGTCAACTCGGTTTCTGCCTCGCGGCGGCGCTGCTCGGTTCACTGCTGGGCGCCTTGGGCGGTGTTGGTTTCCAAGCCTGTTTTATCGCTGCCGCGCTGCTCACGCTGTTGCCGATGGTCGCCGTCCTGCGTTTCGACTCGACCCACGTGCTCGCGCTATTGAACCCGACTGCCCTTGAGGAAAAAACTGCATGAACGACGCCACACCCTACCTGGACGAAGTGATCCAGGCGCACGAAGCCATCGAACGATGGTTTGCCGTAGAAGAAGATGACGCCGCGCTGCAGCGCTTGCTGGCGCGTTTTTCGCCACGCTTTTCCATGGTGACGCCGTTGGGCAGAGCGCTGGATATCGATGCCTTGCGCCTGCTGTTCCGAGCCGCAGGCGGACAGAAGAAAGGTTTCAGAATCCAGCTCAGTGAGTTACGTGTGATTGCCCTGCATCAGCGCGGCGCGACCGTGAGTTACCGCGAACAGCAAAGCGATGCGAGCGGTGTGCACACGGATCGGCGTTCGACCGTGGTGTTTGAAAAACTCGAAACCGGGCGGGTGTTGTGGCTGTATTTGCAGGAGACGTTTTGTGCTGATTGAAGATTCCGCATTCTCTTGAGACACCGAGCCGCCCTCTTCGCGAGCAAGGGATCCTGGTTGCGCCGCAGATCCAATGTGGGAGCGAGCTTGCTCGCGAATGGCAGCGACTCGGTTCATCAGTTATCCACAGCGCTCTGATTCACCACCACCGTGCAGGTAATCCCCGCCGCCAGCAGCACACCTTCCGGCACTTCATCAATGTGAATGCGCACCGGCACCCGCTGCGCCAGTCGTACCCAGTTGAACGTCGGGTTTACATCGGCAATCAGCTCGCGGCTTTCCGGGTTGTCGCGGTCGTAGATCCCGCGAGAAATGCTTTCCACATGGCCCTTGAGCACCTCGCCGCTCATCAACTGCATGTCGGCCTTGTCACCGACTTTGACGTGGGGCAGTTTGGTTTCTTCGAAGAAGCCGTAAACCCAGAACGAGTTCATGTCGACCACGGCCATTTTCGCCTCGCCGATGCGCGCGTAGTCGCCGCGATGCACATTGAGGTTGGTCACATAACCGTCGACCGCCGCGCGTACTTCGGTGCGTTTGAGGTTGAGTTCGGCGGCTTCCAGTTGCGCTTGGGCGTGTTGGTAATCGGCCAGCGCGGCGTCGGCGATGTTGCTGGCGTCGTCGCGGTTTTCCTTGGAGATCACCAGGTTGTCGAGGTCGGCGCGGCGATGGGCATTGACCTTGCGCATCTCCCACGTCGACTTGCGCGAGGCAACCAAAGACTGTGCTTGTTTGACGGCGATGCGGTAATGCTCAGGGTCGATCTGCATGAGCAGATCGCCCTTCTTCACCAGTTGGTTGTCGCGCACCGGCACGTCGATGACTTCACCGGTGACGTCGGCGGCGACGTTGATGATGTCGGCGCGTACCCGACCATCGCGGGTCCACGGCGTGTTCATGTAGTGCTCCCACAGCGTGCGGCCGATCCACAACGCCAGGGCTAGCACCAGCAGGGTCGCGAGCAGGCTGAAAAACTTTTTCATCAGATCGTTCTCAACGGTAGACAGTCAGCGCCATGGCGCCGAACAGACAGGTAAACAGACTCAGACGCAGCAGCGCCGGGTGCCAGAAAAAACGGTACAGATCGAACCCGGACAAGAAGCGGTCCACCGCCCAGGCCAGTGCCGCAGCGATGAAAAACATCAAGGTCATGGTCGGCATGTACACGCCGTGGAAGGCGATTTCACGAGGCATGGGCAAGTCCTTCGGGTTTGGCGACGGCGTAAGCAGCGAGCGGTGATTGCGGGTCGAGCAGCGAAGTGCGGATGAAGTGCAGATAGCTCTTCACCCGACGCAATGCTGAGGTATCGAAGTGCGGCGCGAATGGCTCATCGGTCGCCGCCACGCGACTGATCGCATGATCGACAGCGACCAGTGCGCGTTCGAGATTGCTGGCGTTCGGTTGCAGAAACAGCCGCACCAGCGCGCGACCCATTACGCGGATCGCCTGGCGCCACGGTTGCGATTCGGCATAGGCCGGGTGCACCGGCAAAATCGCCTGCTCCTTGCGCAGCTCGATGATCGCGTGGCCGACTTCCAGGACCACGAACATCCAGCGCAGCAGGTTCTTCTGCACCTTCGGCTGCCCGGCCGCGAGACCGTAAGCCTGGTGCAGCAAATCACGGGTACGGCTCTCGAAACTCGACGCCAGGCCTTTGAGTTTTCCACTGATCGCATAGACCACTTGGCCACGCAGATCCTGCTCCAGACGCTTCCACAACCAGCGGCTGTTCGGCGGCAGGATAATTGCCCCGGCAGCGGCGCAGACCAGCATGCCCATGACCATGGCGATGTAGTCGTTGATAAAGGTGTAAGGGTTGTAGATGGTCAGGTTGTCCGGCACCGAACCGGTGCTGAAGAAGATCAGCAAACCTAGGCCGACACCGGCGTATTGCGGGCGCGACGTGAGGAACGAACCGAGCACGATCACCGGCGCGAGCATCACGCACAGCAGCGGGAAACCATCGATCCACGGGAAGATGAAAAACATTTCGATGAAGCCGATCAGCGCACCGAGGAAGGTCCCGCATGCCATTTGAAAAGCCATGCGTTTCGGGTTCGGCGTGGCCGCCGAGAGGCCCACGGTGGCCGCAGCGATCAGCGTCATCGTCGCGCCACTTGGCCAAGCGGTCGCGACCCAATAACTGCCCAGCACAATGAGGATGAACGAGGCGCGAATCCCCGAAGCCGCTGCCGCCCACCAATTGGTTTGCGGGGTGAATGGCTCGTCCCAGCGCTCGCGCTCGTGGCGGTGATCGGCCAATGACGCGTGGGTCTGTGCATAACTGTGCAGGTCGTCGACGAAGCGATAAAGCAGTTCGTACGCGGTGTGGAAATCCAGTTGTTCGGCGTCGCTTGGATCGGTTTCCTGGAAGATTGCTCGCAAGCTTCGAACCCGTGCCGGCAGCCCCTCCTTGTAGGTCGCCAGCGCTGTCGCCAAACGGGCGGCGTCGGGGCTGGTCAGGGCACGACCGCTGAAGCCGTCGAGCACTTCGGCGAGATCCTGCAGACCCGGTCTTATCGCCGCGACCACATGTTCTTCGCCATTGCCGCGCAAGCGTTCAAGCAACTGATGCAGCGCGTTGAAGCGCGTGGTGATGCCCATGAATTCGCTGTTCAAACGGCTCAGGCGACCGTTGCGCCGACGCATGTGCGGGTCTTCGAACACGGTCACGCTGCGCAAGCCTTCAAGGCCCACGGCTTCGGCGATAAAGCGCACGTTGCTCGCCTCGAAAGCTTCGGCTTTGCTGCGCCCGCGCAGGCCATCGGTGACGAACAGCGCGAACACGCCGAAGCGCTGATACAAGGCGTTGCGCATGGCCGCGCTGGCGGTTTGCGGCAGGATCGCGGCGCTGATCAGGGTCGAGCAGAGAATCCCCAGCGAGATCTCCAGCACTCGCCAAACCGCTGCCATGAACGCGCCGTCCGGGTGCGCCAACGCGGGTAATCCGACCATCGCCGCGGTGTAGCCGGCGAGGACAAAACCATAGGCGCGGAAGTTGCGGCAACGTGCGGCACCGGCCGAGCAGATGCCGACCCAGATCGCCAGCGAACCGAGGAACAGCTCGGTGTTTTGCGCGAACAACGCGATCAACGTGACCATCATCGCCGACCCGGCCAACGTGCCGAGGAAGCGATAGAAACTCTTGGCAAACACCTGGCCGCTCTGCGGCTGCATGACGATGAACACGGTGATCATCGCCGTGCGCGGTTGCGGCAATTCCAGGCGCATGGCCAGCCACAGGGTGAGGAATGCGGCGATCAACACCTTGAAGATGTAGACCCAGGTCACGCCATCGCTGCGCGCCCAGTCGAAGAAACCACGGCGCCATTCCAGGGAGTAGAGCCAGCGCAGAGGTGCGGGCAAGGGGGTCATTTAATTGTGCTCAAGAATTCAGGCAAGACGCGATACCTGTAGGAGTGAGCCTGCTCGCGATGGCGATTTTACATCCAACATTTCTGTTGACTGATACACCGCTATCGCGAGCAGGCTCACTCCTACAATTTGATGTGTGTTCAATGCAGGAGAACCGGGGTTTTCGGCGCTTGGGTTTTCTCGGCGGTCGGCACATCGTTGCCTGCCCCCAGCCCACCACCCAGCGCTGTCACCAGTTCGGCATGCGCACTCAACCGCGCCGCCTGCACCTGCTGCTGCACCTGCTGCTGCTTGAACAGCAACGTCTGCGCATTGAGCACGTTGAGGTAATCGGTGAGGCCGCGCTGATAAGCGATCATCGCGATGTCGTAGGTCTTCTGCGCCGTGGCCACCGACTCGGCGGCGAAGCCTTGCTGCTTGTCCATCGACTCGCGGCGGATCAACTGATCGGAAATATTCTTCAGCGCATTCACCAGCGTCTGGTTGTAATGCGCCACGGCGATGTCGTAACCGGCGGAGGCCTCACCCAATTCGGCGCGCAGTCGGCCACCGTCGAAGATCGGTAGCGAGATCGCCGGACCAACGTTGTAGTTGAGTTTCTTGCCGGTCAAAAACTCCAGCGCGCCCCCGCCGGTAGCCATGTAGCCGAGGCTGCCGACCAGATCGACGTTGGGGTAAAACCCGGCATGCGCCACATCGATACCGCGCGCCTGCGCCGCCACTTGCCAGCGACTGGCGACCACATCGGGCCGCTGGCCGAGCAACTCTGCGGGCAATGCCGATGGCAGTTTCAGCGCAGCACCGAGGGACAATGTCGGGCGCTGCAACTGTGCGCCCGCCCCCGGACCTTTGCCGGCGAGCGCGGCGATCTGGTTGCGACTCAGGGCGATTTCTTCATCCAGCGCATCGAGCTGACGATGGGTTTCCGGCAGCGGCGTTTCGGCCTGGCTGACTTCGAAGTGCGTGCCGATTCCGCCGTTCAAGCGCTTCTGCGCCAGATCGAGAATCTGTTGCTGCTGCTTGAGCGTCGCGGCGACGATGTCGCGCTGCGCGTAATGCAGCGACAGTTCGATGTAGGCGCGGACGATGTTGTTCTGCAATTCCAGCTGCGCCAGCCGCGCCTCGGCCGCGCTCATGTGCGCCAGATCCACCGCCCGCTCGCTGGCGTTGCTTTCACGGCCCCAGAGATCGAGCGCGTAGCTGAAACCCAACGCGGCGTTGTTATCCCAGGTGGTGGTGTTGGCCAGATCGCCCGGGCCGTAGAACTGATCGGTTGGCCAGTTGTGGCGTTTGAGGGTCGACTCGCCATTGATCTGCAATGACTCGGCGGCTTCGGCGACACCGGCCATGGCTTTGGCTTGACGTACTCGCGCAGCAGCCATGGCCATGCTCGGGCTGCCTTGCACGGCGAGGTCGATCCAGCGATTGAGTTGCGGGTCGCCGTAGGCTTGCCACCATTGCGCGGTAGACCAGTTGGCGTCACGGGCGGCGTGGGCGATGGCATCGTCGGTGGCCAGTGTATTGGCCTCCATTGCCGTGCCCTGTGGGACAATTCCGTCCGTTGAGATGCAGCCGCCAAGACCCAGGGTAAAAGCCAGAACACTGAGCGGCAAAAGCGCTCTGTTGATGCGACGCGGCACAGCTGCGAATTCCTGAGAGAGGGGTAGATCGAGAACCCGTGTTGGAGCTGCCGCAGGCTGCGATTTTTTGATCTTGATTCCCTTAAAACAAAATCAAAAGATCGCAGCCTTCGGCAGCTCCTACAGGGATCGGCGCAATTCTATGGAAGGCCCCGTACGGCGATAAGCTGGGATTTCTGTGAATCTTTGTTACGGTTAACGAGATAATCCTTAAGTCTGGGGTCTCAGCCCCCGAAACTTCGTGTCACAATTTGCCATCTCCCTTGAGAGCACCCCATGGACACTTTGCAAAACATGCGCGCCTTCAGTTGCGTGGCCGAAGCCGGCAGCTTCACCGCCGCCGCCGTGCAACTCGACACCACCACCGCCAACGTCTCGCGCGCGGTCTCCAACCTGGAAGCCCACCTGCAAACCCGTTTGCTCAATCGCACCACGCGGCGCATTGCCCTCACCGAAGCGGGCAAACGCTACCTGCTGCGCTGCGAACAGATCCTTGCCTATGTCGAAGAGGCCGAAGCCGAAGCCAGCGACGCCCACGCACGCCCGGCCGGGCAATTGAAAGTGCACACCATGACCGGCATCGGCCAGCACTTCGTCATCGACGCCATCGCCCGCTACCGCAAAACCCACCCGGACGTGACCTTCGACCTGACCCTGGCCAACCGCGTGCCGGACCTGCTCGACGAGGGCTACGACGTGTCCATCGTGCTCGCCAGCGAGTTGCCGGACTCAGGTTTTGTGTCGCAACGCCTGGGCATCACCTACAGCATCGTCTGCGCCTCCCCGGCCTACGTGAAAGCCAACGGCGCCGCGCAAAAGCCCAGCGACCTGCTCAACCACGCCTGCCTGCGCCTGGTCAGCCCGGTGATCCCCCTGGAAAAATGGGCCTTCGACGGCCCGGAAGGCCAGGAAATGGTCACCATCAACAGCTCGCCGTTTCTGGTGAACTCCGCCGACGCCATGAAAACCGCGATCACCAGCGGCATGGGGGTCGGCGTGTTGCCGGTGTATGCGGCGATCGAAGGTTTGCGTAACGGCACACTGGTGCGGGTCATGCCGAACTACCGCTCGCAAGAGCTGAACCTGTATGCGATCTACCCTTCGCGGCAATATCTGGATGCGAAGATCAAGACGTGGGTTGAGTATTTGCGCGGCTCGTTGCCAGAGATTCTCGCCGCCCACCAAGCCGAATTGGCCGCCTACGAACTCAGCGGCAGCCTCGCCGGCGCGCGCGTCGCCAACTGATTTTTAAACACAATGCGTCTTCTGTAGGAGCTGCCGCAGGCTGCGATCTTTTGATCTTGATGTTTAAAAATCAACAGATCGCAGCCTACGGCAGAGCCTACAGAAACGACGATTTCGCGGATGTTTCCGACAGGTTTTGCAGGTTGTCCGTCGGAAGTGCGGTGGCTAGGATTTGGGTGTCGCTGACGCATCAGCGACCGGGTCTGGAAAACCCGATTTCAACTACCAAAGCTCATGGCATACTGCGGCGCTTTTTAGCTCGCAATGTTATGGCGGCTGTGCGCGGGAGGCCCTAGGGCCTGCCGGTTTTGGTGAGTTGACCGGTTTTTCCAGTCCGCGCACAGCTGCCACCCTTTCGCCTGGAAAACGAAAAGTGGCAGCTTCAACTCAACTTGCCACGAGTATGTTTCCTATGTTCAAACCAACGCCTAATCCACCCGAAACCGACGACACCACCCCCTACGAATTCCCCGGTTCGAAGAAATTCCACGAAGCCGCCGAACGCGCCCTCGACCACTACCTCAAACCCAACGCGTTAACCCTGCGCTTCCACAAACCCAGCACCATGTTCCAGGTCGCACCGGAACAGGACAGCGAAAGCCTGCTGGTCCACGCCTGCGAATCACTGGCACAGGCCAGCCTCATGACCAGCGACATCGCCGCGTACATCGACCTGCCGCAAAGACGGACGATTCTGGCGATTCAGCAGATCATCATGCTCGCTGAACTGGCGGTGAATCGTGTGCTGGATAATCACGAAATCCCAAAATCCCCGGCACACAGCTAAAAGCCCCTCACCCTAACCCTCTCCCAAAGGGAGAGGGGACTGACCGAGGTGTTTGGGTGAGCTACGCCGACGTGCGATACCGAGTCGAACTCAGATATTGAAAAGCCCATAAATCGGCTCCCTCTCCCTCGGGAGAGGGTTGGGGTGAGGGGGAAATTCACCGCGAAACAAAAGCCAAGCGAGTGTCTTCCCATCCAGCGGGCAGAACGTGAGTCCGGCTGCGGCCATCGCGCTAACTTTAAACAGAACATCATCTTCACGCAGATCAGCCACAGCCTGCGACTGAGGGACTTTCTGTTTAAAAATCAAGCAATCCACACCTACGACAACTCCTACGAAAACCGGGATTTCGCGGATGTTTCCCACAGGTTTTGCAGGTTGTCCGTCGGAAGTGCGGTGGCTAGGATTTGGGTGTCGCTGACGAATCAGCGACCGGACTTGGTCGTCCGGGTTTAGAATGGCGCACTTTTTTCAGCTTGCTTAATGGCGAACTGTGCGTGGGAGGGCTTCGGCCCTGCCGGGTTTCCATTCCCTGGTCGACCAACCCGCGTACAGTTCGCCACCCTTCTGCTTGGTCGCAGTGCGTGACGAACTCCACATCCCGAATGGAGTTTCACCATGTTCAAACCAACACCTAATCCACCTGAAACCGACGACACCACCCCCTACGAATTCCCCGGTTCGAAGAAATTCCACGAAGCCGCCGAGCGCGCCCTCGACCACTATCTCAAACCCAACGCGTTAACCCTGCGCTTCCACAAACCCAGCACCATGTTCCAGGTCGCACCGGAACAGGACAGCGAAAGCCTGCTGGTCCACGCCTGCGAATCACTGGCACAGGCCAGCCTCATGA
>NZ_JBQYFW010000013.1:0-156356 GCF_056313565.1 Pseudomonas sp. 3B-A001-10F
AAACACCGCTATCGCGAGCAGGCTCACTCCTACAATGGATTTACGTAAATCTTTAGAACGAGGACTGGATCTTGATCCCGCCGATCAGGGCGTCGTCGACGTTGTTCACGCCACCGGGGTGGCGGATGTATTGCAGGTTCGGGCGTACGGTCAGCCAGTTGGTCACGTGCACGCCGTAATACAGCTCGGCGCTGTATTCGGTGTCTTGCGGCGGCAGGAAGGACGGATCGTCGTAGTCGTACACGGCGTTGGCGCGGTTGCTGGCTTCGGCGTTTTTGCGGAAGGCCGGGTTGACGTGCACGCGGGCGAGGGCGAAACCGATGTCATCCTTGGCGCGCGCATCGAACGGGCCTTTGTAGGTGATGCCGGCCTGCACGTAGTTGTCGATCGCGTTGGTTTTCTTGTCGTGCATGGTGCCATTGGCGAACACGCTCAAGCCGCGCGCGTTATCGCTGGCCACGCTGGTGATTTGCTGCTGAATACCCAGCCACACGCCGTGTTTGCTCGACGCGCTGCGATAGGCTTCGCCGCTCAGGGCCGCCGGTTGGCCGTGGCTGTCTTTATAGACGTCGCTGGCGTTGGCGTTGCTGTAGTAGTAACCGGCACGGTATTCGCCCGGCAGGCCGTTGAGTTTCGGCGTCCACACCAGTTCGATCGGCAGGATCGCGCCCTGGGTGCCGCTGCCGCTGAGTTTGAAACCGTTGCCGCGATCGAGGTTCGACGGGTTCTGCTCGTAAGCGCCGACCTGTGCGTACAGCTCTGGGGTCAGGTGATATTTGACGCGCAGCGCCCATTGGCTGACCGGCCAGTTGTACCAGATGCCGCCGACCCAGTTGCCGACCTGCGAGCCGCAGAACGCCAGGTTCTGGAAGTCGCACGGGAAGCTGTTGAAGTCTTCGCCTTCACCGAAGCGACCGACCTTGATGTCGAGTTTCTGATCGAAGAATTTCTGCTGATACCACATCTGCGTCAGGCGCGTGGTCTGGCCACGGCCCCAGACTTCCTGGGCCGAGGTGAAGCCGCCAACGCGCGGATCGTTGATGCGGTCGTTGCTGATGTTGTTGCCGCTGCGCTTGGTGATGGTCAGTTGAAATTCGGCGTCGTCCCAGCCGAGGATCTTTTGCAAGTCCACGTGCGTGCCCAGGCCGAACTGATCGCTATAGCGCGCAGTGCGGTCGTGGTCGTAGCCGCCGTGCAGGTTGCTGCCCATTTCGCCGGTGTAATCGAGCTTGAAGTCGTAGCCTTTTTCCGAGAGTTCGGTGCGCGTGCCGTTCCAGTCACCGAGCATGTACGGTGATTCACTGTCGAACGCGGGCGCCGCTTGAACGCAAGTGGCGAGGCCGAGGGCGGTAAAGCCGCCAAGGGTGCGCAGGGTTGAGATAGCGCTGTCTCGGGAGAAGGAAAAATCGGGCATGGCTCAGTCTTTTTTTGGTGTTTTCGGGGTGCAATTCGAGCGCTTCAATATGTCGCAGGCAGTGAAGCGATTCAGCGGAAGGGCGGCAGGATAAAGATCTGTTACAAAAAGACAAAGGCCTTTTGTGAACATGCAGCGTTTCGGATTCGGTAACAGTGCGGCAAACGGGCGCATTGTCGGCCGGGTCGTGGCCTGCGATCTTTCCAGGTTGGCCTACATTTGAAGTCAGGCCTTCCACCCGGTCAGCCCCTCGGCTAAGGTGCGCGGCTTCCGCATTTTCACTTCGCCCAAAGGCCTGGCATGAACGAACAAACTCCCGATCCGCTGCACGGCGTCACCCTTGAACAGATCCTCAATGCACTGGTGAGCCATTACGAATGGTCGGGATTGGCCGAGCGCATCGATATTCGCTGCTTCAAGAGTGATCCGAGCATCAAGTCGAGCCTGACGTTCCTGCGTAAAACGCCATGGGCGCGCGAAAAGGTCGAGCGTCTGTACGTGAAATTGATGCGCACCAAGCGACCGCTCTGAAATGCATACCGGTTGTTGGCGCCGCCGCCTGATCACCTGCGCAGCCATATTGGGCTGGGCGGGGTTGGGCATTCAGCTTTATCTGATTTTCTTCGCACGTTTAAGCGTCGGCGCCAGCCTGTTGGGCGGGCTGGTGAGCTTTTTCAGCTACTTCACGATTCTGACCAACACGCTGGTGGCGACGGTGCTGACCTGTGCCGTGACCGCTCGCGAATCCGCCGCGCGCCGCTGGTTTTTGCAGCCGTGGGTCAGTAGCGGAATTGCCGTGAGCATTGCTGTGGTCGGGCTTGCCTATAGCCTTTTGCTGCGGCATTTGTGGCACCCGGAAGGCTGGCAATTTATTGCTGACGAGTTGCTGCACGACGTGATGCCGCTGCTGTTTCTTGGCTATTGGTGGCTCTGCGTACCGAAAGGTACGCTGCGGTTGGGGCATCTGCCGGTGTGGCTGATCTATCCGCTGGTGTATTTCATCTACGCCTTGCTGCGCGGGCATCTGCTCGGCGCGTATGCGTATCCGTTCATTGATGTGGCGCTGTTGGGTTATCCACAGGTGCTGCTGAATGCCGGGGGGATATTGCTGGGGTTTGTGGGGATTGGCTTGCTGGTCATCAGCCTCGACCGCTGGAGGCTTGCACGAAGTTAAAGCACCTGTAGGAGTGAGCCTGCTCGCGATGGCGGTGGATCAGTTACAAATTTATTGACTGACACTCCGCTATCGCGAGCAGGCTCACTCCTACAAGGGATATCACTCTTCTTCAGTGCCCTCGGCGCGCCAGTAGCCGACGGCTTTGATGAGCTGTTCATCCAGCCCATGCTCATCGATCAGCACCCGGCGAATCTGCCGTGAAACTTTCGTTTCGGTCGCCACCCACGCATACAGATTGCCTTTAGGCACCTGCAGTTGCTTCACCGTCGCCAGCAGGTTGTCCTTGCTACCTTCGCGCAGTACCCAGATCACATTGACCTGCGCCGCGCTTTCGAGCACTTGCTGTTCGGCGCCGTTTTCCACTTCGATCACCACCAAGGCCTTGCGGTTGGCCGCCAGGCCTTCGAGGCGGCGGGCGATGGCGGGCAGGGCGGTTTCGTCACCGATCAGCAAGTAGCTGTCGAAAATATCCGGGACGATCATCGAGCCGCGCGGGCCGCCGATGTGCAGGAATTGTCCTGGCTTGGCTTGCTCAGCCCAGGTCGAAGCAGGGCCGTCACCGTGCAGAACAAAATCGATGTCCAGTTCCAGCGCATCGAGGTCGTAGCGACGCGGCGTGTAATCACGCATTTCCGGTTTTGGTCCATCGTCCTTGCCGGCGCCGAGCACCATGGTCTCCAGCGCGGCGGCTTGTTCGGCGTTCTGCGGGAACAACAGTTTGACGTGATCGTCAGTGCCCAGGCTGATAAACCCGGCCAGCTCCGGCCCGCCGAGGGTAATGCGGCGCATGCGCGGGGTCAGGTCGACCACACGCAACACCTCAAGCTTGCGGCGTTTGATTTCGTGCATCACACGGTGAATGGTTTGGGTATCGACTGCAGTCATTCGGCTTTCTCCGGGGCAGGTTGAACGGCAGGGCCGTCGACGATGGCTTTGGCGGTGTCGTTAAGCAGGTCACGCACGCGCAGGATTTCTGCGGCGCTCCAGCGGCCGTGGTGCATTTGCAGGGCATGGCGCAGGTTGTGCACGGCTTCGTGGATTTCCGGCGGCCGATCATGGCCACGTAGTGAGCGTTTGCTCACATCGATCCGCATGCGCACGCCGTCCAGCGCGACCGCTTGCTCACTGAGTGATAAACGTCCGGCCTCGGTGACGCTGTAGCGTTTTTTACCGCCCTCGGCGTCGCCAGTGATCAGTTCGCTCTCTTCGAGAAAGGTCAGGGTCGGGTAGATCACCCCGGGGCTGGGGCTGTACGCGCCGTCGAACATGCCTTCGATCTGGCGGATCAGGTCGTAGCCGTGGCACGGCTGTTCGGCCACCAGCGCCAGCAGCAGCAATTTCAGGTCACCGGGGGCGAATACCCGTGGGCCACGGCCGCCGCGCTCACGCCCGGGGCGCTTCTCGAAGCCGTCACGGCCGTCGCCGTGTTCGCGGTGGGGGGAATGATGGTCTCTCATTTCGGTCTTCTCTCGTCGTGTTTAGATACAACTTAAGATATATCTTAAGGTCTGCGCAAGACGTTTTTCCCCGCGTCGCGACCTCGGCTGACGAGCGGCAGCCCACCCGCCAATGCAAGCGATGATTTTTCAGGGGGGTGTAAGTCAGCGATAACTTGAAAGTTAAAGTCATCACTCTATTTGATGTAGAGTATATGTTCTAAATGACTCTGAGTTGCCGTACTGTCGGGGCGAAGTTGCTGTATGGTTTTTTAATTTAAACTGTCTGTAGGGGATAACTTACAGTTACTGTTTCGAATATCGTTATTTTGTTCTTTTTTCTGGCGGGTCATGGGGTTGTTTAACTACGAGGTTATCGGAAGTTGCTTGCTTACTTTCCAGAGGCAACAGTCGATGATGCCTAGGCGTTGAACGTTCAAGTTGATCTGGCTCAACTCGGGCAATGATTTACCTGAACTTTCAATGTTCATCCCCCTATCAAGAAAACAGGTACATAACGATGTTCAAGAAACTCGCAATCGCCGCTCCACTGGCTCTTCTGGCACTGGGTTCCACTGGCGCATTCGCCGCTGGTGAAGCGTCGCACTCGATCAGCCTTGTCGCGCATGTGCCGACCAACGGTTTCTATGTGGTGCCGACCGATCCGGATCTGGTCAACAAGGACCAGGACATGAGCTATCAGCCAACCACCGGCAAGATGCGCGACGTCAATGGCTTCTTCGACGTGCGCAACAATAACGGCTCGGTACACGCCAGCCTCGAGAGCCTGCCAAAACTGATCTCGGGCAGTACTTCTATCGAACTGCGCGTGCTGTTCAACAACAAGGAACTGACCCTGACTCCGCAACTGGTCGTGGGTGAAGCCGAGTCCGACGTCAACTACCGTGCGCCGCTGAACATTAGCGCGGTGGGCAACAACTTCCAGCCAGGTGATTACACCGGGGCCGTGGCGATGATCTTCGACGCCGTGACGCCATAACAGCAGTCACTTGATCGATCGATCAGGCACTAAGCCCAACTTCAATGTTGACGCTTGACCGTCGGGGCTGACGATTTGTTTGCCTCGACGGACTTCCATTGTTTGTTATCCGAGTACGCGTTCATGTTCCCGATGACACCCATCGCGGCTGCGCTTGCGCTGTTGTTTTGTGCCAGCGCAGCTGTGGCTTCCAACTCCACCGGCACCACACCCCGCAGTCTGCTGGCGCAGGCCAAGGGTTTGCCGGCGGATTTCGAGGAGCATTTCTTTGATGTGCCGCTGGCGGTACGGGTCGAAGTCGATCAGCAACCACTGGGTGAGGCCATGGTGGTGTTGTCCCGCGACGATCGCCTCACCCTGCTCGAATTCACTGACACCAGCGAAAATCGTTTTGGCCCCGCCGAGCGGGAAAAATGGGCGAGCTATCTGAAACCCGGCGTGCCCTTGGGTGCGTGCAGCGGTTCCTGCCCGGACCAGTTTCTGGCGGTGCATTACAACCTGGAAAACTCGCTGGTCTCGATTCTCACCGAAAATGCCGAACGCGACGTTGAAGCCAAGCGGTACTTCGAACAGCCTGATGGTGGCAGTCATGGCTTGATGGTGCGTAACCAGCTCAACCTCAATGGCGGCCAGGATCAGGATCTCGGCGGGCGTTTCGGCCTCGAAGCCAGCTCAAGTCTGGGCAGCTGGAGTCAGACACTGAATCTGCAAGTGGCCCGTCTCGGCGGTCCGGACGACAAGCTTTTTCACTCCGTTCAAGAGCTGCACACTCAGCGCGAACTGCAAGGCAGTTTTTTCCGCCTGGGCTATTTCACCCCCAATTCCGAAGGGCTGACGCGCCAGCCGCGCACGTTCGGCAGCAGTCCCGACACCGCCGTCGGCGTGATGTACGGCAGCTCCGACAGCCTGGCCATCAACAGCCCGATGCCCAGCGTTTATCCGATCTATGTCACCGCCAACCGCCAGGGTTCGGTGGAGATTTGGCGCGATGGCCTGCTGATCAATACCCAATCGGTGCCGGCCGGTTTGCAGACCCTCGACACCCGGCCGCTGCCCGGTGGCATTTATGAAGTGGAAGTCCGGCTGATCGAGGACGGCCAGATCACCTCCACTACTCAGGAGTTGGTGTACAAGCCCAACAACTGGCGCAACCTCGACGAGCGCTGGCGCTACAACGTCTTTGCCGGCGAAGAACAGAAACTGCTGAGCAACTGGGACACCCAGGCCAGCGGCAGCCCGACCGCAGGTGCCTCGCTGAATTACCTGTTGCATCCGCGCGTCATCCTCGGGCTGTCGGCACGGCAGATTCGCGAAAAACTGCAATACGGCACGTCCATCGACTGGACCCTGGCCAATCACATCAGCCTCTACGCCAACGTCTACAAGACCGAGGATTACGGCACCGGTCTCGATCTGCAAAGCCTCTACAACTACGGCGCCGGCAGTCTTGTCGTCAGCCATAACCGCAGTTGGCTCGACACCACCAATACCTACGACACGTTGCCGGACGGCACCCGGGTGCGCCCGCGCAATGTGTTCATCGGCCAGACCAGCAATTCCTCGCTGGCGCTCAACCATCGCCTCAGCAGCAAGAGTTCGGTCAACGCGCGGGTCTCGCACAGCGAGGGCAATGTCGAAGGCATGGGCGTCGATCTGGGCTGGACGCAGCGCACGATGGTGCTGGGCAGCGATGCCAGTTGGCGCCTGTCGATTTTTGATCGGCCGGGCAGTTTCAGCAGCGGCGATGCGCGCAACCGCGGGGTCGACCTGAGCATCAACATGGCACTCGGCGCCCCCGGTCAGCAGATCAGCGGCAGTATCGGCTCACGCACGGCCCGTGACGGTGCGCGTGACAACAACGCCTCGCTCGGCTGGCGCAAGGATTTCCGGGATCACGTCTTGCAGAACGTGTCGGTCACGGCACTCACCGACACCTACGGGGTGGGCGTCGCCAGCCTGGCCAACTTCCGCACCGACGCGGTCAATGGTGACGGCTTTATTCAGCGCTCCTCCTACAACGGCAATTTCACCGGCGGCCTCAACCTCGACAGCACGCTGGTGGTCGGTGCGCAGCAGATGCTCATGACCAGTCAGACCGAAGTGCGTGGCGCCGGGCTGATTGTCGATGTCGAGTCGGACATCGAGGACATCGTCCTGCGGGCCGATGATTTCAGCGGTGGCGGTGCGGCGTTGAAGCCGGGGCGCAATTTCATCCCGATCACCGCGTACCAGAACAGCTCGGTGAGTTTCGACTTCGAGGGCAACCACGTGCCGGCCGCATCCATCGAACCGCCGCGCACCCGCTATCACCTGAACAAGGGCGGCGTGGAGTACCGCAAGGTCCGCGTGATGAAAACCATCACCGTGCTCGGCCGACTGGTGGATGGCCAGGGACGGCCGCTCAAGGGCCACCACGTGATCAACCACGCCAGCCGTGGGGTGAGCGAAGTCGACGGGTTCTTCTCGATGGAAATGAATGCCGGTTCACCGACCCTGGAAGTGCGTCAGGGCAACCAGTTGCTCTGCCAGTTCCGCCTCAACGAGTCCGACCATCGCAGCGAAAACAATGTGCTGATGATCGGCGATCTGCGCTGCACGCCGGACACCCTCGCTGACGCTACCTCCACCGAACAGAAGGCAGGTTGATCTTATGAAAATGATGACAGGTGGTTGTGCGCTGGCACTGGCGCTGGGTGTGTCCTCGGCGCAGGCGGCCAGCCACGAGATCCGCGCGTTGTTTCAGCCGGACTCTTCGCAGCCGGGCAAGAACGTGTTCGTCAACCAGACCCCCAACAGCGGTTACTGCGCGACTTATCCGGATCAATGCGCGGAAAACTCGATGTTCAGCATTCAGACGCCGGTCCGGTTCAACTCCACCCTGACCCTCCCGCCCAATTGGGGCGTCGGCATAAAGGTGCCCGCCAATTGGCGCCGATTGACAGTAACCAATACCGATACGATGGAAACGGAAACCGTGGAAGTGCGTATTACGGGCGTCGGTTCCAAATACGTCCTGAGCCAGCCGGCCCACGAACTGGTCGGAGTGAGCGATCCATTGCTCGGCCATCAACGGCTCTGGGAAGGCAGCAGTTGGGTGTATGCGTCCCCGCCGTGCCTGTACAGCGGCGTCGGCGCTTACTCCCCGACCGACTACCGGTTTTTCTGGAAAACCCCTGTCGAAGACCTCTGTGTCAAAAAGACCCTGGCGACCATTCCGTCCATGTACTTCGATACCCTCGACTTCGCCTATGAACTGCGCACGCCAAATCCGTTGGGCATGTCATCGGGCCTTTACACCGGGTCACTGAGCTACCGCCTGGGCAATGGCGGCGATTTCGATATGGGCCAGAGTTTTCAACCTGATGACTCCAACCTGACCCTCGACTTCGTACTGGACGTACAGCACACCCTCAAAGTCGATCTCCCGCCGGGTGGCAACAAAGTGTCGCTGGAACCCGAAGGCGGATGGGCGCCGTGGATCGACAGCGGGCGCAAGCCGTCGCGGATCTTCCGCGACCAACCGTTCTTCATCTCGGCATCTTCGCGCTTCAAGGTGATGATGCTGTGCAGTTCCCAGGGCGGGGCGTACTGCAACCTCGGCAGCCCTTCGGGCGATTCCGTTCAGGTCAAGGTCTCGATGTCCTTGCCTGCGGGAATCGACGGCCCCGGCGGTGGCCCCGTCAGCAAAATTCCACTGCATTTCAACAGTTGGATGGGGCCGTTCCAGCCAAACATGTACGTGGAGCGCAAGGGCGGCACGCTGCATTTCGAGCTGGACCCGTTTGCGATCGAATTCCTCCTGCGCCCCGGAAAGAACGACCGGCTGCGCGGCAACATCACCATTATCTGGGACTCGGATGCGTGAGCGCTCCAGTCTGGCCCTTTTCGATTTTCATGGAGTTGAACGCGATGAAACGTGGTTTTCTGCTGGGCGTGCTCAGCGTGTGTTGCCTGACGGCGCAGGCCGGCCCGCAAATCAACGTCGGCACCGTCTACGACTATCTCGACGCCGATAAAAGTACTTACCTGAAACGCGTATTCAACAGCGGCGATGCCACGGCTTTCGTCAAGGTCAATGTGCTGGAGATCATCTACGGCGCCGATGGCGTGCCGCAGGAAGTGCCCGTGCAAAACGCGGCCGACGGCGCTTCACGCAATGGCGTGATGGCCAGTCCGGCGCGGCTGATCGTCCCGGCGCAGGGCATGCAGGGTACGCGTTTGCTGTACATGGGCGAGCGCGATCGCGAGCGCTATTTCCGCGTGCGCTTCGTCCCGGTGGTGCCGGAAAAGGAAGACGAGTTCGTGGTCAGCAGCGAGGAGCGCGAAGACTACAAAAACTCGCTTTCAGCCGGGGTCAACGTAATGACCGGGTTCGGCACGATCTTCTTTGTGCGGCCGAAGGACGCGCGTTTTGCCACCGTCATCAATGACACCGAAAAACGCTATGAACTGCGTAACGATGGCAACACCGTGCTGATTGTCGATGAGTTCAAGAGCTGTTCACTGAGCAAGGAAAGCGACTGCGGCGCGACCACCAAACACCACGTGCTGGCGGGCAAGACCTTTGCCTTTGACAAGGAAAAGGGCCGCGAATACCGCTTCTTCCTGATCGAAGGCAGCGAGAAAAAAAGCATGAAGACCGCCAGTCGCTAGGTTTGTTTTCCATTGACCCATCGGGTAACCAACATGATCAAGCAATGCACCGCCGCCGCGCTGGTGGTCGCCACTGCGCTGACCGGCGCCGGGGCGTGGGCCGCGCGCGAAGAGCACACCTTCGAAGTGTCCCTGACCATTCCCAGCCGCCCGTTCTATATCATTCCGGCAGAACCAGACTGGATTCACCGGCCACAGCGGCTTGAGTGGGACTATCAGCGCTCGACCCTCAGCGGGCTGATGCGCAATTTCGATGTGCACCATGACAGCAGCGCGATCGAAGCGCGTTTGATCTTTGACCCCTATCTGGATAATGGCCGCCCCGGCGGAGTGATCGATCTGCGGGTCTCTTTCAATGATGTCGAGCTGAGTTCGCACGCCACTCCGCGCCAGGTGCTGTCCGAGGAAGAAGCCGCCAGGAGCAAACGCGTGGCGTTGAAGATCGATCCGATTGAGCCGGAAGGGGGGTATCTCTCCGGGGATTACCAAGGCACGGTGGTGCTGATGTTCACCGCCAGGGCGCCGGGTGCAGAATGAGCGCGGTTTGGCCTGACCCAGAGCACGCAAGCCCGGGCCTATGGGGGGGCGAAAAGCTGTCGCAGGGGCCGGCCAGTCCTTGATGGTCTGACCGGTTTGCAAGCCTGCCGTCAGAGGTTCGCGATTCTCATGGCCTCCCGGGTCAATTGTCGGGAAAGGTCATCGCGCTGATAACCGATTTGTTTCTGCAGGTCCTGGTACAGCCTTTGGCTCAAGGGCTCATCCTTGAGTACATCGGCCACGGAAATGCCGAGTTGGTTCGCAAGACTTTCCAGTTTTTGCGTCAGTGGTTTTATCTGACCCGGATCCTTGAGGTCAGCCCACTGCGCTTTTATTTTCTTCAACTCTTCGACCCATTCGAGTTTGTTCTCGAACAGACGATCATTGCGCTCGTATTGTGTCGGGTGAGTCTTGCGCAGATGACGCTCCCAGAAGTTGTCTGAAGCCAGGTTGATCATTTTATTGATCAAGCCGTCGCCCTGTTCCCGATTCATGATCATTCTGTGAGCCAGTTCGATCTCCGCGTTAGTGACACCGGATCGAGGCTGATAGCGCATGCCCTCCGATTGCCAAGGCAGTTCCAGTCTTTGCGCCAGGCCGGTTTCGAGTGCCAGATGAATCTCTACTTCATCCGGTGCAGGCTTCCTCGAATCGATCAGGTTCTGTTGCGCCTGGCTGCTGTACTCCACGCGAGCCTCGTCGCTCACAAAGTCCAGCCGCGCAGCACTGCGGGCCAGGCGTACGAGGGTGTTATCCAGAACCTGGGCCGATGTCGGCGCTGTATAGGCTTTGGACACCAGCACTTTCATTCCCAGTGAATTGAACAATTGCGCACCGAGATCGCCGCAGTCCTCCGGGGACACAATCTGTCTGAACAGTTTTTCGCGCAGCTCTGAATCGAGGGCGGCGGCTTCGACCATTTCCCAGACACGTTGGGTCAGCTTGCGGCGTGCGGGCTCCGTCAGGTAGTCGGCGCTTTCTCTTTGTTTGGCAATCACGCTGAAAAAACCGGCGGAGTGCGGCTCGGCCATCAGGTCATGCCAGGTTTCTTCGCGATATTTGCTCAGTGCCGAAGACGGGCCGAAACCGCCGGGCACATCGGCAGCGAGTTGCCAATGGCGGAGTTCGTCATTGGCGGCGGGAAAATAATCCTGCACCAAACCCAGGCGTGAAGACTCTCGATACTCGCCAAAACGCTTCCGCTCTTCATTGGTCAGTTTTTCCAGGCTGAAACGTGCGCGGCTGAGCACAAACGCCTGATCAGAGCCAGGCGTGACTTCGGGCAGGGTATTGATTGGCGCCCCCCGCATGTCGAGCATGAAACTGCGCGGTCGCTGCCGGTCAACGCTGTCCACCTTGAACAGCCCCTTGGGCCAGGTCTGGATGTCGGTGTTAGCCAGGCTCAGCTCCTCCAGCCGGTACATTCGCCCGACATCCGGGGGGATGCGCAAGGGATTGCCGTTCAGGTTTAGCGTGCGCAGACGTACCAGTGCGTCGAGTTGTTTGCTGGAGCGATACGTCAAGTCGATGCGGTTATCGGCCAGATCCAGATCCTCGAGTTGACGCATCTGGCCGATGCTGGAGGGTATTTCTTTCAGATTGCACTGACGGGCGCTCAATTGGCGCAGATGAGGGAAGCTGCCGAGCAGTCCGTCGCGATTTGCCGAGAGGGATGTCTTGTTGAGCCTCAGTGCGGTGATCTGATCAAGGTGTTGCTTCATGCCGGGTTGCTTGCGCAATTCTTCCCACCAGTATTCGAGATCATATCGGTTCAACTCAGTGGTCAGGTCCAGTGTATAGCCTTGCTCTGGATGATGGATCTGTTCGTCGAACCCCGCGCTTTTGCGCTCGAAACACTCAATTAACCTTTCTTCTATGTGCCTCCCGCCAAGTTGCATGTAATCCATGGACGCTCCGTAGCCCGGATTTCCCTCGTCGTCCACGCCGGCGGGGTGTTTTTCACGCGATGCCTGTAATTTACGGTGCAAATCCTTGCGTTCGCTTTCCAGCTTTGCGATGGCATCGACTGCATTGCCGTCGCTCTTGCGCCGCAAGACTTCAATGAAGGCATTCACCTCTCTTGTGTTCATTTTCGGGTAGAGCGTACTGACGCGTTGTTCCAGCGTCGGTTCAGCCCAAAACCACGGCCAACCGCGCACCAGCGTTTCGGTCTCGATCGTCGCCACTGGGCGGATCGGCGGTTCCGCCAGCGCGGTTCGGCGCTGCGCAGGGGCGGCGGCCTCTTCCATGATCCAACTTTTCAGCGGGCGCCCCTGACCGTGCCGGTAACCCACGGCTGGCAATTTTTCGGCAGGCACGGCCTGCAGAATCGACTCGTAGAAATCATCCGCGTCATGCAGCGTGCGGTTGCCTGCGTCGAGCACTTCATAGCGCCCCTGTTCGTTGCGGATCAGGCGCCTGACGACGCTTGCATCATCGGGTCCGACACTGCAGCGCAGTGGTCCGTCGTAGGTGCCGTCGCGCACTTCCAGACGCAGATCGGCAAAGGTGTCGGTGTTGAGCCTGAGGGTATTGAGGGCCAGGCGTTCACTGTCTGCGGTCATCAGCTCGTCATGATAAAAGCCCTCGTAGGCGTGGGTGGCGCAGGCTTCGAAGGCCATTTCGCGGGCCTGGACCTTGAGGCGTAACGGCAGGCGTTTTTCCTTGGCGATTCTTTGCAGTTCGGTGGGGCTGGCCTGGGCTACGAGTTTTTCGGCAAGCGGCAGCGGGAGGTCGGGGAAGGTCTGTTTGACGGTTTTGACGTCGGCTTTATCTGATCTTTCCCCGGCTTGATAGACATGACGGGATACGTCGCCACGGCGCTCATCGACGGCATTGGCGAGCCGATTGCGCAAGGCCGCGACGCGTTGGTCAGGGGCAATGTCCGGGCCCAGCAGGTGGTTGAATTCTTCATTGGTGAGGAAGTTCGTCACGCGATCCGGCAACTGGCCCGCATTCAGATCGTTAAGGCTGATGCGCAACGTCTCCGCCGGCGCAGCCTGTGGATTGCCGTACTTGCGCGAGTAACCGCTCAGGCTGGCATCGGCAAACACCTCCAGCGCTTTGCTGTAAGGCCAGCCCGGCAAACCGGTCAACACCGGTTCCAGCCAGACGGCCTGTGGATCGATCGGGCGGCCCGCGCGGATGTCGGCAGTCGCCGTGAGTACATCGTCGTAGGCGCTGAAGCGCTTGACTGTGTCGGCCAACAGCGGCGGAGGCGGGCTGTTGTCGATATGCATCTGACGCAGGGCGTCGTGATCGGTGCCGCTGCCGATGCGGATCTGCTCAAGTTCCGCGGGCGAAAAGCGTTCGACGCTGTGGCCCAGTCGTCGCATCAGCGCGTCATTCGGCCAGTTGTGCGGGGTCTCCGCTTCATGCACCCAGGCGCCGTGGCCGTTGTGTTCGATTTTCGGCCGGTAGGCGTTGGCGCGGCTCGGGTGCTTGATACGGTGGGTGTTGGACGTCGCATCAGTCGTGGCCTTTTCGACGACATACAGCTTACCTTCCAGCGGCAGGACGTGTTCGTTGCGGTACTGATGCAGGCCATGGCGATCGGGTTTGGCGCCGGGCGAGAGCATCAGTTCATTGCGCTCGTAGGGACTCAGGTCCGGGTGCCATAAGCTGTTTTTGCCATTGGGCAGCTTGACCTGTTTCATGCCGTCTACCAGCGATGACAGTTTGACGCGAAAGGTTTCGCCGATCTGCGCGCCGGCGGCGAAGGCGGCAAACTGAATGATGTCGGTGACCACACTGATGACATGCCCGGCAGCGTCCTGCCAAAGCCCTTCGGCCAGATCAACGATGCCTTCGATCACATCGCTGGTCAGCTGGTAGGCCGTGTAGGCCATCATCAATTCGCCCAGCCCCGGCACGAATGGTGTGGCGATCAACAGCGCCACGTTGAAAATGTCCGAAAGGATTTTCTTGAAGTTGTCCCACCACGCCCAGCGTGCCTTGCTGTCGGTGTCGGCGGTGGAGACGGCGATCTCCCGGGCGTCGTTGAGGATCTTGTTGAGCTTCTGCTGATAGGCGTGGCGCCAGTAATCGCCCTGCAGTTTCACCCGACCGAACTGCAGGTTGGGATTGTCCAGCGGGTCCTTGCGCCACGGTGGTTGCTGATCGGTGGGATCCTGACGCGGGTGATACCTGACAATGAACAGGCGTTGCTCAAGCTCGGCAAAGAAATGCCCGCGCTGCTGATGGTCGACAAACTGGCTGAAGAACTGACGGTAGGTCTGTTCGGTCCACTCGCTGAATCGGTCTTCACGAAGCTGGCGCACCAACTCCTCCCGGAAGGCTTTCAGAGAGTTGTACTCCTTGACCGGGTGATCCGGGTCGTGGGGAATGTAGACGATCAGGCGTCGAACACCGCGGCTGTCCGATGCCGTGTGCGTCAGCAGCAGAATGCCGGTCAGCCGGGTGCCTAGCAGTGACAGGTCAGCGCACTGCATCGCGCGGCCATTGAGCAGCAGTTGCGTTTTTTCCTCGGTCAGGCTCAAGAGCATTTTGTAGGCGTCGTACTGGATATCGTCCTTGATCAGGGCCAAATGTGCGGCGACGGCGAGGGCGTCCTTCTGACTCTCGTTGACCTTGTACTGCAGCACGCTCTCGGCCAGCGGTTCGCCGGGCAGCAGGTAACTTTCCAGGTGTTTTTTATACTGCGCGCCGATATCCAGATCGCGGCACAGCGCCTGAAACTGGCTGATGGGCATGGCGCTTTTGATCGGTACGACATCGAACAGACCGCGCTCATCGGGCTCGCTGATGTAGTCCGAGCCATGGTCGACCGTTTCACTGCTGGCGAAATTGTGCAGGGCGGCATCCAGCAGCGAGACGGTGCGGGTCACAACGCCTGCGGAAAGGTCGATGGCGTACCACGGTTTGTCCTTGGGCAGGTACAGGCGCAGAAAGGTGCTTTTGACGTCCGGCTCGATGCCGTGCCGCTCCTTGATTTTTGCCTTGAGCAGCGGCTCGGCGAAGGCATGGAGATCGATTTTCGCCAAGAGATGATCAACCTGGTTCTGCGATCCCCAGGCCTTGAGGTTGGCCGCAGCGAGTTTGTTCAGATACGCGGAAGGTGCTTTGGTGTACCAGGCTTCGTTCTTCAGCGGCGAAACTGCCAAGGCGAGGCTCCGGGTGACGGTGGCGCTTTTGAAGTTGTCGTTGACGGCGGACTTGATGAATTCGTAGTGCCGTCCTTTGTCCGCGTTTTCCGCAGGCAGGGGAGAGAGAGACATGGCCAATCATCCTTGATTGTTGAGGAGTGATCAGCCTACTCAGGGCAGGGCAAAACAAAAGTTCAAAGATCGGGAGGCAAACGGCTTTGCGCAGCGCCAATTCGACGAAAATTCGAATCTGAAAAATATATAAATACCACCCGCTGAAGCGAAAATTCGTCACCCTGATGCAGAAAAAGCCGACACGATTTGTTACCTCGCTGTAGGGCGCGGCGCTTCGAGCATCGCCACGCTGGCGGTCTGCGTCGGGTTGCACTGTGAGTCGCTGCCCGGTTGCAGATACGGCGTCAGAATCGGCGCCATGCCCTTGAGCACCTGCACTGGAAGGGCCGAGGTGAACTTGAAGTTCTCCGCCGAACGCCCCGGAACGAACGCGGTGAGGGTGCCGAAGTGGTGATCGCCGATGTAGAAAACGAACGTCGCCGTGCGGTTGATCGACTTCGAACTGAGGATGCGTCCGCCCGAACCGATGGCTTCGATGCGGTTGTCACCGGTCCCGGTTTTGCCACCCATGGCCAGTGGGCTGCCATCAGCCAGTTTGAAACTGCCGGAAACACGTTTTGCCGTGCCGGCGTCGACCACTTGCGACAGTGCCTCGCGCATGGCTGTGGCGACCTCGGACGGCATCACTCGTTTACCCACGTGCGGGTCATTGACCAGTTGCGTTTCGTAAGGCGTGCCGGCGGCGAAATGCAGGCTGTCGATGCGCAGCGTCGGCATGCGCACGCCGTCATTGAGGAGGGTGCCGATCAACTCGGCCAGTGCGGCAGGGCGGTCACCGGAGCTGCCAATCGCGGTGGCCAGCGACGGCACCAGATGGTCGAACGGGTAGCCGACTTTCTGCCAGCGCTGGTGAATTTCGAGGAACGCTTCAATCTCGAGCATGGTGCGAATACGGCTGTCGCGGGCGCCCTTGTGCTTGCTCTTGAACAGCCAGCTGTAGACTTCCTGACGTTCGAAGTGACTGGCCTTGACGATCTCGCTGAAGGTCGCGTCCGGGTGGTTCAACAAGTAGCCCATCATCCACAGGTCCAGCGGATGCACCTTGGCGATGAAGCCTTGATCGGGCAAATCGTAACTGCCGGGACCATAGGAATCGTAGAGGCGGATCAGGCGATCATCGGTGAGTTTTTCGGTGAGCTTGGTGCCTTTGAGGTGCGAGCGGACGAACGTGTTGAAGTCTTCCTGACTGGCATCGGGCAGCAGGTAGCGATGCACGGCGGCCATGCGGATCGGCGTCGGGCGCATGCTGTCGAGGAAGGTGTCGAGACGCGCCTGTGTGTCTTTGTTCCTGTATTTTTTCCAGAACTTGAGCTGGAACGCCGTGCCTTCGCGGTCGGCGAAACTTGCCAGGTATTCCTGCCGGCGCGGATCGCGATCGTCCTTGAGCAGTTCGGCACTGCTATTGGGCCCTGAATAAGTGACATAACGCACCACATCGCGCATCAGCCGAATAAACGGCAGGTTGATCGATTCGCGCAGGGCGTCGCGCAGAGTCGGTATGCGACCGTTGTCCTCTTTGCGAAAGTTGTGAAATGTATGCAATCCGCCGCCGGTGAAAAACGCCTCACCGGGGCTGGCCGAGTATTTGCGGTCGAGGGCTGCGCCGAGCATCTTCGACAGGTCGTGATCCTTGTTCTGGATCAGGTAATCGATGACCCACTGGCTCAAGCGGTCCTGATCGGGGACTTCGACTTTCTTCAGTTCCGGCACGCTCATGGCGCCGTACTTGTCGTGCAGTTCGGCGATGATTTGCAGGTAAGTGGTGAGCACGCGCATTTTCGCGGTGGAGCCGAGTTCGAGTTTACTGCCTTCGTTGATATCGAACGGCTGGTCAGTGCTATCGGTCTGCACCCGCACGCGAGAACCGTCCGGGGTCAGTTCGAAGAGGGTAAAGCTGTAGCGCACTTGGGTGGTGCTGGTCGGGGTCAGCAAACGTTCACCGAGCAAGCCGATTTCGGCGGCATAGGCCGGGTCGGCGAGTTTCTTCAGGTAAGCGGTGGCCTGGGTTTGCAGTTCGCCCTGCAGGGTGCTGGTGGCCGAGAGGTCGAGGCGGTCGAGGTCGTACAGCGGCCGGTTGAGCATGCTCGCCAGACGACTGCGGGCAACGCTGATGCCCTTGTTTGTTTCGATCGGCTGAATGGTCGGCTGGGTCTGCCAGTCGCGGTAGGTGACTTTGCTGGCAAGGGCGGCATCGGCTAGCGCGTTGTCGATCACACCGTTCTGTTTGAGCAGGCGCAAATGGCTGTCGGTAAGCTCGGCAAGCTCTTCACGGCCCTTGGTCAGGTAACGCGAAGGGCGGCGCTGGGCGATCATCAGCGACAACATCTCGCGCAGGGCCAGGCCTTTGGCGGCCATGGTCTTCGCATCGGTGGCCGGGCTGTTCAGTTGTTCGTTGGCCTGGTTGAAGTCGCTGCCGTACCAGACGCGCAGGCCTTCGGCCATGCCATGCACTTCGCCGTGCCCCGGCACCGCCGACAGCGGTACGCTGTTGAGGTAGTCACGCACGATGTTCTGCCGTGCCCCGAGGGTTTGCGGGCCGGGCTGATAGGCGCGCACGCTGGCCGACATCATCTGCCGCAGTTTCTCGGCGCCGGACACCGTCAGGCCATCCGGGGAATGCCGGTACTTTTCCAATTGCGTGGCTAACGTACTGCCACCCGCCGACTGGCCCGGCAGGCGCAGCAATTTCGCCACTTGTGACCACGCGGCCATGCCGAAGCGCGGCCAGTCCACCGCCGGGTTGGCCAGCGGCTGTTTCGGGTCGAGCAGGAAGCGGTTTTCGATGAATAACAGGCTGCTGACCACCACCGGCGGGATGGATTCGAAACTTGAATACAGCTGTTGTGGGTAGTTGTACTTGTACAACGGTGCGGCGCGGCAATCGGTGATCGACAGTCCGGCCTGAATCTTTTCCGAATACGGCACGAACAGGCCTTTGTCGGTGTAGCTGAGCAGTGCCGGGGAAAACCGCGCCTGCTCGGTGATGACGTAGTTGCGTTTGAGCAGGCGCGGCAGGAATTCATCCAGCGAGCTGTAACCCAGGCGCAGATCGAACGGCCCATTGCCCGGATAGCGAATGGCCTCACTGGGACCGGGTTCGAGGGTGTACGTCAGCGACGCGGCGTATTGGCTGAGCTCACGCGACTGGAAGCGCGAAGTGCGCATTTCCTTGGACGCAGCCAGCCCCACGACGATCGCGATAATCACCAGCAACAACCAGAAAGCCTTCCACCCATGCCGGTTGCGGCGGGGTTTTTCAGGGACAGGCGCTTCATCCACTCGTTCAGTCGGAACCACGGCTTTACTCGAATCGGTTTGCCACAAAGCGCCCATAGTCGATTGATCCATTCACGCAGATTGATCGGACTTGTCTGAAGCTTAGACGGTGGTTGGGGCTGGTGAAAAAAATGTGCGATCGGGGGCCGGCTGGCAGCCCCGGTACGGAGAGTGCGGTGCGACGTGGCGCTTTGAGAGACCGCGAATCAAGAAAACACATATGTAACTTTTCAGTGAAGGTTATTTATATGAATGTAAGTTGCTAAAGTCTGGTAGTACTCATGGGCTTCGCCTGTTGAATGTTTTGTTGTTAACTCGGACTTCAATTTTATTTGTCTGGGATGAAGTCATGTTGGAATCTCGTGGTCAGGTTTTCAGTATTGCCGAGCATATTGATATTGTTAAGGCTGCAACGCCGTCAGCACTGTTGGGTATGTCAAAAGAAAACCTTGAGATGTTAAAGACATTTGATGCCGATGCGCCACAATGGTTAAAGATTGCGTCGCCGAAACAATGCGAAGAAGCGCGACACCTGATCGAAGAAAGTGTCGCGGCGCATACGTTGCTGAATAGCGCCATGGCCTCCGTGCAAACACCTCATGAATTCGCCGCGCCATTGCTGGCAAAGGTCATCAAGGAAAGCGCCGGGCTGGATCTGGACGTCAATCGGGTACAGGTGGATTTGTCCGGTAAAAGTGATTTTCACAGCTCGCAGGTTCCACCCGCTTCGCTGCTTGACGCCGCCCTGCATAACCATTCGCCTGATAAAAAGGCAATGTTCTTTTTCAAGCCGAATTGCTATGTGACAGTTTCAGGTGGAAAGACAGTCGACGTCGGACTTGATGTTCATGAGTTCATCGGGTTATGCAGGCAACTGGATATCGGCAAACAGTATCAGGCCTATTTGCATAATGAACTTCATTGGGCTGACGGCAATGCTCGCGACAAACTGAATAAGCTGTTCGTCAATTACCAGAAAGCAGCACTGAGGGCTGCGAGTTATATTGCCTTATGTAAGGGTGATATTCGCCAGGAACATTTTGAGGCTTTGATGTCGAGTGCAGCAGGGCAGGAACCTGTTCACGTCGACGGTAAGACGCTGTGGTATCGCAGCTTGAGTTTCAATGAGTTGCCCGTACACAGCTGTATCATTTTCGAGATCGCCGATCCGGACGATGAAAGCATTCTGGATGACCTGCTGCCGACCGTTGACGGTTTCGCCAATAACGATTTCATCGCCTACATTCCCGACGACCCCGATCATCCCGTAAAGCACTACGCCACAGTGACGGCACTCAAGGCCCGATTGACCGAACAGTTCGTGCGCCGCGCTGAAAGTGACTCGCCCAAGGCGCCAACGGCCTATCAGCATTTCTTCAGCCGGTTCTTGCGTTACAGGGATCGGTCGACGTTTTACTACAGCTTTACCGAAGAGATTCCAACGGCGTCAGGCAAGCCGCGGCTATGGGATCATCAAACCCGTCGGCAAAAGCATGATCCCGATTTTCTTCTGCAGCTCAGGGTGCTGGACCCTTCAGGTGATCCGTGGGTCCAGCACTATGACATCTGGACAACATTGCAGCGGGAGTTCAACCAGCGGATTTTCAGCGATGCCCGCGACGCTGCCGTGTCCAATGCCGATGCCGATGTGCGGGATGAGCAATCCTTGCTCGCGATATTCCTCGAAGTCGGCCTGGCCGCGCTGAATGTACTGTCTTTTGCCGTACCTCCATTGGGCTTGGTCATGCTCGGAGTGTCCGCCGTGCAACTGATGGACGAAGTGCTGGAGGGGCTTGAAGATCTCAGCAAGGGCGATAGGGAAGCCGGTTGGGAACACATCACCGACGTGCTGGAAAACATCGGCATTGGCGTGGCGACGCTGCCGTTGCTGGCCGGCGTTCATTCAGAATTCACGCCGATTGAAATGCCCGGTGGACAGAAGCGTTTGTGGAAGCCTGACCTTGTACCCTATCGAAGCGATGTGTCGTTGGCAGACGTGGAGCCTGATCCACAGAATCAGTTTGCGGTCGGCGCCAGACACTATGTGAAGGTCGAGGACGGCGTCTTCGAGAAAGTCACCGAACCGGGCACCGGACAATCGAGAATTCTGCACCCGAACAAACCGCAGGCTTATCAGCCGATTGTTGAACAAGATGGCGCTGGCGAATGGCAACATGCCTTGCCGCCGCCTTCGACATCAGTTGAACCGCCACCGGCCGGGTTCAGTAACAGGCAGTTTCGTCGCTATGCCGTCAAACCATCCGAACTCGCGCGTCTCAGCCCGGCAGGCAAAGGCATCTTGCAAAGTGCTGATGGACTGCGCCGTTATATCCGCAATATAGATGAGCGCGGCAAGGTCGCTGTGTACCGGGTCAAGAATGATTTCACCCTGAACGCGGAAAGTGTCGACGTCCTCCTCGTCGATTCGGCTTTCAACGAACTTGCGCCTCGCAGATACCGGCAAGTGGCGCCGGATCAATGGCAACCGCAGTCGCTGTTCGGCGGCAATATTACCGATGATCTGCATGAAACGGACGTTGTCAGCGGACAGCAGCCAGGTACCTCCGGCAGACCCGTTTGGCTGCGCCCGCCTTTCAGCCGCGAACTTTTGCCCAACGGCCTGTGGGAGCCGCGGATCGAAGTGGTGACGCTCAACGATGTTCGCCATCTTTCCTATGATTGGGGGCCATTTGAATTCGTCCCTTTCACGGGCAGGCCGACGAATATTCATCAGGCTCTGGCCGCCCCACAATTCGATCATCTTCCTGTCAGCACTGATCTTTTCAAGTCGCAGTTCTGGTCGGATGTCCTCAACGTAGACCCGCAAATGACCAATACCCAAGGAGGAGGGCAGATGATTTTTTCCATGCAACGGATGACCACTTCCGGCGCGGTGGACAGTGAGTTCAATGCCATCAGCGTGTGGAGCACCCCTAACGAACTGCCACATCAGAGCAATGCGTTGTTGGGGTATTGGGCTCCTCAGGGAGGATACGTGGACATACCCGTTCACCCGCGATGGGGTGAGCCCGATCATGTGTTTACGCCCGGGTTCAGCGGCTGCTCTTTTACCGTGGATCAGATGGGGGAAAATGTCCTGCGCGTCAGACACGTGGAAGCGGGCAAGGAAGCTGCTCAATACAACGATCTACCCGACCACGAACATGGTTGGGGGTTGAGTACCGCCATGGAGTTTCCGGATTACGGGTTGCGTAATGATGAAAGCGGCAACGCGTATATGATTCTGACGGGGTTCGCCTACATGAAATATGAGCGGACGACGGGTGAATGGATGCTTCACTACCAAGCCCAGTACGGTGCCCCGACCATTGCACAATATTCCGTTAAAGATCCCGGTTTTTTTGACAAGCCAACCCGACAGGCGAAAGCCTTTCCTCAGAACAAGATCATCAGAACCGGTTCCAAAGTCGTGAAAACCGTGACCGACCCAGCGCGGCAAAGCAGCGCGGCCTGATAGCGGACTCCTCTGGATAAAAAAACCACGTTGAAAAGACGATGCACCAAGGTTGTGCAATACTCGCCACCGCTTTTAGTGGCGAGTTTTCCTACAGCTACCAGTTGATCTGCTCGATCAACTGCCTTCTTAGCGCTAACTCCCCCTTAATCTTGTGATTTATAGAGTGAAATGCCCTGCCAAAGGCTTTTTATACTGCACGTCCCGCTGATCTTGCAGGCTGTCCTGCAAGACGTGTCTGCTCACAAAGCCGGCGCGGTTTCATTTCAAGCCAGGGCTTATCGGCCGACGCTTCGACACTCGGTGGTCATATCCAATAACAAGACGAGGTTGCACCCCTATGCCAGTCGGCAATCAACTGCCTCACGGCGACACCGCTCAGGGCGGTCCGCTCAAACGCGAACTCGGCGAACGGCATATTCGCCTGATGGCACTCGGTGCCTGTATCGGCGTCGGTCTGTTTTTAGGTTCCGCCAAGGCCATCGAAATGGCCGGCCCGGCGATCATGCTGTCGTACATTCTGGGTGGTCTGGCGATCCTGGTGATCATGCGCGCTCTCGGCGAAATGGCCGTGCACAACCCGGTCGCCGGCTCGTTCAGCCGTTACGCGCAAGACTACCTCGGTCCGTTGGCGGGCTTCCTCACGGGCTGGAATTACTGGTTCCTGTGGCTGGTGACCTGCGTCGCGGAAATCACCGCGGTGGCCGTGTACATGGGCATCTGGTTTCCCGATGTACCGCGCTGGATCTGGGCTCTCGCGGCGCTGGTCAGCATGGGTTCGGTCAACCTGATCGCGGTAAAGGCCTTCGGTGAGTTCGAATTCTGGTTCGCCCTGATCAAGATCGTCACCATCATTGCGATGGTGATCGGCGGCGTCGGCATCATCGCCTTCGGGTTCGGCAATGACGGCGTGGCACTGGGGATTTCCAACCTGTGGGCCCACGGCGGCTTCATGCCCAACGGCGTGACCGGCGTGCTGATGTCCCTGCAAATGGTCATGTTCGCCTACCTCGGCGTGGAGATGATCGGCCTGACCGCCGGTGAAGCGAAGAACCCGCAGAAGACCATTCCCGATGCGATCGGCTCGGTGTTCTGGCGGATTCTGCTGTTCTACGTCGGCGCACTGTTCGTGATTCTGTCGATCTACCCGTGGAACGAAATCGGCACGCAGGGCAGTCCGTTCGTGATGACCTTTGAGCGTCTGGGCATCAAGACCGCCGCCGGCATCATCAACTTCGTGGTGATTACCGCAGCATTGTCGTCGTGCAACGGCGGTATCTTCAGCACCGGGCGTATGCTCTACAGCCTGGCGCAGAATGGCCAGGCGCCGGCCGGTTTTGCCAAGACTTCGAATAACGGTGTACCGCGTCGAGCGCTGTTGCTGTCGATCGGTGCGTTGTTGCTGGGCGTGCTGCTCAACTATCTGGTGCCGGAAAAAGTCTTTGTCTGGGTGACCTCGATTGCCACCTTCGGCGCGATCTGGACCTGGGTGATGATCCTGCTGGCGCAACTGAAATTCCGCAAAGGCCTGAGCGCCAGCGAACGTGCCGGCCTCAAGTACAAGATGTGGCTGTACCCGGTCAGTTCGTACTTTGCGCTGGCGTTTCTGGTGCTGGTGGTCGGCCTGATGGCGTACTTCCCGGACACGCGCGTGGCGCTCTATGTGGGGCCTGCGTTCCTGGTGCTGCTGACGGTGTTGTTCTACGTGTTCAAGCTGCAACCGAGCAACGTAGCGCAAGGTGCTGCGCGTTCGGCTTCGTAAGTTTTAGCGTCTGCATCAACCAAGCCCCGGTCGCGAGACCGGGGCTTTTTTGTTGGCACTGTCGTAGCCCGGCGATACATAACCGCCATGGGGTGAAGTGCTGACCATTCGTCGTAATCGACCCTTGACCTGTAATTTCTGACAGTAGACCGCCAGCGCGTGATGACCTAGGTTGGCTGTTCGCCAAAAACGGCTTTGGCAAGGAACCGAGATGAAAGGATTCTCTGCATTGAGTGTGATCGGCCTCGCCGATGGACTGATTCACTGGCAAATATTTTTTGTCCTGTGCACCGCCGCGGGGCTGACTCAAGCCGCGAGTAATTTCGCCGCGTTTTGCGTGGCCGCGGCGTTCTCGTTTTACGTGAATGTGCTGTATACCTTCGAGCGCAATACGTCGATGCTTGGTTATCTTTTGTTTATCGGCGGGATGGGCGGGGTGAGTTTTGCCATCGGTTTGCTTGCCGATGCGCAGCACTGGCATGGATTGGCCACAGTGGCGTCGTTCACACTGTTCAATCTGTCGTCGGGCTACCTGTTTTTCCGGTTTGTCTTGTTGCGCCAAAATCAGCAGTAACGCGCCAGTCCGTTGCGCAGACTGGCGCATTGGCCGTTACGCCGCCACCACTTCCTGCGGCTCAAAACTGTCCGCCCGCGCCATCTGCCACATCCGCGAGTAAAACTCGCCATTCACTTCCCCGGTGAGCAATTCCCCCGGTTTCAGGAATACATGCAACTGCGAGAACAATTTGATCTCGGTCGCCGACATGCGCCGCACCAGGTGCTTGGCCGACAGTTGCGACGGATGCTCAAGACCGGCGGCGGCAAGCATTTCTGCCAGCGCCTTGAGGGTATTGCGGTGGAAGTTGAACACGCGCTGCGCCTTGTCCGGCACCACCAGTGCACGTTGGCGCAGAGCATCCTGAGTCGCCACGCCGGTCGGGCATTTGTTGGTGTGGCAGCTCTGCGATTGAATGCAGCCGATGGCGAACATGAAGCCGCGCGCGGAGTTGGCCCAGTCGGCGCCGATGGCCAGCACGCTGGCGATGTCGAAGGCGCTGACGATCTTGCCGCTGGCGCCGAGTTTGATCTTGTCGCGCAGGTTCAGGCCGACCAGGGTGTTGTGGACAAACAGCAGGCCCTCGCGCATCGGTACGCCGATGTGGTCGGTGAACTCGACCGGTGCGGCGCCGGTGCCACCTTCCTTGCCGTCGACGACGATGAAGTCCGGGAGGATGCCGGTTTCCAGCATGGCTTTGGCGATGCCCATGAACTCCCACGGATGGCCGAGGCAGAACTTGAAGCCCACCGGTTTGCCACCGGACAGTTCACGCAGTTGCTGGATGAACTGCATCATTTCGATCGGCGTGGAAAACGCGCTGTGACGTGACGGCGACACGCAGTCTTCGCCCATCAGGATGCCGCGTGTTTCAGCGATTTCCTTGGTGACTTTGTGTTTGGGCAGGATGCCGCCGTGGCCGGGTTTCGCGCCTTGGCTCATCTTGATTTCGATCATCCGCACTTGCGGGTTCTGCGCCTGGGTGGCGAAGCGTTCCGGATCGAAACGGCCGTCGCTGGTGCGGCAGCCGAAGTAGCCACTGCCCAGCTCCCAGGTCAGGTCGCCGCCGTGTTCGCGGTGATACGGGCTGATGCTGCCTTCACCGGTGTCGTGGGCGAAGTTGCCGAGTTTCGCGCCTTGGTTCAACGCGCGAATGGCATTGGCGCTGAGCGAACCGAAGCTCATCGCCGAGATGTTGAATACCGAGGCCGAGTACGGCTGACTGCACTGCGGGCCACCGACGGTGACGCGGAAACTGCTCGGGTCGCTCAGCGGCGCCGGACGCATCGAGTGGCCGATGAATTCGAAACCGGATTGATAGACATCGATCAGTGTGCCGAACGGTTTGTCGGCGGTTTCGTTTTTCGCTCGCGAATAGACCAGCGAGCGCTGGGCGCGGGAGAAGGGCAGGGCATCGCTGTCGGACTCCAGCAGGTACTGGCGGATCTCCGGGCGGATGCCTTCAACCAGATAGCGGATATTGCCGAGGATCGGGTAGTTGCGCCGTACCGCGTGCGGGCTTTGCAGCAGGTCGAACAGGCCGATCAGGCTCAGTACACTGGTGACGGCGGTGATTGGCCATAGCCAGTCATGTTCGAGGAAAGGCAGGCTGGCGAGGGTGAAAATCACGCAGACGGCAAAGAAGGCGTAGCGGCTCAGGAGTGACAGGCTCATACGGTTTCCTTGGTTCGGACTCGGAATAATCAGCGAAGAGTGAGGGATAAACACATTCCCCTGTAGGAGTGAGCCTGCTCGCGATAGCGATCTATCAGCTACAAATGATTTGACTGACCCGACGCCATCGCGAGCAGGCTCACTCCTACATAAAGCAACTTCACCAAACGATCAGGCGTTTTGCGCCTGAAGAAAAATTGAAAACAGCTCGGACTGGGATTTGATTCCCAGCTTGCTGTACATGTGTTTCTTATGGACTTTCACGGTTTCTACGGAGATTTCCAGCTTACGGGCGATTTCTTTACTGGAGCAACCGCTGAGCATCAAGCGCCCGACATCCAGTTCCCGGGCAGTCAACTGCGCGCCCTTGAGTTGCTGCACCGACGCCTCCAGTTGCACCCGCCAGTCAGCCCGGGCAGGGGCGGCGAGGGCCACGGTTTCGTTGATCTCATAGGGTAGTCGTTGGCGCAACAAACCCAGCACCCAGGGCTGAATCAATGACAGCAGGGCAATCTGTTCGCCAGTGAAACGTTTTTCACTGCCCAGCGACAGACACAACGTGCGCTCACCTTCGAGCTGACAATTGAACTGGATTTCATCGGCCACGACATTCAGACGAAAGTATCGCTGGTAATACTCGGTCAGTTCGAAATGCTCCGGCGCCACTTCCGAGAGGCGATACAGGCCGGTGCGGGTTTGCTCGCGGCAGGCGATGTAGAACGGGTCGAGCAGGTACAGACCACGCAGATAATCCTGAAACAACGGGTCAGGATTGCCGTCCTCGCCGGGGCATTCGGCGAACACTTGCGGGTGTTGATCGGCGCTGAACAGCAGCGCCACCCAGCTATCGAACGGCACGTATTGATCGAGCAGACGCACCAGTTGCGCCCAGAAATTCGGCTTGTCCAGCGCGTCGATCAATTGCCCGACGGCGCGGTGCCAGGTGATGTCGTCAAACGAAAGTGTCATTGATCTACCCCTATCGGGTTACCCCAGCCGCGTAATTCCCTGGCCGGCTGCTTGCTGCGCATACTGGCCCACAGACAGCCACCGGGCAATCTTTCAGCGCCCGCCGCTTATCACAAGGAATTCCCATGAAAGTCGAACTCGCGCAATTGGCAGGCCGTGACAATGCCACGGCCTACAACCTCGAACGCGCGCTGGCAGCGATTGCCGCGTGTGCGGCCGACACGCAATTGATCGTGTTCCCGGAGACCCACCTGATGGGCTTCCCGACGGCCGAAACCGTGGCGCAAACCGCCGAACCGCTCGACGGCCCGACCGTCAGCGCGGTGCGGGCCGCGGCGCGTGAACGCGACATCGCCGTGGTGATCGGCATGGCCGAGAACGACAACGGTCGCTTCTACAACACCACGTTGCTGATCACCCCTGAAGGCATTGCCCTGAAATACCGCAAGACTCATCTGTGGGCGTCGGATCGCGGCGTGTTCGAGGCCGGTGACCGTTACGCGACCTGTGAGTGGAACGGTGTGCGCGTTGGCCTGCTGATCTGCTACGACATCGAGTTTCCGGAGTCGGCCCGTGCCTTGGCGCAACTGGGTGCCGAGTTGCTGATCGTGACTAACGGCAACATGGACCCGTACGCGCCGACTCACCGCACCGCGATCATGGCCCGTGCCCAGGAGAATCAGGCCTTTGCGTTGATGGTCAATCGCGTCGAGGCGGGGGATGACGGTTTGATGTTTGCCGGTGGCAGTGCGCTGGTCGATCCGCTGGGGACGTTGCTGTTCGAGGCCGGGCGTGAGGAAGGGACGTTCAGCGTTGAACTGGATTTCGCGCGGTTGGAGATTGCGCGCAGGGATTACCGCTATCTGGATGATCAGCGCTTGAAGTTGCCGGGGGAGGTGCTGGAGCACGGTGATGGTGTTCGCGAATTGTTGATTCCACGCCGTTGACCGCTGCTCTCACCCTAGCCCTCTCCCGGAGGGAGAGGGGACTGATCGAGTTGATTGTTCGAGTTACGCCGACCAGAAGCAGCGGGTCGAACTCAGGTTTTACCCGATCGTTCCCACGCTCTTCGTGGGAATGCAGCCCGGGACGCTCCACGTCCCAAGAGCGGACGCAGAGCGTCCAATGAGGCATTCCCACACAGAGCGTGGGAACGATCAGCCACACCCGAAAACATTCGCCGAACCCGGCTCTGCCATAAATCCAATAACATTCGGAGTAAGTCGCCCATGGCTCGTTTGCAACGCACCCTTTCATTAGGGGCGGTGGTGCTGTTCGGCATCGCCTACATGACGCCGATCATCGTCCTCGGCACCTTCGGCATCCTCGCCCAGTCCACCGCCGGCATGGTCCCCGCCGCGTATCTGGCGGCGCTGGTGGCGATGTTCTTCACCGCTATGAGTTACGGGCGCATGGCCGCTGCATTCCCCGTCGCCGGTTCCGCCTATAGCTACGTGCGCAAGGCAATCAGCCCGAAACTTGGCTTTATCGCCGGTTGGGCGGTGTTGCTCGATTACCTGTTTCTGCCCATGGCGATCTGGCTGATCGGCGCGGCTTATCTGGCCTCGGCATTCCCGTCGATCCCGCAATGGATCTGGGTGCTGGGCTTTATCGGCATCACCAGCGCGATCAACATCATTGGCCTGAAACTGGCCAACGGCATCAACGCCTTGCTGATGCTGGTGCAGTTCCTCGTGCTGATCGCTTTCGTCGCGCTGTGCGTGCACTACATCGGTGGCGAGGCGAGCACGCCGTTGTGGTCGATCAAGCCGTTCTTCAACGGCGACATGCAGATGCCGCTGATCATGAGCGGCGCGGCCATCGCCTGCTACTCGTTCCTCGGTTTCGATGCGGTCAGCACGCTGACCGAAGAAACCCGCGATCCACGCCGCACCATCCCGCGCGCGATCATGTTGATCACCTTGATCGGCGGGCTGATCTTCGTTGGCGTTTCATACTTTGTGCAGATCGCCCATCCATCGTTCCAGTTCGACAGCGTCGACTCCGCCGCCTATGAAATCGCCCGCAACATCGGCGGCGATCTGTTCGTCTCGATCTTCCTCATCGGCCTGATTGTCGGCCAGTTCGCCTCGGGGCTGTCGGCGCAAGCCAGTGGCTCTCGGCTGCTGTTCGCCATGGGCCGCGACGGCGTGTTGCCCAAGTCGTTCTTCGGCACCTTGCACGCGCGCTTCGGCACACCGGTCAACAGCATCCTGCTCTGCGCCGTGGTGGCGTTGCTGGCGCTGAAACTCGACGTGACCACTTCGACCTCGTTCATTAACTTCGGCGCGTTTCTGGCGTTCAGCCTGGTCAATCTCTCGGTGATCTTTCATTACTGGATCGGCGGTGAGAAAAAAGGCCCGCGCGAGCTGCTGCTGTTTCTGCTCTGCCCGTTGATCGGGCTGGTGGCGGACTTGTGGCTGATGGTCAGCCTCGATCACCTGGCGGTGTACCTGGGCTTGAGCTGGCTGGCGATCGGCGTTGTTTACCTGGCAGTACTCACCGGTGGTTTCCGTCGCCAGCCACCGGAAATGGACTTTCAGCAAGCGACCTGAGGCGTCTTCAGGCCGCGGGCCGGTTCTGGCGCATCGGCAACTCGATGCGAAAGGTCGTGCCCACCCCGGGTTCGCTGCGTACCGAAATGTCGCCACCGTGCTTTTTTACAATGCCGTAGGACAGGGACAGGCCCAGCCCGGTGCCCTGGCCGACGGGTTTGGTGGTGAAGAACGGATCGAAGATTTTCTGCAGGATGTCCGGCGCAATCCCCGCGCCGGTGTCCGCGACTTCCACCCACGCCGTGTCTTGTTGTTGCCCGGTGCGCAAGGTGATGGTGCCGCGTTCGGGGCCCATGGCCTGCGCCGCATTGACCACCAGATTCATGATCACCTGATTGATTTGCGACGGCAGGCATTCGATGTCCGGCAGGGGCTGGTACTCCTTGATCAGGTCGGCCTTGTACTTGAGTTCACTGGCGACAATGTTCAGGGTCGACTCGATGCCTTGTTGCAGATTGGCCCACTGCCATTGCTGCTGGCTATCGACCCGGGAGAAATCCTTCAGGTCCTTGACGATCTGCCCGACCCGGCCAATGCCTTCCTTGGATTCGCGGATCAGTACCGGAATGTCTTCGAGGAGAAAATCCAGATCGGCGTCTTTGCGCAATTGCTCAAGCCGCGCCACGGATTCGCTGTCTGGTGTTGGCCCAAGCGTCTGCCAGGCATCGAGTACGCTGAGCAATTGTTTGAAGTAGCCGTCGAGGGTGCCGAGGTTGGAGGAGATGAAGCCGATCGGGTTGTTGATTTCATGGGCCACGCCCGCCGCCATTTGCCCCAGTGAGGCGAGTTTTTCCGACTGTACCAGCTGACTTTCCAGTTGCTTACGCTCATCGATTTCCCGCTGCAGGTCTTCGCTGGCCTGTTTGAACTGGGCCGTGCGCTGATCGACCAGATGCTCCAGATGATGCATTTGCAATGACGCGCGTTCGGTCATCTGCCACTTGGTCAGCAGGGTGTTGGCCATCTGCTGCACTTCGATGTTGTCGAAGGGCTTCTTCAGAATCAGCAAGCGGTCATGCGCCTGCAGACGCTCCAGCAGTTCATCCCAGGAATAATCCGAGTAGGCAGTGCAGACCACCACTTGCAACTGCGGATCCTGCTGCCACAGATGCTCGATGGTTTTCGCGCCGTCCCAGCCGTCGGGCATGCGCATGTCGACAAAGGCCAGCGCATAGGGGCGTTGTTCCGCCAAGGCCTGGTTCAGCTTGCCCAGGCCTTCCTCGCCGCCATAGGCCGAGTCCAGCTCGAACGGCGGACGTTCGGCGCGCACCTGAGCGCCAAACAGTGCTGCTTCCATCTCGTCCAGTTCCACGGATTGCGCCGCCGGCGGCGCGAGAATCTTGCGAAAGTCTTCATGGATCGACGGCATGTCGTCGATCAGCAGAATGCGGCGGTTCGACAGCACGCTCATGCGCTCTCCGTGACGCTGATCAGGGGGATCTGCAAGGTGAACAATGCACCCTGGCCCGGGCCGTCGCTGTGCGCGGTGAGGTGGCCGTTCATCTCGATGGCGGCCAGGGCGCAACTGTGCAGACCGAAACCGTGGCCTTCCTTGCGGGTGGTGAAACCGTGGGCAAAGATCCGCGTCATGTTTTCCGGCGAAATGCCTTCGCCGTCATCCTTGACGCTGATTTCAAGGAAGTTGTCATCGACAATTTTGACCGCCAGGGTCATGGTCCGGGGGCGGTTGCTGAGGTCGGACATGGCGTATTTGGCGTTGCTGATGAGGTTGATCAGGATCAGCAGCAAACGGTGTTTGTCGCCCATCACCTGCGGCACGTCAGCGTACTCCCGGACCACCGTGACGTGGTGCCGGGTGAGTGCCCCGGCGTTCATGCGCAACGCGTCTTCGAGCAATTCGTTGATGAACAGCGGTTCGGTCATGCTGTTGGCGCCGGCATAGGATTGCTGGGTGGCGACGATGTCTTTGATGTGGTCGACGCTTTTGTTCATCTGGTTCAACTCGTCGAGCATTTCCTGCTGTTCCTGGGTAATGGCGACCACCAATTGGTTGAGGTAGCCGGGGAGCAATTTGCCCTTGGCGTCTTCGCTGAGGAACACGCCGAGGTCATCCGGGTGTTCGTTGATCAGTTGCATGGCCTTGCCCAGGCCTTGGGCCTTGCTGTTGCGCAGCTTGCGCGTAATCAGGTCGCTGGAGATGTTCACGCTGTTGAGCACGTTGCCGACGTTGTGCAGCACATTGGTGGCGATTTCCGCCATGCCGGCCTGACGTGCCGCGTCGAGCAGTTCGCTCTGGGCGTCCCGCAGTTCCCGGGTGCGTTCTTCGACTCTTTGTTCCAGTGCATCGTTGGCCGTTTGCAGGGCGTTATTGACCCGATTGATTTCGGCGAAACTGCCGATCAAACGAATGGCCAGCCACACCAGTGACAACACCAGCAAGACCGAAAACAGCAGCAGGTAGAAGTGGTACTGCCGGTCGACCTGATCGGCGCGCTGCTGATCGCGATCGAGCATGGTGGTGATGTTGTCGAGGCTGTCGGCCACGGGGATGTTTTCGATGCTTTCGAGCAACTGATTGACCACTGGCTGCTCGCGCGCAATCAGCGAAATATGGCTGCTCATGATTCTGATCGGGGTCTGAAACGCGAGCGGCAGGCGTTGTGCATTGACCTTCAGTTTGTTCAGGCCGACCTCGATGTCGGCGGCCCGGTCGTCGGAGGTGACCTGGGCGAATTCGAGGGCGCTGAGCAGCAGGTCGTAGGTGTCGGTGGTGATGTTTTGCAGCTGCAATTTATCGAAGTCCGACAGGCTGGCCAGTTGCTGTTGGATGTCGTCTTCAGCAGTGGGCAAAAAGGCCAGAGAGTTGCGCAACAGCGCGTTGTGCGATTTGAACTGTTCGACCAGACGAGTCTTTTCCTGCATCGCCTGCCGGAAACTTTCGTGAGCGTCGTTCCATTGCGCCGAGTCGTTGCGCCCATGTCCGGACTCGATCGCATCGAAGCGTGCCCAGAGCCGGTTCATTTCGTTCATCGGTGACACCAGCGGATCGTAGTTGTGGGTGAGCGCCACCCGCGCCTTGAGGAGTTCGTTTTCCCACAGCGAGTTCTGCTGTTTGATCTGCCGGATCAGATCCCGCGATTCGGTGTACGTCATGCTCTGGTCAGAGCTGGACTTGAAGTACAGGAACAGCAGGATCGAGGCCAGCGCCAGGGCCACCAGGGTCAGCAACAACAGGCTGCGTCGCCGCGAAATGTTGATCATGGCTGGACTTCCCGTTGGCCGGTCAGGGTTGTGAGAAACAGCATGATCAGCCGTTTGTCCTCAGCGCTCGGCATGCGCCCCAACTGGTACTGGAACATCACATCCACAGCGCTTTCGAGGGTAGGGGCCGATCCGTCGTGAAAGTACGGCGCGGTGATCGCGACATTGCGCAGGCTCGGCACTTTGAACACGGCCCGGTCTGCTTCATCGGCGGTGACGTTGAAGCGGCCCTGGTCGGCCACGGTCGGGTTGCCGCGATCGGCAATGTAATCGCCGAACACGCCGAATTTCTGGAACATGTTGCCGCCGATGTTGACCCCCTGATGGCAGGCAATGCAGCCGTACTCCTTGAAGCGCTGGTAACCGTACTTTTCCTCCAGAGTGAGGATGTCGGTGTTGCCGAGCAGGTATTGATCGAAGCGTGAGTTGGGCGTCAGCAAGGTGCGTTCAAAACTGGCCAGCGCCTGCTGGACGTTGGCCTGGGTCACGCCGTCCGGGTAGGTGGCGGCGAAATCACGACGATAGTCGGGGTCGTTGCCGATGCGTTCGATCACGGTGCGCCAGTCGCTGCCCATTTCATGGGGGCTGGTGATGACGACGTTGCTCTGTTTCTCCAGCGTTTCGACGCGGCCATCCCAGAACTGACGGAAATTGAGGGCCGCGTTGAACACGGTCGGTGTGTTGACGGCCACCGGTTTGCCGTCGAAGCCCAGCGACAAGGCGCGGCTGTCGGCACCGTTCTTGTCCAGTTGATGGCAACTGGCGCAGGACAGCGTGTTGTTGATCGACAAACGTGGCTCGTGGAATAGCCGTCGACCGAGTTCCACGCGCCGGGGATCCTGCTGCGGCACCGCGGGCAGCGGTTTGAGCGGCTCGTCCAGCGGCTCGGCACTGGCGCCGATACAGACTCCGCACAGCAGCAACGCGACAGCGTGATGGAAAAGGCTCATCGGCATTTGTCTCCCTGACTCAAGGCCGGTTTCACAGTGATCATTCAATCGTCCAGGGCGCAGGTTGCGTACCGGCCAGCAACCGCGCAAATGCGTCTGCGGGCAGGGCTTCGCTGAAAAAGTAGCCCTGGCCTTCTTCGCAGTGATGGGCCTTGAGAAAAGCGAGTTGGTCAGCGGTTTCGATGCCTTCGGCGATGACGTCCAGTTCCAGACTCTTGCCCAGGTTGATGATGGCGCTCACCAGCGCGGCATCGTTGCGGTCGTTGCACAGGTTGCGAATGAATGATTGGTCGATCTTCAGCACATCGATGGGAAATCGCCTCAAGTAGCTCAGGCTGGAATAGCCGGTGCCGAAGTCATCAATGGCCAGACGCGTGCCCAGCGTTTTCAGGCGATTGAGCGCCGTCATCGTCGCCTCGACGTTTTGCATCAGCACGCCTTCGGTGATTTCCAGCTCCAGCCACTCGGGCGCCAGACCTGTCTGCTCCAGGACGCGCTCGATGCCAGCGACGAAGTCACGCTGGCGAAAATCGATGGGTGACGTGTTGACCGACATGCGGATCGGCGGCAGTCCGGCCAGTTGCCAGGCACGGGTCTGACGACAAGCTTCAGCCAGTACCCATTTGCTCAACGGCACGATCAGGCCGCTGTCCTCGGCCACCGGGATGAAGTCCGACGGATAGACCCAGCCATGCCCGGGTTTCTGCCAGCGCAGCAGTGCTTCGGCACCCACCACTTTGGCACTGCGCAGGTCGATTTTCGGCTGGTAGTGCAGGACGAACTCATGCGCCTGCAGGGCGCGGCGAATGCCCGACTCGATGCTGTGCTGTTCCCGGGCGTGCTGGTTCATGGCTTCGATGAAAAAGCCGATGTTGTCAGGCCCCTGTTCCTTGACGTTGCGCATCGCGGTCTCGGCTTTCTTGATCAGCTCGGTGGCTTCGAGGCCGTCTTCGGGGTAGACGCTGATGCCGAGGCTGGCGGTGACACTGACGTCGTGGCCGGCAATCGTCTGCGGCAGGCGAATGGCGGCGAGGAGTTTTTCCGCGATGCCGTGGGTTTGCTGAGGGTGGTTGATGTCGCCGAGGATCACCACGAACTCATCGGAACCGTAGCGAAACACCGAGTCCGAATCACGCACGCAGGACAACAGTTGCCGGGCGACCCGTTTGAGCATCTCGTCACCCGCCGGATGGCCCAGCGCATTGTTGATGCGCTTGAAGCGATCCAGACCGAGAAACATCACCACCAATTGTTTGTCATGCCGTCGGCACACGGCCATGGCCTGACTCAGGCGATCACCGAGCAGGGTGCTGTTGGGCAGCTCCGTGAGGCTGTCGTATTGCAGCAGGTGCGAGACCTTGAGCAGTTCGTGCACCCGCGCCTCGATGGTCCGCTCAAGGCTGAGCATCTTCAGCGCCGCGTCCTGCGCCAGTTGCCATTTCCAGGTCAGGGCGTTGGCCATCTGACGGATTTCCAGACTGTCGAACGGCTTTTTCAGGATTAGTAATTGATCGCCGAACTCCAGCCGTTCGGCCATCGCCTCCCAGCTGTAGTCGCTGTACGCCGTGCACAAGGCGATTTGCAGGTTCGGGTCGACCCGCCACAGTTGCTCGATGGTTTCCAGGCCATCCCAGCCGGGCGGCATGCGCATGTCGATAAAGGCGAGGGCGTAGGGATTGCCACTGGCCAGTGCGCGGTTGACCAGCGCCAGCGCTTCCTGGCCCTGATAGGCGGAGTCGAGCTGGAAGCTCAGGTGCGGCGTCTGCTGGGTGCCGAACAGCGTCTGCTCCAGTTGCTGCAAATCGATGGCGTCCGTCACCTGCGGGGCGAGGATCTTGCGAAAGTCATCGTGGATCGCCGGCGTGTCGTCGATGATCAGGATGCGCCGGTTGGTCTGCGGAAAAGGCGTTTTCATGCCTCGTCCTCCTTTGGTGTCAGCCGGCAACTGTCCTTGAGTAAATGCCCGGCTTGTTCGGCGCTGACCGCTGCGCTGAAATACATGCCCCGGGTGCTGGGCAGCGGGGGCGCGGTGGGGGGCGTGCACGGTTGATCCGACGATGGCTGGCCTTCGGCAATGATGTCGATGTCCAGATCCCGGGCGAAGTTGACGATCGCGCGCAGGGCGTTGGCACTGGCAACATCGTGGGCGGCACTGTCGACGAAACTCTGCGCCAGTTTGAGGTGATTGACCCGGTAGGTTTTCAGGTAGTCGAACGAGGAGTATTCGGTGCCGAAATCATCGATGGCGATGCTCACGCCCAGTTCACGCAGGCGCGGCAACGCGTCGTTGTGCGTCCACTTGGTCTGGGCCAGTGTGGCCTCGGTGACATCGAAACGCAGGTCCCAAGGGGCGAGTTCCCAACGGGCGGTGGTGCGCAGCACGTTGTAGATCAGCTCGGGGCCGCTCTTGAGTTGGGCCAGCGAAAGTTTGATCGCCATTACGGGCGGCGCGACGCCTTCGTTACGCCACAGATGCATCTGGTGGCAGGCGTGATCCAGCACCCAGCGCCCGAGCGGAATGATTGCGCCGGTTTTCTCTGCAATCGGCACGAAGTCGCAGGCCTGCAGCAGGCCGCGACGAGGATGCTGCCAGAGGACTTGTGCCTCCATGCCGAGAATCCTGCCGCTGTGCAGATCGACCTCCGGCGCATAGCGCAGCATCAGCTCATTGCCCTCAAGGGCGGTCATCAATTCGCTGACCAGAGTCATGCGTTCGGCCACTTCCCGAGAGATTTCCTCGGAGTGGAAGTGGTACTGGTTGCGGCCCATTTCCTTGGCGCGGTACAGCGCCATGTCGGCTTGCCCGAGAAGCGCGTCGGCATCGAGGCTGAGGTCGCTGTAACTGCTGATGCCGATGCTCACCGAAATATGCAGCGCATTACCGGCCAGGTGGTAGGGCGCCAGCAGCGTGTCGCGAATCTTGGCGGCCATCGCGGCCGATTGGGTCGGGTCGCTGACGTCCAGTTGCAGGATCGCGAATTCGTCACCGCCCAGGCGCGCCACTACGTCACTTTCGCGGACATCGGACTTGATGCGCCGGGCGACTTCCTGCAACAGCAGATCGCCCACCGGGTGGCCGAAGGTGTCATTGATCCGCTTGAAATGGTCGAGGTCCAGGTAGAACACCGCGAACGGCATGGCGCCCCGTCGCGCGGCGGCGAACGCTTGATGCAGGCGCTCGATCAGCGTGGCGCGATTGGCCAGCCCCGTGAGGCCATCGGAGCGGGCGAGCAAGGCCAGTTTGTCCTCGGCCAGGCGGCGCTCGGTGATGTCGAGGATGATGCCTTCGACTTCCAGCAGACGGCCGTCATCATCGCGCACCGGGATGTAGCGGTTCTCCACCCAGCGCCAGGTGCCCTGGCCTGTGCGCATGCGGAACTCGATGGACGCGCCCGACGCATGCCGATCCAGCACCCGGGCCATGGCCGCATCGACGTTCGCCTGATCGTCCGGATGAATCAGTGCCTGCGCCCAGTCGGGCGAACCCACCAGGTCGGCGGCGACATGGCCGTAACGGGTGATGTTGTGGGAGATGTACATCAGCGCAAACGAGGGTTCGCCGCGCAGACGGTAAAGAATGGTCGGGCTGTTCTGCACGATCACATTGGCGTCGGACAGCTCCCGGGTGCGCTCCTGCACCGCAGCTTCCAGCAGGCTCATCTTCAGTTCAGCGTCTTCGGTCATCTGCCATTTGACCGTAAGGGCGCTGGCCATCTGGCGGATCTCGATGGCGTCGAAGGGCTTTTTCAAAATCAGCAAGCGGTCGTTCAGCGCCAGACGCCGGTCGATGTCTTCCCAGGAATAATCGGAATAGGCCGTGCACAGCGCAACTTGCAGCTTGGGGTCGACCTGCCACAGCCGTTCAATGGTCTCCAGACCATCCCAGCCCGGTGGCATGCGCATGTCGATGAAGGCCATGGCGTAGGGGCGGTTTTGCGCCAGCGCGGCCTCAAGTTTTTCCAGGGCTTCGCGGCCCTGAAACGCCGAATCCAGTTCGAAATGTTGGGTTTGTGGTGCGGACGGCGTGCCGAACAGCAGGCTCTCGGTTTCGCCCAAACCATCGTCACCGGGGATGACCGGGCTGAGAATCTTGGCGAAATCGCCATGGATCGCCGGGCTGTCGTCAACGATCAGCACGCGGCGATTGATGTGCACGGTTGGCGCTGTCATGTCGCGCCACCCGTGGGGAGGCATGCTGTGGTGATCCGGGGCATCCTTTTCCCTCGCCATTTGCCTGTTTGTATCAGCCGATGGAGTCTTGCGCTGCCTTCAGCATAGTCGGCTCCCCGGCACTGCGCTTTCGGCCCCGGACAAAGATCGGCGTGAATGCCGGCCAAAATCATCTAGCCTTGGACTCAGGCGCGGACCGGCGAAGTGTTGGCTTGGTGCGTCGTAATTTCCCTGTTTGCTTGAGGCCATGCCATGGAAGAGCCATCCGCGCCGCTGCCGGCGCATCGACCCACAGTGCTGCTGGTCGATGACGAGGAGTCGATCCTCAACAGCCTGCGCCGCCTGTTACGCGGCCAACCCTACGATCTGCTGTTGGCCACCAGCGGCGCTCAGGCGCTGGAGATCCTCGCGCAGCAGCCGGTCAACCTGGTGATGAGCGATGCGCGGATGCCGGGCATGGACGGTGCTTCGTTGCTGGCGCATGTCCGTGAACGTTTTCCGGCGACGGCGCGGATCATGCTCACCGGCTATGCCGACCCGGCGGCGATCATCAAAGCCATCAATGACGGGCAGATTCACCGGTACATCAGCAAGCCGTGGAATGACGAAGAGCTGTTGCTGATTCTGCGCCAGTCCCTCGAACACCAGCATTCCGAGCAGGAGCGCCAACGGCTGGAGCGCTTGACCCGGGTGCAGAACGATCAGCTCAAACTGCTTAACAGCACTTTGGAAAAGCATGTCGCAGCGCGCACCGCCGAACTGCAGCAAACCGCCGACATGCTCGATCTGGCGTACGAAGAGCTCAAGCACAGCTATGTCACCGGTACTGAAGTGTTTTCGTTGCTGGCCAATCTGCGCTTGCCACCTGCCAAACAGACCAACCGGCAGATCATCGAACTGGTGCGCAGCTACTGCAAACAGCATGGGCTGGACGAGGCCACCAGCCGTGATCTGACCATGGCGGCGGCGTTGTACAACATTGGCAAACTGAGCTGGACCGACGCGATGATGACCACGCCCTCGGATCTGCTGCGCCATACCGAACGCGAGCGCTATCGCAGCTATCCGAAGCAGAGCGAATCGTTGCTCATGACCCTGGACCCGATGAAGGATGCGGCGCGTCTGATCCTGCATCATCAGGAGCGTTGGGACGGCAGCGGCTTTCCCGACCGGCTCAAGGGCGAGGGCATTCCGTTCGGTTCACGCTTGCTGAAACTGGCGGTGGATTTCGTCGAGTTGCAGCGCGGTCTGATCCTTGAGCGGCAGATGAACAGCGATGAAGCGCTGCTGTACCTGCGCCAGTACGCCGGACGTTTGTACGATCCCGATCTGGTCGAGGATTTCATTCAGGTGTGTGCCGCGTTCCTCAGCGACGTGACGCTGGCAGATCCGTCGGTCAAGGTGCTGTCCACTCGGGATCTGGCGGCGGGGATGATTCTGGCGCGCAACCTCAATGCCGATAACGGCATGCTGCTGCTCAATGCCGGCAAGGTGCTCAGCGCGCTGTTGGTGGAAAAGCTGATTGCGTTTGAAGCCATGGAGGGCGGCAAGTACACGATTTTCGTCAAGGTGCCGGAGGAGGTTGAAGCCACGCTCAAGGCGCAGGGGGAATGATCGGTGAGGTGACGTCATTGGGCCGGGCATGGGATCCTTGCGGTTTTTCCAGGCCGGTGGCTGATCCATGACTTGTGCATCCGTTGTCTCTGCAAACCTCATTCGTATAGCCGCCGCGCTGTTGCTCAATCCCGCAGGCCAGACTCTGTTGGTGCGCAAGCGCGGCACCACGGCGTTCATGCAACCGGGCGGCAAGATCGAGGCGCACGAGTTGCCGGTGCACGCGCTGGCCCGCGAGCTGGAAGAAGAGCTGGGCTTGCAGATCGATCCGGCGCAGGCGGCTTTTCTCGGCCAGTTCTCGGCGCCTGCGGCCAACGAGCCGGGGTGTGTCGTGCAGGCCGAGATCTTTCAACTGACGATCAAGGCCGACGTCACACCGGCGGCGGAAATCGAAGAAGTGATCTGGGTCGATCCGGCCACTGATCCTGCTGTGGTTCTGGCGCCATTGACACGTGACCTGATCCTGCCGTTTTATCGCAAGTCGCTGAACGCAATCGCCTGATCATCCACGCAAAGGACTTTGCCATGATCCCGCTTCAAGACTTGCTGATCTTCGCCGCTGCCGCATTGCTGATGGTGCTGACGCCGGGGCCGAACATGATCTATCTGATTTCGCGTTCGATCTGTCAGGGACGCAAGGCCGGGGTCACGTCGTTGCTCGGTGTGGTCAGTGGATTCTTTGTGCATATGTTCGCCGCGGCTGCGGGATTGACTGCGGTGTTTCTGGCAGTGCCGATGGCCTATGAAGTGCTGAAGTGGGCCGGTGCGCTGTACCTGCTGTGGCTGGCCTGGCAAGCAGTGAAACCCGGTGCGCGCTCACCGTTCGAGGCGCAGCAATTGCCGCCGGACTCGTCGCGAAAGCTGATCACCATGGGCTTTCTCACCAGCGCGCTGAACCCGAAAATCGCCGTGTTCTACCTCTCGGTGTTTCCGCAGTTCATCTCCCCTGAACACGGTTCGGTGTTCACCCAAAGCATCATTCTCGGCCTGACCCAGATCAGCGTCAGTTTCTGCGTCAATTTGCTGATCGCGCTGTTCGCGGCGGGCATCGCTTCGTGGTTTGTGCGTAACCCGACGTGGCTGGCGCTGCAGCGTTATTTCATGGGCTTAGTCCTCGGCGGCCTCGCTGTGCGGCTGATGCTTGAGCAACGCAGGACGGCGTGAACATGTGGATCGAACGGCTGGACGCCAGTCATGCCCTGGCTTACCGCGAACTGATGCTCGAAGCCTATGACCGCCATCCGCAGGCGTTCACCTCCAGCGTTCGCGAACGCGCGGTGATGCCATTGAGCTGGTGGGAAGGGCGCCTGACCAGCAAGCTCGATGTGGTGCTTGGCGCGTTTGAAGCCGGCGCGCTGGCCGGCATCGTCGGCCTGGCCTTTGAACCGCGCGAGAAGGCTCGCCACAAGGCCACGTTGTTCGGCATGTACGTCTCGACGGATTTTCGCCAGCACGGTCTGGGCCATGAACTGGTACAGGCGGCCATTACCGAAGCGCAAAACCACTCGGCACTGAAACTGCTCCAGCTTACCGTTACCGCCGGCAATGACGCCGCGTTCAATCTCTACCAGCGCTGCGGCTTTATCCAGTTCGGCCTCGAACCGTTGGCGGTGCGGGTGGGCGAAGACTACTTCGACAAGATCCACATGTGGCGTCAACTCTGATATTGCGCTGACCCCTGTGGGAGATTCTATGTTGCCCAGCAACCCTAAAATCTCAGGCTGATCGGTATTCGCCCTGACTTTTCATCAGGGCGAATGCCACTCGACAGAGCTTGCGAGCAAGGGCCACCAACGCCTGTGTTTTCGAGAAGCCTCTGGCCAGGTAAGACTCGTAAAATGGTTTCCACTTGGCTGAGCGACTCGCCGCCATCGCGGCGTTGTACGTCAACCGCCGGATCTCCGGATCTCCTTTTTTGGTCAGGAATCTCGGGCCATTCTTTTTACCCGAATCGTCTACCGTCAGATCCATACCCAGAAACGCGATGAAGGCATCGCTATTGGCAAAGTCACCGCGCATGTAGGTCGTTGCCAACCCGGTTGCAGTCAGCTCTCCGACGCCTTCGATCGCTTTGCAGCGGTCAATATTATCTTCGATACCCGCCTCTTTGCTGACCTTGCGCAGTAGTTTCTGAATGACCTGATCGGATCGCTCGAAGGCCTTTTGCTGGGCGGTACGTTCTTTTTTCAGCAAGGGTTCATCCGCCCAGCTCAACATTAGCCCCGTATGGTTCTGAATTAACGTCGCGCGCCTGTGCAGCAAGCTTTTCAGTACGGTATAGGCCTTGGGTGGCGGGTTCCAAAGCCGCAATTTGCTTTGCTCATTCGTCAAATAACGCGCGAGCACGCGTGCATCGCAGGGATCATTTTTGGCCCGTTGACCGACCCCGCGACGATAATGGCTAACTCGATAAGCATCTACGACATAGACCTGATGCCCCATCGTATGAGCCAGATCAACAGTCTCCAAGTGGTAGATGTTGGTGGCTTCGACAGCGATAGCGCTTTGCGCGGGCAAAGTTTTGAGCCAACGTTTGAGGGAGGCTCGATCATTTTTGACCGACTCAATTGTTTCCAGGTCAGCACGATAGACAACGACCTCGGCCTTGGCGATATCGATACCAACAACCGTCTGCGAAGTAAGGATTGTCATGACGAATCCTCGGAGCTAGGGTTTAAGAGCTTGTTGGGGGCTACCGTTGCGCTGGCTTGTCTCTATCGTCGGTTTTTACCGATGAATTCCTTATCGGCGCTTTGGGTAGAAGGGGCGGGACGAGAAGTCTCCCACGGTCTGTACTGGTCAGAGTCAGAATCGAGTCTGTAGTCCCGCCCACCCCTTCAAGTCTAAACATACAAGCGAGCCTGCTCGCGAAGGCAATCTGACAGTCACTATTTGTGTGTCTGATACATCGCTTTCGCGAGCAAGCTCGCTCCCACAAGTGACTCAGCGAACCGCGCTGACACCGTCCAGGGTCGAGAACGACGTGTCCTTCGCCGTCAGGAGAAAATCCCGCATGTACGGTGCATCGAGCATGTCGGTGCGAATCGCCGCGTATAACGTTGCGAACAAACCTTTTTCCCCCAGCCGTTTACCCTTCACGTAACCGCGCGAGCTGTATTCGTGCAGCGCCCAGTGCGGCATGCCGCAAACACCACGACCACTGGCGACCAGTTGCATCATCATCACCGTCAGTTCCGAAGTGCGCACCTGCGCCGGCTCGATGTCGGCCGGCTCCAGGAAGCGTGTGAAGATGTCGAGACGGTCGCGTTCCACCGGGTAGGTGATCAGCGTTTCCGTCAGCAAGTCTTCGGGGACGATGTACGGCTTGCTCGCCAGCGCATGCTGATTGGCCACGGCAAGCATGGCTTCGTAGGTGAACAGCGGTACATAGGTGATGCCGGCGATTTCCAGTGGATCGGAAGTCACCACCAGATCCAGATCGCCACGCGCCAGCGCCGGCAGCGGTGCGAAGGCGAAACCCGAAGCGAGGTCGAGTTCGACTTCCGGCCAGGCATCGCGGAACTGGTCGATGGTCGGCATCAGCCACTGAAAGCAGCTGTGGCATTCGATGGCCATGTGCAAACGCCCGGCCGTACCACCGGCGAGACGGCCGATATCCCGCTCGGCGGCGCGCAACAGCGGCAGGGTTGCGTCAGCCAGTTGCAGCAAGCGCAAACCGGCGCTGGTGAACCGTACCGGTTTGGTCTTGCGCACGAACAACGCCATGCCCAGGCGTTCCTCAAGCTCCTTGAACTGGTGGGACAGCGCCGACTGCGTCAGGTGCAAACGGTCGGCGGCATCGACCAGGCTGTCGGCTTCACGCAAGGCGTGCAGGGTTTTCAGGTGACGGATTTCAAGCACCGAAGGCTCCATGAGGAAAACTTGTGATAAGCGCAAAGAGGGTGAGTTTGTCTCATGATGATAGCGCTGTCGACATCGACGCGTTCTTTTACGGCAGAACCGCCGAGTGATGGCTCGGCAGTTCTTCCTATGACTACAGTGCCTTATGCTCAGAGTCCCTCGAAATGCCGCAGGGCAATGGACTGTGCAGTGATTCTGGAATCAAGCAGGGTCGGGTCGTCAGCGTGAGTCAGCTTGCGATGCGCCGGCAGTTTCAGGTGGGCTCTTTCGAATTGGCGCAAGGGGCGGGTCGCCGAACGGTAATGGAAATGCACGTACCAGAGTAATTGCGCGGGCTCCTGTGTGAGGTTCCAGACCTCATATTCCTGCAGGTAGTTGGGCCGCCCCTGATGATCAGCCAGTTTTCGGATCGCAAGGGGTTTGCGGATCTCCACCGCGTTCTGTCCGATGAGGTCATCAAGCATGCCGTCGGTGGGCTTTTGACTGGTCATCGAGCGTTGGGTGCGCAAGGCGCGACCTTCGACGATCAGCTCGGCGGCCTGATCGCGCAATTGCTGGATGATCGGTTGCTCTGCCGATTTGGCAGCGATACCGTCGGCACGGGTGGTGAGTTCACTCGCATGACTGTCCATCATGTGCTGCAGGTCGACGGGCAGCATGCCGCGATTGGCGTTGCTCTGCACCGTGGTGCGGTAAGTGGCCACGTTCTCCAGACGTTGCTGTGCCTCGCTTATCAGGGTGGCCAGACTCAGCTCGGCGGGGGAGGGAACTGCCAGGTTTTGCGGGTTGGTCAGGCGCACGACGCCATCGGCGCCATGTTCCCAGATTTCTTCATAGCCTCCAATCCCGGTACTTCTGTATTGACGGGCGTTGGTCAGGTTATCCCATTGCTCCACGCCATGGCGCAATTGGTTGTCATCAGTGATGAACACGCGCTGCAGGGGTCGCCCCGCGACCCTCGGTTCGGGTGGCCTGTTGATAGCGGCACGCGCTCGATCAGTCAAGCGATCAATGCCTTCCAGCAGAGGCTCGACTACGTCCAGATGAAAAAATTGCGGATAGCTGGCGGTCCAGACGACCATCTCGCGACGATACTCGACGCAAGTGTCGACGCATTCCTGAAGAATGCGATTACGTTGGGCGGTCGTGCTCTGCATGTTCGGCAGGTCGTACTGGCGGTACAGATGCAGATCGATTCTATTGCGCAGTGGCTCTGCCATCGTCACAAAATAGCGCCACGAGGCATCGTCGGGGCTGCCGGCTTTTCTGACGATTTCCAGGCGTTGGGAGGTTTTCAGGTACAGCAGGATGGGTTCACTGTGACGGCTGTTAGTGTTATCGACCAGTGCCGACATTTTCGGCCGGTCTTTAGCCAGCATGCGTCCATACCAGTGATTGACCTGGTCCCTGAGTTCGCCCAACTGATCGAGCTGGTTGACGATCTCGACACGAAACCTGTGTATGTTTTCAATGTGTTTCAAACGTTCAGCCACAGCATCACCCGGCAGCGCATTGTGTAGCTGCTTCAATCGGTCGATTGCTCGTGTCATGCCATGAATTTTATGCGACAGGTGAAAGGCGCGCCGCTGGTAACGATCAGTCAACAGCCATGCGGTCTTGCTTTGCATTTTGGCGACAGTCCTGTGTTTTCTGCCTTGGGTCAGCGCAGTCAACTCGGTCAACGCCTCATAACGTTGCCTGGCCAGTTGGATATCGCCAATGCATGCGGCTTCGGCCGTTGGCAACATGGTCAGGCGTTGCGCTTCCGTGGCTTCGGCGTAGGCATTGATCACCTGGTCACTTTTCGCTCCCCTGAGTTGCAATTGGCGGCCCAAATTGTTTGCAGTGGCGGCCAGTTGATGGTGGCGGCGGAAGTTTCGATCTACCAGCCAGCGCGGCAGGCGTTGCCGAATCACCGACGGCCAGTAAGGGTCGAGTGTATCGACCAGGCGCCCGCCGACATTGCCACCCCCCACCACGCCACCTTCAAGGGCTGTGCCATAGACGCCAAACCAGGTATCCCATTGCCCGCTTTCATCCAGTGCGATCGGCTGCTTGTAGGTTTTTCGCGAGTTGCCGGACAGACGCCAGCTGCGCGAATCCCGGCTCAGCTCCACTTGGTAGACGCGGCCCTGACGTTCGATGAAGTCGCCGTCGGCAAGCCGGTAGATCCCGCGGTAGAGGCCGTGGCTGGCCGGTTCTGTGCCGCCCAGGGAAATCGGTTTTTCATAGTCGTAATCCTTGAAGCGCGCCAGCACATGTCGGGCGTGACGCTGCGACTTGACCTGCAGTGTCGCCACATCGCGCACCACCGCGTGCAGCTGACGCGCCCGTGTCAACGCGCGGGTCGTCCGGGAGAGCGTCGAGGCCGCGGCTTCACCCGGGAGCAGATCCATGAAGGCGTCGATCAGCGACAGCAGCATTGACTCGATTTCCACCAGACCGTCAGCCACGTCACCACGCAAGAACGCGGCGGCTGCCTGATTGGCAGCGGTCCAGGCCTGATAGAGGGCCAGCACACTGCCGACGAAGGGCACCATGCCCACGGCCATTTTGATGTAGTTGAAGGCACGCGGGCCTTTCAGGGCGTAGCGCTCGAAGAACAGTTCATCGTTGGAGCGCGACGTGCCGCGATGGGCCTCGATCAAGCGTCCCATGTGCGCATCGAGCAGGTGTGCGGCCAGCGAGGTACTGGCCGGCCAGCGCACACCGACTTCGATGATCGCATCGAAGTTTTTTTCCACGGCCTGACCGATTCGGTTGACATGGGCCCTGACGTTACCTTGCAACGTTCTGTGCGCCAGGTACTTGATCCACTTGTCACTTGCGCACAAGGTGAACAGCCCTTTGCGCGCCGCTTCGAGCGTGTCGTAGCGGCGCAAGAACTGCCCGTCATGGCTGTCCGGCAGGTACAGCAGGGTGACGCCGCTGATCTGCTCTTCGATGAAGCTGACGCCGGACAGGGTCACCGGGCCTTCGCCGGGGGTGTCCTTGCCGCCGACTTTCAGCGACACCGGCAACAGCACAAGACGCTTGCCGCTGGCTTGCCACGCCTGTGAGGTGTCGGCGTCGATGGCGATGTTCAGCAGTGCCGCTTCATCAGCGCTGAGGTGTTTTTGCAGGCGTGCATTTTCGCTCTGTATTTTCAGCATCAGGCGCCACGGCTCGATCAGGCTTTCCCGGCGATGTTGTTTGACGAATGCTGACTCGCTGGCGGCGCCCTGAAAGGCGTCACGGATCTTCTGCTCATAGACTTTGGGCAGGTCCAGCTCCGGCAGAACCTTGCGCAGATAGGTCAGGTTGATGCCGTTGAGCAGGCGCGTCCGATCCTTTTTATGCGTCGCGGTGATTTCCAGACGCAAGAAGATCAAGCGTTGTGACAGCGAGTCATTGAGCACCGATTGCACGTTATCGATATTGAGCTGGGCCAGGTCCTCCAGTGACATTTTGCTGCGTGCTTTGCTGGGCACAATGGTCGTGATCTTTCTGACGCCACCCGGCCCCGACTCCGGGACCTGTTCGGTTTTGGTCGAGTCGGGCAGTTCGACTTGTATGGAAAAGTCGCCCTCAAGGGAAAAGTCCCTGCGCAATCGGGCGTGCAGATGGCGGCGGGTGAAGTCATCACGAGGTTCCAGCGCAAGGGTCATGAGGGCGTGGCTTTGACGCATCGCCGCGACGTACGCCTCGATGTTCTGTTTCAGCGCGCTACGCTCGTTTTCCTTGAGTTTGACCAGCCAGCCCGGCAGGTGGCCGGCGAGGGTGCCGCTACGTTGCTGTTCCTGCAGATGAGTGAAAGCCAGGTGTCTGGCGGCGTGCAGCGGAACCTGAAGATTAGCCAGGCAGCCCTGGCGCAGAACCTCCAGCGCATCAGCCTGTTCGGGTTTGCCGCGCAGGGGTGTGGCTTTCGCTTCGAAGTCGCTCACCAACGCGTTGAGGCAATAATGCAACGGGTCGGTGGTGATCGGACTCAGTTGCAGGGCCAGGTCGTTGTCGTCGTCGAGAATCCTGAACACCTCGCGCGCCAGTGTCCGGCGATCGGCAAAGCGTTGCAGGCCACCGCCATTGCCCGGCCAGTAGAGCATCAGACTGGAAGTGTCCGAGAGTGCCGCTTGGCGTTCGATGACGAGTGCGCCCTTGAGCACTTCGCTTTGCGTTGTTGTGATTCCGTCCTTGGTTTCGCTCAGTGACAAGGTCAGGCTGGCCGCCGTGATATCCGTGTCACGCTCGGCCGCGACGGGGGTGTCCAGCAAGGCCTTGAGCAGATCGTGTTCGGCGCTGTTAAGTTGGCCAAGGGTTGCTTGCAGTCTGCCTTCGGCATACAGGCCGTCCCGGTGTGCCTGACGCAGGGCACTGAGGGCGGTGTTGAAGGTATTCGCGTCGAGGGCCGTTTCGCGGTAAAGCAGGGTTGTGGCAGCGGTCGCGCCAGTTTGTTCGGCGGCTTCCAGCGCTTTGAGGGCGTCCTGGCATTCTCGGTATCGAGAGCCGTCGCTGTCATTGTCCTGCAAGCGCTCAAGCGCCTCGCGTTGGCGTTTGAGCGCCGCGTGGCGCACCGCCAGTGGAATCCCGGCGGACAGGCTGCCGAACAGCGGTGTTTCGTCGGTCTCGACATCGCTGGCGGAGTTGAGCGGTTTTGGCGGCGCCGCCACGATGATCGCGCTGCTGCGCTGATGATCAATCAGGTCGACATGCACCAGTGAGCGCGCGCCATGCGTCCTGAGCCCGGGATGGCCTTTGTTGGTATTGCTCAAGGCGTCGAGCTGCGCGTGGTGACGGTCGGCGAACAGATCGCTGGCGCCAGTGACCATCGGGTCAAGCGCTGCGCTGTAGTCAACGCGAAGGATTTCCTTGGGTAGTCCGGTGGGGATCTGTACCTGATGGGTCAGCCACGTCTGCATGTCTGCGCGGGTGGTGAAGGCCTGGATCGATATGGCGTTTCCGGGCAGATAAAGCAAAGGCGCCGCCGTGGCCAAATCGCCGACGCTGACGACCCATGCACCGGGGAGTTTGATTTTGCTGTCGTTGCTCAGCACCAGGGCCAACTTTTCCGTGTGCACAGGTTGACCCTCGATTGTCAGCGCGCCAGCACCTGAATCAATGATCAGTTGCAGCGTTTTGAGTTGCGCCGGGGTAATCGTCTGATGGGCGAGAGCCATGTGCGCGGTGGCTTCGAAATGCTCGCGGTAAAGCTGCGTGGCGCGGCTACGTCGCGACACCGGTGTGCGCGGCGCTCGCGCGTCCCAGAATTCTGCCCAGCGAATCTCGTGGCTTTTGCGTGGGTCGAGGGCTTTGAGTTTTTCCAGGAGCTGCCGGGGCTTCAGGGTGGATAACAGATGGCCCGCGCGGATACCGGTGAGGACACAACGCTGATCCAGATCGGTTTCCAGTGTCGGGTGTTGAACGACAAAGGCACAGGCGTCGGTGAGGCTGACGATGTGCTCCGGCTGGTCAGCGGTGGCCGCAAAGCGCAGTCCGGTCTTTTCGCCGTCCAGTTGCAGTTGTTGGCGCAGCAATTCATTGACGCTGTCGCGCAGGGCCGGGCTGGCGGCAAACAAATCGCGCAAACCCTCGCTGCTGTCGCGCCAGCGTTGGCAAGCCTGCAGCAGCAGGCTGTCATCAATCGTTTTCGGCAGCTGTTCGACGGCCTCGGGCAACGGTGACGGTGCGGGGAACTCATCCAGAATAAGACGCTCGAGCATGGTGGCGTGACTCGCATTGGCGGGGCGGGGAATCCGTCCCTGAGCGGGTCATTCAAGAGAAATCGCCCAAGGCGATGGTGGTACATAGATATTGTTTGCAACCACCGCCCATGACCACTCGGCACTCTTCATCAAACTGTCATCGAAGTGTGGCAGCGCGCTTGAACAAACTTCATCAGACTCGCGCTCTACTGGGGTTCTGCGTTTCGGTGTTTTTCATGGTCAAGGGTTTTGTATCGGTCGCGGCTGTTCTGGTCGCGATTTTTTTCGGATCGTCGTCTTGGGCGGCGGCGCGTTGCGACGTCAATGTGCCGACCGAGCACGCTGATCTGCAGCAGGTGAGCCTGGCTTATCAGAGCATTGGTCGCGCGTCGGATCCGGCGTTGTTGCTTGTCATGGGCTTGGGTGGACAGTTGATCCACTGGCCGGACGAAGTAGTGGTTGCGCTGTGTCAGCAGGGTTTTCGGGTGATTCGCTATGACAACCGCGACGTCGGTCTGTCGACCTGGCGGCAGGCGCCGGCTGACGCCAATCTGACCTTCGAAGTGCTGCGCTACAAGCTCGGTCTACCGGTGGCAGCGCCTTACAGCCTGACCGACATGGCAGACGACGCGCTGGGGTTGATGGACGCGTTGCACGTCGAGCAATTTCACGTGCTGGGCGCGAGCATGGGCGGGATGATTGCCCAGCACATGGCGGCGATGGCACCGCAGCGGGTCGAGAGTCTGACATTGATCATGACCACCTCGGGCGCCGAAGGTCTGCCGGCACCCAGCGCGGCGCTGGTGCAGTTGTTGTCGCGTCGCGGCGCACCGAATCGACAGGTGGCGCTGGAACAGCAGGCTGATCTGCTGGCCGCGCTGGGCAGCCCGGCGGTCACCGATGATCGCCAGGTCTTGCTGCATCAGGCTGCGCTGTCGTATGACCGCGCGTTCAATCCCGAAGGCGTGAAGCGGCAGATCATGGCGATTCTTGCCGAGCCGAGCCGGGTGGCATTGCTCAATCAATTGCGGGTACCGACGCTGGTGGTGCATGGCACGGCGGATCCGTTGTTGCCGGTGATGCACGGGGTTCATCTGGCGGCGCATATTCGCGGCAGCCAGTTGAAACTGATTCCGGGGTTGGCGCATCGCTTTCAAGAGGCGTTCAAGGAGCCATTGCTGGCGGCGGTGCTGCCGTATTTGCAGGCGCATCGTGAAGACACTTCGCATTGGGCACAGATTGAGCCGGTGGTGGGCGGGAATCTGCTGTAATCGAGGTATTTGTATCGCCTGAGCGGGCCTCTTCGCGAGCAGGCTCGCTCCCACAGGGGAACGCATTCCAAGGGTGGGAGCGAGCCTGCTCGCGAAGGGGCCACTACGGTCACCACAAAATCCGGAGCAGGTGTATCGTGCAAACTTTCCCGCACGATTTCCCCCCGCGAGGTGTGTGATGAGTTCTGCCTTGAAAATCGATTTTGTCAGCGACGTCTCCTGCCCCTGGTGTGTCGTCGGTTTGCGTGGCCTGTTACAGGCACTGGAGATCCTACGCAACGAAGTGCAGGCCGAGATCCGTTTTCAGCCGTTCGAACTCAATCCGAAAATGGGCGCAGACGGGCAGAACATCGCTGAGCACATTCAAGAGAAGTACGGCTCGACCCCGGAGCAATCGCAGAAAAATCGCGAAGCCATTCGTGCCCGTGGCGCTGAACTCGGGTTTGCGTTTCGCACTGACGGCAACAGCCGTATCTACAACACTTTCGATGCGCACCGCTTGCTGCACTGGGCCGGGCTCGAAGGTGTGCAACTGCTGTTGAAAGAGGCGCTGTTCAAGGCGTATTTCAGCGATGGTGGCAATCCGTCGGATCATCGGCAACTGGTGCAGATTGCGGAAAGTGTCGGGCTGGATCGTCAGCGAGCCGAGGCGATTCTGGCGTCCGATGAGTTTGCCGATGAGGTGCGTGAAGAAGAGCAATTGTGGTTGCAGCGCGGGGTGAGTTCGGTGCCGACTGTGGTGTTCAACGGTCAGTATGCGGTGACGGGCGGGCAGCCGGTGGAGACGTTTGTCGGGGCGATCCGGCAGATTATGGCTGACGCCTGCCCCTCACCCTAGCCCTCTCCCTGAGGGAGAGGGGACTGATTGGGGGATGCTGGAGTGATACGCCGACGTGAACGTGCTGTACCGAATCCATAATCAACTGGATCTTTCAGGTCAATGTCAGACGCAAGACACCTCGGTCGGCCCCCTCTCCCGGAGGGAGAGGGCTGGGGTGAGGGTGGCTTTTGCACTTAGCCGTGCAGGCGCACCCACACAGTCACCAACACCGTGGCGGCCATCAACCAGGCCACCGCCGCCACCGCCAGCGATGCCTCCAGCCGCAGCCGATCCACCATCACATACAACGTCGCCAAATACACAAAGTACGGAATGATCGACCACATGCCGAACACAATCGTGGTCTTCAAATCCTCAATCGAACGCCCCTTGCCGACGATGTAATGCGCAATCAGCGCAAACGTCGGAAACAGCGGGACCAATCCGGCGATGTAGTAGTTTTTGGTTTTCGACAGCGCCGCGATGATCAGTACTACCGCGGCGCCCAACAGGGCTTTGAAAAACAGATCCACATCGTTCTCGCTTAATGGCTCAACCCGTACTTTTTCACTTTGTCGAACAGCGTGGTCTTGGCCATGCCCAATTCCAGGCTGGCCTGAGTCAGGTTACCGCCGCTGCGTTGCAGGGCGTCGCTGAGCAGGTTGCGCTCGAAGGCTTCCACCGCTTCGGCAAACGCCAGGCCTTGGCCGCCAGCGCTGGTGCCGGACTTCTTGAACGCCGGCAGGCCGAGGGCAAAACGTTCGGCGACGTTGCGCAGTTCGCGCACATTGCCTGGCCAATCGTGGCTCATCAGGTTCGACAGGGTCTGGTTGTCCAGCTCCGGCAGTGCGCGGTCGAAGCGCAGTGCTGATTGCTGGGTGAAGTGTTCGAACAGTTGCAGGATGTCTTCGCGGCGTTCGCGCAGTGGTGGCAGCTCCAGCGTTACCACGTTGAGGCGGTAGTACAAGTCGCTGCGGAACTCGCCGGCCTTGCTCGCTTCGTCGAGGTCGGATTTGGTTGCTGCGATCACCCGGCAATCCACGGCCACGCTCTGGTTCGAGCCGAGACGTTCGAGGGTGCGCTCCTGCAACACGCGCAGCAGTTTGATCTGCAATGGCAGCGGCATGCTTTCCACTTCGTCGAGGAACAGCGTGCCGCCGTCGGCGTGTTCGATCTTGCCGATACGGCGTTTGCCGGCACCGGTAAAGGCGTTGGCCTCGTGGCCGAAAATCTCGCTTTCGAAAAGGTTTTCCGGCAGACCGCCGCAGTTCAGCGCGACGAATTGCTTGCTGTGGCGCCGACTGAAATCGTGCAGGCAACGCGCGACCAGTTCCTTACCGGTGCCGGTCTCGCCTTCGATCAGCACGTTGGCCGAAGTGTCGGCGACGTTGGCAATCAGTTCGCGCAGGTTCTGCATCGCCGGCGAGCGGCCAATGATCCGCCCCTCAAGGGAGTCGCGCTCGGCCAGTTGCCGGCGCAGCGATGAGACCTCGCGGGCGAGGCTGCGTTGCTCCAGCGCCCGCCGTGCGACGTCGACCAGGCGCTCCGGCGAGAACGGTTTTTCCATGAAGTCATAGGCGCCTTTCTGCATCGCGCCGACGGCCATGGAAATGTCGCCGTGGCCGGTGATCAACACCACCGGCAGGCTGCGATCACGTTGCTTGAGGCGGGTCAGCAGTTCTAGGCCATCGATGCCCGGCAGGCGAATGTCGCTGATGACGATGCCGGCAAAGTTGTCGCCGACGCGCTCCAGCGCTTCTTCTGCACTGCCGACGCCGACACAGGGAATGTCTTCGAGGGTCAGCGCCTGTTGGCAGCCGAGCAGCACATGGGGGTCGTCTTCGACGATCAGCACACTAAGGTCGTGGTTCATATTGGCTCGGCAGGAGTAGGGCTTACCAACGGTAAACTGAGGACGAAGGTGGTGCCACCGCTGGCCGGGTGTTCGACACCCAGATGCCCGCCGGTGGCGGCGGCGAGGCTGGCGGAAAGGGTCAGGCCAAGGCCCAGGCCTTGTTCGCCGGGTTTGGTGGTGAAGAACGGTTCGAACAGATGCTTGCGCGCTTCAGCGTCGATGCCGTGACCGTTGTCACGTACGCGCAGGCGGTATTTGGCGTTGAATTCTTCACCCTCCAGCCACAGCTCGGGCAGGGGTTGCGCCTGCATGGCGTCGAGGGCGTTGCCGATCAGGTTGACCAGAATCTGTTCGAGGCGGGTCTGGTCGATCTGCACCTGGACATCGATGAACTGGCGGTGAATGTTGACCGCCGAACTCTCCAGGCGTGCCCCGAGCAATTGCAGCGCGGCCTCCACGGCTTTGCCGAGGCTGGCCTGGCCCTGGTTGTCACCGCGCCGGGCGAACGAACGCAGGCTGGCGGTGATCCGGCCCATGCGGTCGATCAGCTCGTTGATGGTTTTCAGATTGGTGCTGGCGACATCCAGTTGGCCCCGTTCGAGGAAGCGCACGGTGTTGCCCGATAGCGTACGCATCGCCGCCAGCGGCTGGTTCAGTTCGTGAGCGATGCTGGTCGACATCTGACCGATGGCGGCGAGCTTGCCGGCCTGCACCAGTTCATCCTGCGCACGGCGCAACGTCTCTTCGGCCTGACGCCGTTCGCGGATCTGGCTCTTCAGGCGCTCGTTGCTGGCGCGCAGATCAGTGGTGCGTTCGGTAATCCGACGCTCCAGTTGATTGTTGGCTTCCTGCAAGGCTTCGCGGGCGGCGAGACGGGTGGCGATGACCTTGCGCCGCTCGTTCCAGGCGATCAACAGGAATGCCACCAGCGCAAACGCGACGGCGACCAGAATCCCTTGGTTGATGGCTTCGCGGCGCAGGTCCTGCAACGGCGTGAGCAGGGTGAAATTCCACGGTGTGTCGCTCAGTGGCCGGGTCTGTGCCAGATAGCTGATGTCGTCATCGTCGGAGCGCACTTCGCTGTTGGCGGGGAAGGTCAGTTTTTCCACGCCTTCGGACAGGGTTTCCCGGGCCAGCGGTTGCAGTTCGTTGAGCGGGAACCAGTAGTACTGCAGGCTGCGGGCGAGTTTTTCTTTGATTTCGTCGGTGAGCGGGATCACTGACTTGAGGCGTCGAGCCGGATCGCTGGAGAGAATGATGATGCCGTTCTCATCGCTGACAAAGGCTTCTAGACGCGCGCGTTGCCAGCGTTCTTCCATGGCTTCCAGGCGCACTTTGACCACGGCGACGCCGATGATCTTGCCATGCTCTTCGAGGCCGTGGGCGAGGTAATAGCCGGGCTCACCGTTGGTGCTGCCGATGCCGTAGAAACGCCCCGACTCGCCGCGTACGGCTTTCTGGAAATAGGCGCGGAAGGACAGGTCTTCACCGAGATAACTGTCGACATCGCGCCAGTTGCTGGTGGCCATGACACGGCCGGTGGTGTCCATCACGTAGATGGCCCGACTGCGACTGCGCCGGTTCAGGCCTTCAAGGTAATCGTTGACCGTTCGCCGGTGTTCCGGGGTCGGATCGGCCAGCAACTGCGACACACTGGTTTCGAGTTCCAGCAGGCTGGGCAGGTAGGTGTATTTGCTGATTTCGCTTTCGACGGCGCGGGCGTTCAGTTCGAGCTGACGCTGGCCGTTTTCGCCGAGGCTGCGAATGCCGAAATGCTCACTGGTCCAGAAGCCGGCGTAACCCAACCCGATCATCAGGACGATGACCAGTGGCGGCAGAAACAGATGACGAATCAGACGAGGCTTCACGGCAAGTGATGGCGGCGCGGCGCGATAGAGATTGGGGTCGCATTTCATCACAGTTGCCTTGGGTCAACCACCACACTTGCAGGCTCACCGCTGTCCCTGTGGGAGCGAGCTTGCTCGCGAAGAGGCCGGATCAGTCAACATCAATGTTGAATGTCAGTCCGCTTTCGCGAGCAAGCTCGCTCTCACAGGGATAAGTGTGATGGCGCAAGTACTCGGTTTTAGTGCTGCAGGATTTTCTCGAGGAAGTGCTGCGCGCGTTCGGAGCGGGCGCTGATGTCGCCGAAGAATTCCTCTTTCGGGCAGTCTTCGATGATCTTGCCGGCGTCCATGAAGATCACCCGGTCAGCCACTTTGCGCGCAAAGCCCATTTCGTGGGTTACGCACATCATGGTCATGCCTTCGTGGGCCAGTTGCACCATCACGTCGAGCACTTCGTTGACCATCTCCGGGTCGAGCGCCGAGGTCGGTTCGTCGAACAGCATGACGATCGGGTCCATCGCCAGCGCACGGGCAATCGCCACACGCTGTTGCTGACCACCGGACAGTTGCCCCGGATGCTTGTGGGCGTGAGCGGACAAGCCGACGCGCTCGAGCAATTGCAGACCTTTCTTGGTCGCTTCTTCCTTGCTGCGGCCCAACACCTTGATCTGCGCGATGGTCAGGTTTTCGGTGATGGTCAGGTGCGGGAACAGTTCGAAATGCTGGAACACCATGCCCACGCGCGAGCGCAGTTTCGGCAGGTTGGTCTTCGAGTCGGCAATCGAGGTGCCGTCGACGACGATGTCGCCTTTCTGGAACGGCTCCAGCGCGTTGACGCATTTGATCAGGGTCGATTTGCCGGAACCCGACGGGCCGCAGACCACGATCACTTCGCCTTTTTTGACCTCGGTGCTGCAATCAGTCAGCACCTGGAAGTCCCCATACCACTTGTTGATGTTCTTGATAGAGATCATACGGCGAACCTTTTTTGCAGACGCTTGACCAGCAGCGAGGCGGAAAAGCTGATGATGAAGTAGACGACACCGGCGAAGATCAGGAACTCGTTGGACCGGCCAATGATGTCGCCGCTGGAGCGGGCGGAGTTGAGGAAGTCCACCAAGCCCACGGTGTAGACCAGCGAGGTGTCCTGGAACAGGATGATCGACTGTTGCAGCAGCAACGGGGTCATCTTGCGGAACGCCTGGGGCAGGATGATCAGACGCATGGTCTGGCCATAGGTCATGCCCATCGCTTGGGCGGCGGCCATCTGGCCTTTGGGGATCGACTGCACACCGGCGCGGACGATCTCGCAGAAGTACGCGGCTTCGAACATCATGAAGGCCACGACGCAGGAGGTGAACGCACCGATTGGCGTGTCTTCACCGGTGATCCAGCGCAGTACGAACGGCACCGCCAGGTAGAACCAGGTGATCACCAGCAGCAGCGGGATCGAACGGAAGTAGTTCACATAAGCGCCGGCCACCCGCGACAGCAGTTTGCTCGACGACAGGCGCATCAGTGCGAGGATGGTCCCCAGCACGATGCCGCCGACCACGCCCATGACCATCAACTGCAAGGTCATGACCATGCCGTTCCACAGGCCCGGAATGGCGGGGATGATGCCGCTGAAATCGAAGTCCATTATTTACCCCCCACGGAGATCAGGCCGGGCACTGCGACTTTCTTCTCGACCATGCGCATCAGCAACATCAGGCTCATGTTCAGGGTGAAGTAGATCAGCGTGGCCAGGGTGAAGGCTTCAAACAGGTTGGCCGAGAACTCAGCGGTCTGTTTGGTTTGCGCCAGCAGTTCCATCAAACCGATCAAGGACGCCACGGAGGAGTTCTTGAAAACGTTGAGGAATTCCGAGGTAAGCGGCGGAATGATGATCCGGTAGGCCTGGGGCAGCAGCACGTTCCAGTAGATCTGCGGCAGCTTGAAACCCATGGCGCGCGCGGCGGATTCCTGGCCGCGTGGCAGCGCCTGAATGCCAGTACGCACTTGCTCGCAGACACGGGCGGCGGTGAACAGGCCCAGGCACACGACAACGCTCAGGTAAGCCGAGGTGGTCGGGTTGAGGTCCTGTTTGTACCAGTCCTGCAGGTTTTGCGGCAGCAGGTCGGGCACCAGGAAGTACCAGATGAACAGTTGCACCAGCAGCGGCACGTTACGGAACAGCTCGACGTAGCAGGTGGCGATGCCCGATACGATGCGGTTTGGCACCGTGCGCATGACCCCCAGAATGGAGCCCAGCAGCAAGGCGATGATCCATGCCACGATGGCGATGGCAATGGTCCAGCCCAAACCGGTGACGTACCAGTCGAGATAAGTCTCGCTGCCGACGCCGGTGGACTTGAAGAACACGCCCCAGTCCCAGTTGTAATTCATTAGGGTCTCCCCTCGAGATCGATCGATGTACAAGCACCCGCTTGGGGAAGATCCTTTCCCGCCTGACGTTGAACGTCAGGCACACGCGATCGGCTCGGAAACCGCCAGGTCGAGTGTTCCACAGTGAAGCCAGCAGGTAGTAACAAACGCCTGAGGGAGGGTCGCCCCCTCAGGAGACAAGGTTAGTCAGGAATCAGATTTTTACGTCAGGCGCCGGCTTGTCGCTCGGGTTGGCGATCAGATCTTTTACCTTGTCGCTCATCGGGAAGTTCAGGTTCAGGCCTTTTGGCGGGATCGGGCTCTCGAACCACTTGCTGTAGATCTTGTTGATCTCGCCGGACTTGTACAGCGCAACGATGGCGTTATCGACAGCCTTCTTGAAGGCCGGGTCATCTTTGCGAACCATGCACGCGTAGGCTTCGAAGGACTGCGGCGTACCGGTGATGATCCAGTCAGCAGGCTTCTTGGCCTTGGCTTCTTCGCCGGCCAGCAGTGCGTCGTCCATCATGAAGGCTACGGCGCGGCCGCTTTCCAGCATGTTGAAGGATTCGCCGTGGTCTTTGGCGGAGATGATGTTCATGCCCATCTGCTTGTCGGCGTTCATCGCTTTGATGATGCGCTCGGACGTGGTGCCCGCGGTGGTCACGACGTTTTTGCCTTTCAGGTCGGCAAAGTCAGCGTAGGACGGCTTGCCATCCTTGTCTTTCTTGACCAGCAGACGGGTGCCGATTTCGAAGATGTTGACGGTGAAGTCGACTTGCTGGGCGCGTTCGGCGTTGTTGGTGGTGGAGCCGCACTCGATATCCGCGGTGCCGTTCTGGATCAGCGGGATACGGGTTTGCGAGGTTACCAGGTTGTATTTGACCTGCAGGTCTGGCTTGTTCAGGTCTTTTTTCAGGGCTTCAACGATGGCCACTTGAATGTCGTGTGAGTAGCCCACTGGTTTGCCGGTAGCATCCGCGATGTAGGAAAACGGAATGGAGCTGTCGCGGTGAGCGAGCGTGATGGTGCCCGAATCGTTGATTTTCTTCAGGGTGCCGGTGAGTTCGGCGGCGAAAACTGGCGTGCTGATCAGAGCGGCCGCAATGGCTGCGCCCAGGATATGGGGAACGATGCGCATCAAATTTTCCTCGAATTGTTTTTTTTATGGAGCCAGTTCGTCGGCCCTTTTGTGCTTCGAATGCCTGACGGCTCCTGAAGTGTTGGCACAACAAGCATTCGTCGAGAGAGTGTAGAGCATGACTCGTGCCAGACCAGGATGATGTACTTAACTTTATGATTTATAACGTTATTAAAGTTTTGTGATGGTTTGTTTTGGCGTAACTGATCCGGTTTACCGAATCGACCGGGAAGTCGCGTTCGGAAAGCCGAACGATCAAAAGCCCCTCACCCTAGCCCTCCCGAAACGTCGGACCGCCCAGAGGGAGAGGGGACTGACTGCGGCGACTGGGTGAGATGCACCGACTTGAGATACCGAGTCGAACTCAGGCTTTACAGAGCACCTCGATCGCCTCCCTTCCCCCTCTACCCCCTGGGGGAGAGGGCTGGGGTGAGGGGGGAAAGATCTAACTGACACAATCAGGTCAACAGAACCCACAAAACAAAAAAGCCCCTGAATCTCTCAATTCTGGGGCTTTCGTTTAAGCGATGTTCACATCACGCCGCTTCGATCTTGCTACGGTTCTGCTCAACCTTACCCAGATACGCCGCAAGCTTCTCCTGCTCGGCCGGAGTGGTAAACAGCCCCAGCTTGCTACGACGCCACAGAATGTCATGCGCCGTGGTTGCCCACTCTTCGCTGCACAGGTAATCGACTTCGCGGGTGTAGAGCCCGCCGCCGATGTGTTCGCCCATGTCCGCGAGGCTTTCCACACCTTCAAGCATGCGCCAGGTCCGGCTGCCGTAGGTGGTGGCCCAGCGGCGGGCGATCTCGGTCGGTACGAAGTCGAACTTGTCGCGGATCTGCGCGCACAAGGCTTGCGGGGTGGTCATGTCCTCGCCGCCAGGCAGGGTAGCGGTGGCGGTCCAGCTCGGGCGCATCTGGGTGAAGAACGGCATCAACTGCGCCATCGCCGACTCGGCGAGCTTGCGGTAGGTGGTCAGCTTGCCGCCGAACACCGACAACAGCGGTGCCTCTTCAGTGCTGCCCGACAAGGCCAGGGTGTAATCACGGGTGACGGCCGACGGGTTGTCGGATTCGTCGTTGCACAGTGGGCGTACGCCCGAGTAGCTGTGCTGGATGTCGTCACGGCTGATCTGCTGCTTGAAGTGGGCGTTGACCACTTTCAACAGGTAGTCGGTTTCGGCGTCGGTGATTGCCACTTTCGCCGGATCGCCGGTGTACTCACGATCGGTGGTGCCGATCAGGGTGAAGTGGTTCAAGTACGGAATGGTGAAGACGATGCGCTGATCTTCGTTTTGCAGAATGTGCGCGTGATCGCCTTCATACAACTTCGGCACGATGATGTGGCTGCCCTGGATCAAACGGATGCCGTACGGCGATTCCATCTTCAGGTCGTCACGAATGAACTTGGCAACCCACGGGCCGGCGGCGTTCACCAGCGCTTTGGCGGTGATCGAAAACAGACTGCCGTCGGCACGTTCCAGATGCAGGTGCCACAGACCTTTGGTGCGACGGGCGCTGACGCACCGGGTCTGGGTGTGCACGTGAGCGCCTTTTTCGCGGGCGGCCATGGCGTTCAAGACAACGAGGCGGGCGTCATCGACCCAGCAGTCGGAGTATTCGAAGCCTTTCTTGATTTCGCTTTTCAGTGCGCTGTCGGCACCAAACTTGAGGCTTTTCGAACCTGGCAGTTTTTCGCGCTTGCCGAGGTTGTCATACAGGAACAGGCCAGCGCGGATCATCCATGCCGGGCGCAGGTGTGGACGGTGCGGCAACACGAAGCGCATCGGTTTGACGATATGCGGCGCCTTGGCCAGCAACACTTCGCGCTCAGCCAGCGCTTCACGCACCAGACGGAATTCGTAATGTTCGAGGTAGCGCAGGCCGCCGTGGATCAGCTTGCTGCTGGCCGACGAGGTGTGGCTGGCCAGATCGTCTTTTTCGCAAAGGAACACCGAAAGCCCGCGACCGGCGGCATCCGCTGCGATCCCCACGCCATTGATCCCGCCGCCAATGACGGCGATGTCGTAGATCTCGGAGATTGGGGGCGTACGCAAGGTAGAGGTGGACATCGGCTGGCCTCGGGTTCTTTTGATTTTCTATATTGGAAATCGAACATGAATGTTCATTTGCGAAAATGGTAGCCCATAAACACCCGCGCAGCCAGTCACGTTCGATTGAAAAAACTCATCGAAGGGCAGGGAAAGGAAAATTTTCGAACATTTACGGGCAGATCGTTCCCATGCGCAGCAAAGGAATGCATCCATCGACGCTCTTCGTCGGCTTTGAGGTGGGACGCAGAGCGTCCCGGGCTGCATTCCCACGCGGAGCGTGGGAACGAGTAATCTTGCGGGAGTTAAACGACTTCCAGGCGAATCTTGTGCTGACTCAACAACTGCGCCAGCGCCGGCACCGGCTGCTGATCGGTTACAAGGCAATCAATCAGACTGATCGGCCCCAACCGAATCATCGCGTTACGCCCGAACTTGCTGGAGTCCGCCGCCAGAATCACCTGCCGCGCATTGGCAATGATCGCCTGCGACACCCGCACTTCCTGATAATCGAAATCCAGCAAGCTGCCGTCTTCATCAATACCGCTGATCCCGACCAGGGCGAAATCAACTTTGAACTGATTGATGAAATCCACGCTCGCCTGACCGACCACGCCGCCATCACGGCGCACATTGCCGCCGGTCAGCAGCACATCGAAATCATCCTTGGCACTGAGCATCGACGCCACATGCAGGTTGTTGGTGATGATCTTCAGATGATTGTGGTTGAGCAGGGCGCGGGCAATCGATTCGGTGGTGGTGCCGATGTTGATGAACAGCGAGGCGTGATCGGGGATCTGGGCGGCGATGGCTTCACCGATGCGTTGTTTTTCATCGCGCATCTGGTCGGCGCGCATCGCATAGGCAGTGTTTTCGACGCTGGAATCGTAGGCTGCGCCGCCATGGTAGCGACGCAACAGATTGGCTTCCGCGAGCTGATTGATGTCGCGGCGGATGGTTTGCGGGGTAACAACGAACAGCGTGGCCATTTCCTCGATGCTCACATAGCCGCGTTCGCGGACCAGCTCGAGGATTTGCTGCTGACGGGGAGGCAGATTCATGGGGCTTCCTTTGGGCTGCCGTGCAAAATTTGCCCATGATGCCGCAGGAATCCGCTCCCGACCAGTTAGATGCCTATCTGGATCTGAAGGTTGGCTTATTCAGCGTCTTCACGCGCCCAGTCACGGGTGCGGCTGACGGCTTTTTTCCAGCCTTTGTACAGCTTCTCTTTCTCGGTTTCGTCCAGGCTCGGTTCAAACTCACGCTCGATCACCGCTTTACCGCGCAGTTCGTCCAGGCTGCCCCAGAAACCGCACGCCAGACCGGCCAGATACGCGGCGCCAAGTGCCGTGGTTTCGCGCATTTGCGGACGCTCGACCTGCGTGCCGAGGATGTCGGCCTGGAACTGCATGAGGAAGTTGTTCGCCACCGCGCCGCCGTCCACGCGCAGGGCTTTGAGGCGTTCGCCGGAGTCTTGCTGCATGGCGTCGAGCACGTCGCGAGTCTGGTAAGCAATCGACTCCAGTGCGGCGCGGATGATGTGATCCACGCGCACGCCGCGAGTCAGGCCGAACAGCGCGCCACGGGCATATGGGTCCCAGTACGGCGCGCCCAGACCGGTGAAGGCCGGCACCAGGTACACGCCGTTGCTGTCCTTCACTTTATTGGCGAAGTATTCGGTGTCGTGGGCGTCGTTGATGATTTTCAGTTCATCGCGCAGCCACTGCACGGTCGAACCGCCGTTGAACACCGCGCCTTCCAGCGCATAAGCCACTTCGCCACGCGGGCCGCAAGCGATGGTGGTGAGCATGCCGTGCTGGGATTTCACCGCTTTGTCGCCGGTGTTCATCAGCAGGAAGCAGCCGGTGCCGTAGGTGTTTTTCGCCTGACCCGGCTCCACGCACATCTGCCCGAACAACGCGGCTTGCTGGTCACCGGCGATACCGCCGATGGCAATGCCGCTCTTGGTGCGACCGTAGATTTCCGAAGAAGCCTTCACTTCCGGAAGCATCTCGCGCGGGATGTCGAGGATTTCCAGCATCTTCGAATCCCATTCCAGCGAATGGATATTGAAGAGCATGGTGCGCGAGGCGTTGGTGTAGTCGGTGACATGCACCTTGCCGCCGGTGAATTTCCAGATCAGCCAGCTATCGACGGTGCCGAACAACAGTTCGCCGTTGCGCGCTCGTTCGCGGCTGCCTTCGACGTTGTCGAGGATCCACTTCAGTTTGGTGCCGGAGAAGTATGGGTCGGTGACCAGACCGGTGTTGTCGCGGATGTAGTCTTCGTGGCCATCGCGCTTGAGCTGCTGGCAGATCTCGGTGCTGCGGCGGCACTGCCAGACGATGGCGTTGTACACCGGCCGGCCGGTGGTCTTGTCCCAGACCACGGTGGTTTCACGCTGGTTGGTGATGCCGATGGCAGCCACCTGATCGTGATGCAGGCCAGCCTGGGCCAGGGCTTCAACCATCACCGCGCTCTGGGTGGCGAAGATTTCCATCGGGTCGTGTTCAACCCAGCCGGCTTGCGGGTAATGCTGGGCGAATTCGCGCTGCGCGGTGCAGACCACGTTCGCGTCGCGGTCGAAAATGATCGCGCGGGAGCTGGTCGTACCCTGATCGAGGGCAATGATGTAGTTCTTATTCTGAATGTCGGTCATGTCGATTGCCTTGGACGAAATAAGGGAGAGTGGGCCGTGGCGCAGGCTCTATAGGGCAGGAGCCGGCGCCGACTGTTTCAAGAAGTTCTTGGTTTGCCGTCAATGGCCGGTTCTGCATCCTTTGTAGCAGGTGTGGCGCCGGTCAGGTGACGGGCGATGAGCCCGCGATACCCGGCAGCGCCGAGGCAGGCACCGACAATCGGTGCAAAAATCGGAATCAGGAAATACGGAATATCACGGCCGCCAGTGAAGGAAATTTCACCCCAGCCGGCGAAGAAAGTCATCAGTTTCGGACCGAAGTCACGCGCCGGGTTCATGGCGAAACCGGTCAACGGCCCCATCGAACTGCCGATAACGGCAATCAGCAAGCCGATCAGCAGCGGCGCCAGCGGGCCTTTCGGCAGGCCGTTGTTGTCATCGGTCAGGGACATGATCACGCCCATCAGGATCGCCGTGATGATCATCTCGACCAGGAATGCCTGGGCGGTGGACAGCACCGGGTTCGGGAAGGTCGAGAACACCGAGGCCAACTCAAGGCTGGCGGTCGAGCCACGGACCATTTGGTGAGTTTGTTCGTAATCGAAGAAAAGATTGCTGTACAGCGTGTAAACCAGCAGCGCGCCGCAGAAGGCGCCGGCGATCTGGGCAAGAATATAGAACGGCAGTTTGCGCTTTTCGAAGTCGGCGAAGATTGCCAGGGCGATGCTCACGGCCGGGTTCAGGTGCGCGCCGGAAACTCCGGCGGTGAGGTAGATCGCCATGCTCACGCCGACGCCCCAGATGATGCTGATTTCCCACAGGCCGAAGCTGGCACCCGCGACTTTGAGCGCGGCGACACAGCCGGTGCCGAAAAAGATCAGAAGAGCAGTACCCAGAAACTCGGCCATGCATTGGCTCGAGAGCGATGGTTGCTGTAAAGCAGTTGTCATTGAAAACCTCGTTTTTGTTGTTGTCTGGCGCGTTTGCCAACAGGGCAAGGCGCGATTTTCCCCGAGTAGGAATCCCCATTCCGTTCCCGGTTTACTGCTGAGTGCCGCTGTGACGACAATTCTTACATTATTCAGATTCGAAAAAATATAGACAAGAAACAAACCTGTCAAAGGTCGAAAGTGAACCGTCGGTCACAATAAAACTATTCGCTGGGTGAATGATCCTTTGTGGCCCAGGTGCGACAACGTGCGCTGAATGTCTGCGAGCCGCGGGAATCGAGGCTTGGGATAGAGCCTTTTGAAGGCTGATCACCTAGAATCCGGCGGAGGTTTTTTTTGCCATTGCCGAGCCTGGAGCTGCCATGACCCCTGCGTTGGACTTGTTGAAAAAAGTTCGTGCCGAACATCGCGTGCACAGTTACGAACATGACCCGAAGGCCGCGTCCTATGGCCTTGAGGCCGCAGAAAAGCTGGCACTTGAACCGGCACAGGTGTTTAAAACCCTGCTCGCGGCCAGTGAAAAAGGCGAGTTGCTGGTGGCGGTGGTGCCGGTCGTCGGAAGCCTCGACCTCAAAGGTCTTGCCCATGCCGCTGGCGTAAAAAAAGTCGAGATGGCTGACCCGGCAGCCGCTCAGCGCTCCACCGGGTATCTGTTGGGCGGCATCAGCCCGTTGGGGCAGAAGAAGCGCCTGCGTACCTTTATCGACAACTCGGCTCTGGGTTTTGCGACTATTTATGTCAGCGCCGGTCGGCGTGGCCTGGAAGTGGAACTGGCGCCCGCGGTGCTCGCCGAACACACCCAGGCCAAATTTGCCGACATCGGCCGTCCTTAGTCATTAATGCTGTATGCAAAAAATTGACGGGTTCTGTCACTGGCGCTGATCACAGCGTGGCAGCATCCTCTGTCGACTGGCTCAGGGAGAAAGTTATGCAGCTCGAGTTTCATCAGGTCGACGCGTTCAGTGATCGGCCGTTCAGTGGTAATCCGGCGATGGTTTATCGGCTGGAGACGTGGCTCGCGGATGAGCTGATGCAGAAGATCGCCGCCGAACACAATCTGGCGGAAACTGCGTTTCTGGTGCGCGAAGGTCAGGCCTGGCATATCCGCTGGTTTACCCCGACCACTGAAGTGCCGTTGTGCGGGCACGCCACGTTGGCCAGTGCTTATGTGCTGTTCGAGATCTACAAGGAGAGCGCCGAGCGTATCGACTTTACCAGCCAGTCCGGGCCGTTGAGTGTCAGCCGTGAAGAGGGCCGTTTGTGGCTGGACTTCCCGTCGATCGTGCCCTCGGAAATTGGCGTGACGCTGGATGTCGAGCGAGCGCTGGGGGTCGAGGCGGTGGATGTGCTCGGCTCCAACGAACTGTTTGTGGTGCTGGAGTCGGAGCAGGCGGTGCTCGATTGCAAACCGGACATGGTGGCGTTGGCCAAGCTGCCGTGGCTGGGAGCTATTGTCACGGCGCGGGGCAATCAGCACGACTTTGTCTCGCGCTATTTCGCACCGGCGATTGGCATCAATGAAGATCCGGTGACCGGATCGACACATTGCAGCCTGATTCCGTATTGGTCGAAGCGACTGGGCAAATCGAGCCTGACGGCGCATCAGCGTTCGGCGCGGGGTGGGGAGTTGTTCTGTCGGCTGGAAGGTGAGCGGGTGAAGATTGGCGGCAATGCAACGCTGGTTGCCAGTGGAACCCTGATCCTCGGTTAATAGCTAAAAGATCGCAGCCTTCGGCAGCTCCTACATTGATCTCTGTAGGAGCTGCCGAAGGCTGCGATCTTTTGATCTTTAAAGCGCGGTGCTGTAACGGCGGACGCCGTTTTCCACTGCCGGGATCTGTGCGGCGGTGCTGCCCGATGCCTGGAACAGTACGAGGTGTTCGGCGGCAACACGAATTCCCACTTCCGCGCCAACCTGATGATCGGCATGGCTAGGGAAGATCGATTCCAGCTGCGCACCCGTCGGCAGTTGCAGGCGATACAGCGTCGAAGCGCCAAGGAACGTCTTGCCGACAATCCGCGCTTTCAACCCACTGTCCGGGGCATAAACAATGTCATCGGGACGTAGCAACACATCCACCGCGCCGCCAATCGGCCACGTGTATGCCCGGTTGCCGCGCAGTTCACCCAGTTCGGTCTGCACCGATTCCGGGCTGCCGAGCTGACCACGAATGAAGTAACCCTGACCGATGAAGCTGGCCACATAAGGCGTTGCCGGTTCGTGATACAGGTTGTATGGCGTGTCCCACTGCTCCAGTCGACCTTCCTTGAACACGCCAACGTGATCGCTGACCGCGAAGGCCTCTTCCTGGTCGTGGGTCACCAGAATTGCGCTGGTGCCACGGAGTTTGAGGATATCGCGCACTTCATGGCTGAGCTTGCGCCGCAGTTCGCCATCGAGGTTGGAAAACGGCTCATCGAGCAGCAGCAACTGCGGCTCCGGCGCCAAGGCGCGGGCGAGGGCGACGCGCTGTTGCTGGCCGCCGGACAGCTCGTGCGGGAAGCGCTTGCCGAGGTTTTTCAGGTTGACCAGTTCGAGCAGCTCTTCGGTGACGCGTTCCTTGTTCGGGTGCTTGCGAATGCCAAAGGCAATGTTGTCGGCGACGCTCAGGTGCGGGAACAGTGCGTAGTCCTGGAACACCATGCCGATCCGGCGTTTTTCCGGGGCGAGGGTGAAGCCGGCGCTGGAAATGGTTTCGCCACCGAGGGTGATTTCCCCTTCGTGCACTGGCTCGAATCCGGCAATGGCACGCAGGGTGGTGGTCTTGCCGCAGCCAGACGAGCCGAGCAGGCAGCCGATGTCACCGGCGTTGAGGTGCAGATTGAGGTTCTGCACCACACGTTGATCTTGATAGCCGCAAGCGAGGTTGCGCAGGTTCAGCAGTAATTCATGGCTCATGCGTGGTGATATGCCGGTTCAACGAGGAACTCGAGCAGGGCCTTCTGTGCGTGGAGACGGTTTTCTGCCTGATCCCAAGCGACGGAGCGCGGGTCATCAAGCAGGTCGAGGCTGATTTCTTCGCCACGGTGCGCCGGCAGGCAATGCATGAACAGCACGTCCTCGGCAGCGAGGTCGAGCAGGGCGCGGTTGACCTGAAACGGCGCGAACAGCTTGAGGCGCTTGGCAGTTTCCTCTTCCTGACCCATCGAAGTCCAGACGTCGGTGCTCACCAGATGCGCGCCGCGCACGGCGTCTTGCGGGTCGCGGACGATGGTCACGCGATCGCCAGCTCTGGCGACGAATTCAGGATTTGGCTCGTAGCCTTCCGGGCAGGCAACGCGCAACTGGAAGTCGAACTGGATCGCCGCTTCTATATAGCTGTTGCACATGTTGTTGCCGTCGCCGATCCAGGCGACCGTTTTGCCCTGGATCGAGCCACGGTGTTCAAGAAACGTCTGCATGTCGGCCAGCAACTGGCACGGGTGCAGGTCATCGGACAGGCCGTTGATCACTGGCACGCGCGAGTTGGCGGCAAATTCGGTCAGGGTGCTGTGGGCAAAGGTACGGATCATCACCGCATCGAGCATGCTCGACATGACGATGGCGCAGTCGCCGATCGGCTCGCCACGGCCCAGTTGGGTATCGCGCGGCGACAGGAAGATTGCCTGGCCGCCGAGCTGGATCATGCCGGCCTCGAACGAGATCCGGGTACGGGTCGAGGATTTTTCGAAGATCATCCCCAGCACGCGGTTTTTCAGAGGCTCGAACAGTACGCCGCGGTTACGCAGGTCCTTGAGCTCAACGCCTCGACGGATCACGCTGACCAGCTCTTCGGGCGTGCAATCCATCAGGGAGAGAAAGTGCCTTGCGCTCATCATTGACTACCTTTTGCTACAAACCGCAGATGCTCAAAGCCTTGTTTAACGGAACAACGGGCGAGACCTGCGGCGTAAGCCGCACGGGGCGACGAAATAGGGGAGGGCGCGATATTGACACTAAATGTCGCGTTTTTCCAATAGGCTACGGTTTTTGCGGGATTCGGAGGGCGCACTGAATGTTGCAGTCGCGCATTTGAAGCCGGGTTCAGGACAGCAGCGAGCCTCTTTGTACACTGGCCTTACAGGGCTTGGCAATGCGGCGTGGCGGGGATCGCGTCGCTTGGGTCGGTTTACGACCGTGGCGCCATGCCATCACTTGGTCGGATGCTCAGGCTGAAACATTTGCTAAAGCAAAGTGCTGGGTTATAAATAAGTTTCGAGCGACGCAGGAAGCCTCCGCATGGAATCGAAAGAAAAACTGTTAATGGAACTGCTGGGCCACACGGCTCGCTCACTGACCCATCTCACCGCCTCAGTCACTTCAATGTCATTCGAACTGCTGCGCAGCGAAGACGAAGTGGTGAAGAGCGCCGGTCGCCACATGATCGATCGCATGGCGACCATCAGTGCCGGGCTCGACGAACACTGGCGATTGATCGGCGAGCTCACCGGCGTACATGTCGCCCACGAGCAGATTGAAACCATTCAGGAGATTCAGCTGGCCGCACCGCCTCAGCTGCCGTCGAACTGATCATGGCGGTTTATCGGCTCGCCTGATAACCGCCGATTCACAGGACGAACGTCGCTGGCGCAGGATCGGCGCCGGGGCCATAGTTTTGTTCCCGCGGGCGTGAATGCCTGCCCAGAACAAGACAGAGACTGGCCATGACCAAGACTCTCCATCACCGTGCCTGCCATCTGTGTGAAGCCATTTGCGGGCTGACCATCGAAACCACCGAAACCGATGGCAACATCGCGATCACTTCAATCAAGGGTGACGCGCTCGACACGTTTAGTCGTGGACACATCTGCCCCAAGGCTGTGGCCCTGCAAGACATCCAGAACGATCCTGATCGCCTGCGCCAGCCAATGCGCCGTGTGGGCAGTGAATGGCTACCGATAGAGTGGGACGAGGCTTTTGCGCTGGTGGCCGAGAAGCTGGCGGCCATCCAGGAGCGTCATGGCCAGAACGCCGTGGCGGTCTATCAAGGCAACCCGAGCGTGCATAACTACGGGCTGATGACCCACAGCAATTATTTCCTGGGGTTGCTGAAGACGCGCAATCGCTACTCGGCGACCTCGGTCGATCAGTTGCCGCATCACCTGAGCAGTTATCTGATGTACGGCCATGGGTTGCTGTTGCCGATTCCAGATATCGATCACACCGACTTCATGCTGATTCTCGGCGGTAATCCGCTGGCGTCCAACGGCAGCATCATGACCGTGCCGGATGTCGAGAAGCGTTTGAAAGCGATTCAGGCGCGCGGCGGCAAAGTGGTGGTTGTCGATCCACGGCGCAGCGAGACGGCGGCCATGGCTGATCAGCATTTGTTCGTGCGTCCGGGGGGCGATGCAGCGTTGTTGTTTGGTGTGCTGAACACCCTGTTTAGCGAAGGCTTGACCAGCGAAAGTCATTTGCCGGTCGATGGACTGGATGACGTGCGCGCCGCTGTCGCTGCGTTTACCGCTGAAGCCATGAGCCCGTTGTGTGCGGTTCCTGCCGAGCAGATCCGCCAACTGGCCCGGGATTTCGCCGCCGCGCCGAGTGCCGTGTGCTACGGACGCATGGGCGTTTCGACGCAGGTCTTCGGCACCTTGTGTCACTGGGTGGTGCAATTGATCAACCTGGTCACCGGTAATCTTGATCGCGTCGGCGGTGCACTGTGCACTGAGCCCGCAGTGGATCTGGTGGCGTCGACTTCGGGCGGGCATTTCAACAAATGGCAGAGTCGCGTTTCCGGGCGTCCCGAGTACGGCGGCGAGCTACCGGTCTCGGCCCTGGCCGAAGAGATGCTTACCGAAGGTGAGGGCCAGATTCGTGCGCTGATCACCGTCGCTGGCAACCCGGTGTTGTCGACGCCGAACGGGCGGCAACTGGAGCAGGCGCTGGATGGCCTGGAGTTCATGGTCAGCGTCGACCTGTACATCAACGAAACCACGCGCTATGCCGACCTGATTCTGCCGTCGACCTCGGCGCTGGAAAACGATCACTACGACACGACGTTCAACCTGTTCGCGGTGCGCAACGTCACCCGCTTCAATCGCGCGATCCTCGCCAAACCCGAGGGCGCCTTGCATGACTGGGAGATCTTCGTGGGCCTGGCCAAGGCCTTTGCCGAGAAGACTGGCAAGGAACTGAAACCGACCATGCCACCGGCGAAGATGATCGACATGGGCCTGCGCATGGGCCTGTACGGTGACGCGTCCGAGCAAAAGCTTTCGTTGTCAACGTTGTTCGATCATCCCCACGGGATTGATCTGGGCGCGTTGAAGCCGAACCTGGCTGCGCGCCTGAAAACGCCGAATCAGCGCGTGCAGGCTGCTCCGCCAGAGATCCTTGCTGACCTCGCACGCTTTGCCGCATTGCAGGCGCCGGCCGCCGATGAGCTGTTGATGATTGGCCGCCGTCATGTGCGCAGCAATAACTCGTGGATGCACAACTATCACCGTCTGGTGAAGGGCAAGCCGCGCCATCAACTGCTGATGCATCCGGATGACCTCGCCAGCCGTGGGCTTAACGATGGTCAGTTGGTGCGCGTCAGTTCGCGGGTGGGGCAGATCGAGGTCGAGGTGCTCGGCAGTCTGGACATGATGAAAGGCGTGGTCAGCCTGCCGCATGGTTGGGGACATGCGCGGCCGGGCGTGCAAATGGCGATTGCCAGCAGTCAGCCTGGGTCGAGCGCAAACGATCTGACCGATGAATGCCAGCTAGATGAACTGTCTGGTAACGCCGCACTTAATGGTGTGCCGGTGACGGTGGCGGCGGCCTGAATGTGAGCGTCGGGGAGACCGAGCATGGCGCTCGGGATTCCGTTACAATGCGTCACCGTGCCGACCCATGAGTCGGAAAGTTCAGCCGAGGTGCTCCATGGATATCATCGAAACGATTAAAGAGCAGATTGCCAACAACACCATTCTGCTTTATATGAAAGGCTCGCCGAATGCCCCACAGTGTGGCTTCTCTGCGAAAGCTGCGCAGGCTGTGATGGCTTGTGGCGAAAAGTTTGCGTACGTGGACATCCTGCAGAACCCGGAAATCCGCGCCAACCTGCCGAAGTACGCCAACTGGCCGACTTTCCCGCAACTGTGGGTCGGCGGTGAACTGGTCGGCGGTAGTGACATCATGACCGAGATGGCTGCAGACGGTTCGCTGCAAAGCACCATCAAGGCGGCTGTTGAAGCGGCAGCGGCGAACAAGTCCGAAGCCTGATCGGCCAGGTTTCATGCGACAGCTGCTGCTTGTGTAGGAGCTGTCGAGTGAAACGAGGCTGCGATCTTTTGATCTTCAGCCAATAAAAAGCCCCGCCACTCGAAAGAGGGCGGGGCTTTTTAGTGCGTTCGAAAAGTTACTGCAAGTTGCCGGTGCAATCTGAAAAGATCGCAGCCTTCGGCAGCTCCTACTCTTCGCCCATCTGCGACTGCAGATAGTTCTCAAGACCGACTTTGTCGATCAGGCCCAGTTGGGTTTCCAGCCAGTCGATATGTTCTTCTTCGGATTCGAGAATGTCTTCGAGCAGTTCACGGCTGCCGAAATCGCCAACGGTTTCGCAATGGGCGATTGCGGTCTTCAGGTCAGCATGACCGGTCTTTTCGATACGCAGGTCGCACTCCAGCATTTCCTTGGTGTGCTCGCCGATGTGCAGCTTGCCCAGGTCCTGCACGTTCGGCAGGCCTTCGAGGAACAGGATGCGCTTGATCAGCTTGTCCGCGTGTTTCATCTCGTCGATGGATTCTTTGTATTCGTGCTTGCCGAGCTTGTTCAGGCCCCAATCTTCATACATGCGTGCATGCAGGAAGTACTGATTGATCGCGACCAGCTCATTGGCAAGGATCTTGTTGAGATGCTGGATGACTGTAATGTCGCCTTTCATGATCGGAGTCCTGCCCTGTATTAGCTGTATATACGGCGGAGTTTGAGCTTCGTACTTATAAGTGTCAAACCTAAGTTATTGAATAATATATGAAAATTAATCGGAATAAGAATGTTTGTGTTCCGCGTCTGGGTGCTAAGCAGTTGATTTACAGGCATAAAAAAACCGGACATGAGTCCGGTTCTTTGAAATGGGGGGCAATCAAGCGGCGGTAAATTCTACGGGGTAGGGGATCGCAGCCTGAGCGGTTTGCAGCTTGGTCAGGGTTTCGCGAACGACTTCCTTGGCAAGGCACGCGCATTTGCCGCATTGGCTGGCGACGCCGGTGGCCTGGCGGACTTCTTTATAGCTGCAGCAACCTTCATAGATCGCATCGCGGATCTGTCCGTCGGTGACGCCAGTGCAGAGACAAACATACATAAGTGAGAACCGTCGCTGGTTGTGACTCAATTGCGATGGATCTTAATGTTAACGAGAATGATTGTCAAAGTGCTTTCGGAAGGCTTTTGCTGATTCCCAGCCGTGACTGACGAACGGTATTTGCTGGCGTTTTGCCTGGCCCCGTAAATGCAGCGCCGTTCTGCGCCTGCTTTGAAAAACCGTTAAGGACAGGCCAAATTCGCAGTGTATGATGGTCGGCCCTTGCGAAGGGGGTTCGTGTCACAGGGCTGTCGCCTGAGGGTGGCAGGCTGGCGCGGACCCTGAACTTCAAGTTTTTACACCAGGAGATATCAATGAGCGTACTCGTAGGCAAACAAGCCCCTGACTTCACCGTCCCGGCCGTACTCGGCAATGGCGAGATCGTTGACAGCTTCACCCTGTCCTCGGCCATCAAAGGCAAATACGGCCTGGTGTTCTTCTACCCACTGGACTTCACCTTCGTCTGCCCGTCCGAGCTGATCGCTCTGGACAACCGCATGGCCGACTTCAAGGCTCGCAATGTTGAAGTGATCGCTGTGTCGATCGACTCGCACTTCACTCACAACGCATGGCGCAACACCCCAGTAAACAATGGCGGCATCGGCCAGGTGAAATACACCATGGCTGCCGACATGAAGCACGACATCGCCAAGGCTTACGACGTTGAATCCGAAGGCGGCGTGGCTTTCCGTGGCGCGTTCCTGATCGACGACAAAGGCGTTGTCCGTTCGCAGATCATCAACGACCTGCCGCTGGGCCGTAACATGGAAGAGCTGATCCGTCTGGTCGACGCTTTGCAATTCCACGAAGAGCACGGCGAAGTCTGCCCTGCCAACTGGAAAAAAGGCGACAAAGGCATGAACGCTTCGCCAGAAGGCGTTGCGGCTTACCTGACCGAGAACGCTGCAGCCCTGTAAGGCGCAACGTCGAGGTACAAAAAAACCGGCCCACGTGGCCGGTTTTTTTATGCGGAGAATTAATTGAAACAGCCTCTCGGCATCATTTGTTTCAAATGTTCGGAAAAAATACTGGATGAGTGAACAGTGGCTGGATAGGGTTGTGCTCGAGCGATAACGGGGTACGAAGGCGACTGCCTTGTCCTGAATCGCGCTTCACTTCAGTAAGGATGGTGCAATGGATTGCATGATGCAGAAGGGGATTCAAATGCCGAGTAGCTTGGACGTTGCGGATTATTTCCTCTGCCTGGAAGGGCATGAGGGCGAGATATCCAATCTCAAGATTCAAAAAATGGTTTATTACGCTCAAGGGTTCAGTCTGGCCGTCCTTGGTGAGGCTCTCTTCCCTGAAAAGCTGGAGGCGTGGATGCACGGGCCGGTGGTTCCGGATCTGTATCGAAGATTCAGCCAATTTGGATCGAGTGCCATTCCTCCTCCAAGTGATTTCAATCCAGATCTTTTCAGTGCCAAACAACAAAGTCTGCTCAACGAAGTATTCGACGTTTATGGCCAGTTTTCGGCGTGGAAACTACGTCAGTTGACGCATGAAGAAGCCCCTTGGCGTAGAAACTTCAAGGAAGGGGAGTTCAGCCGAGAAATTCCCGCCTGTGAGATGGAGGAGTATTTCCGGGAGCATTTGGTGAACTGAAATGGCCAAGTTCAAACGCAGGGAACGCGATGCGGCAATTACAGTAACGGCACGGACGTCCACCATCGAAATAGATTCATCGGAAGCGCGACCTCCGGTTTTCTCATTTGAGTATTTGCAGAATGGCGGGTGCATTCAAGATTGCGAGGCCGTCGAACGGTCGAAAATGCTTGAGCGTCTGAGGATTTTGGGAAGAATGCCGTGGAGAGAATTGCGCAGAGAGCATAGGCATCGATATGGCTGTGAAACAATTGAGAGAAACAGTCTGAAAGTGGGAATTCCTGCTTTTTTGACAGGTGATGTCAGATTGCTTGTGTTTCGGGCTTTTGAACGTGTAGCGATGGTGGGATACAAGAGCCATCGGATTTTTTATGTCGTGTGGATTGATCGAGAATTTAAGCTCTATAAGCATTAATCAAAAAAAACCGACCCACGTGGCCGGTTTTTTCATGCGCGGGATTTACCCGACGACCATCAATCAGTCGTCGAAATCTTCCCAGCCGCCCATCTGTTTCCAGCGATTGACGATGCCGCAGAACAGCTCAGCGGTTTTCTCGGTGTCGTATCGCGCCGAGTGCGCCTCACGACCGTCGAAATCGATGTCGGCGGCCTGGCAGGCTTTCGCCAGCACGGTTTGACCGTATGCCAGACCAGCCAGCGTCGCAGTGTCGAAGCTGGAGAACGGGTGGAACGGGTTGCGTTTCATGTCCAGGCGCGCAACGGCTGCGTTCAGGAAGCCAAGATCGAAGCTGCTGTTGTGCCCGACCAGAATCGCGCGCTTGCAGCCATTGGCCTTCAGCGCCTTGCGAATGCCACGGAAGATGTCGGTCAGCGCGGTTTCTTCGCTGACCGCCATGCGCAGTGGATGGTCCAGCTTGATTCCGGTGAACTCCAGCGCCGCTGCTTCGATGTTGGCGCCTTCGAACGGCTCAACGCGGAAGAAGTAGGTGTGATCCGGGTATACAAAACCCTTTTCATCCATGGCGATGGTGGTCGCGGCAATCTCCAGCAACGCATCGGTGGCCGAGTTGAAGCCGCCGGTTTCTACGTCAACGACAACCGGCAGGTAGCCGCGAAAGCGTGCTGCCATCGGGTGACGGGAACCGCCACCACCACTTTGACCGTCCAGTTCGTCGTCGAAATGGTCTTCACTCACGCGTGTTCCTCCAGCAGGCGCCAGCGCAGTTTTTCACCGGCGCGCAGCGGGATAACGGTCAGCTCGCCAAACGGCAGGCTGGTCGGGGCGGTCCATTCTTCACGAACCAGGGTGATGCGATCGGTGTTCGCCGGCAGGCCGTAGAAACGCGGGCCGTTGAGGCTGGCGAAGGCTTCGAGTTTGTCCAGCGCATTACGCTGTTCGAAGGCTTCGGCGTACATCTCGATGGCGGCGTACGCGGTGTAGCAGCCGGCACAGCCGCAAGCGGCTTCCTTGGCGTGCTGGGCGTGCGGCGCCGAGTCGGTGCCGAGGAAGAACTTCGCGCTGCCACTGGTGGCGGCGTCGAGCAGGGCTTCCTGGTGCGTATTGCGCTTGAGGATCGGCAGGCAATAGAAGTGCGGCCGAATCCCGCCCACCAGCATGTGGTTGCGGTTGTACAGCAGGTGATGCGCGGTGATGGTCGCGCTTACGTTGGCCGAAGCCTCGTTGACGAACTGCACGGCGTCACCGGTGGTGATGTGTTCAAACACCACTTTCAGCGTCGGGAAGCGCTCGACCACGCGGCGCATGTGCTCGTCGATGAAGATCTTTTCGCGGTCGAACACATCGACGTCGCCACGGGTGACTTCACCGTGGATCAGCAACGGCATGCCGACTTCGGCCATGGCTTCCAGTGCCGGGAAGATCTTGTCGATGCTGGTTACCCCGGAATCGGAGTTGGTGGTCGCGCCGGCCGGGTACAGCTTGGCTGCGTGCACAAAACCACTGGCCTTGGCTTCACGAATTTCTTCGGGCTGGGTGCGGTCGGTGAGGTACAGCACCATCAGCGGTTCGAAGCGACTGCCGGCCGGGCGGGCAGCAAGAATCCGCTGGCGATAGCCGTCGGCTTCAGCGGCGTTGCGCACCGGTGGTACCAGGTTGGGCATGATGATGGCGCGGCCAAAAGTGCGCGCAACATCGGCAACGGTATTGGTCAACACGGCACCATCGCGAAGATGAATGTGCCAGTCGTCGGGACGCAGCAGGGTCAGGCGGTCGGACATGAGGGGATTCCAGGCGGGTCAAACTGAGGCGAATGCTACCGGAAAAGACTCTTGCAGGCACTCGCTATCAAGTTTTGCCGGAACCTTCCGATATCCCGTAGGTATGCCGTAAACATAGTGTGAATCGGTCTTTGTGTTTCAGAAGCCAATGGAGCCTCCCGTGCGCCAGCGTTATTTAGCCTTGCTCAGTGTGTTTGCCAGCCTTCCGGCGATGGCGCTCACGTACCAGACCCGTCTGGAGAACATTGAGTGGACGGTCGCCGGCGACAAGTTCGAATGTCGTCTGACCCAACCGATCACTGATTTCGGCTCGGGTGAGTTCGTGCGCAAGGCCGGCGAGCAGGCGATATTCCGTCTGAACGCCTACAACGCCATGCTCGGCGGCGGCTCTGCAACGTTGCTGGCAGCGGCTGCGCCTTGGCAGCCGGGCCGTGGTGACATCAATCTGGGTTCTGTAAGGCTCGGCAGCGGCAACGTCTTGTTCAGCAGTTCGCAGTCCCAGGCCGGCGGTTTGATCAGCGGCCTGCTGGACGGGCGCAGCCCGGTCGTACGGCGTGCTTCAGGCGATGGCCGTGTCTCTGAAGTACGCCTGTTGCCGGTCAAGTTCAGCAAAGCCTTCAACGATTACCAGACATGTGTGGCGAAATTGCTACCGCAGAATTTCGACCAGATCAAACAGTCGCAGATCGGCTTCCCCGGCGAAGGCGTTGACCTGGATCCTGCCGCTAAAGCCAAGCTGCAAGTGATGCTCGAATACATGAAGGCCGATCCGACGGTCAATCACATCGAACTCGACGGCCATTCCGACAACAGCGGTAATCGCCTGACCAACCGTGAACTGTCGCGCCGCCGCGCGCTGGCGGTGGTCGACTTCTTCAAGGCCAACGGCATTCAGGAATCGCAGATCACCGTGCGTTTCCATGGCGAGCAATATCCCATTGTGCCGAACACCAACGCGGCCAATCGCGCGAAGAACCGTCGGGTCAATGTCAAACTGGCGCGCGTGGCGCCGGTCGCGGCTCCGGCACCGCAAGCGAGCACGCCAGCCAATACTGCGGCGACTTCCTGACTCGCCGGTCATCGTCGCGCTCTCGACAGATTCTGTCGCTTTGTCGTCTTAAGCTGTCGCGCCTCTGTAAATTATCGCGTTTGGGCGGTAGACTCCTCGGCTTTCCGTAGAACCCCGTGGAGTGATGGCATGGCGGACGTAAACAAGGTCGTTCTGGCGTATTCCGGCGGCCTGGACACTTCGGTGATCCTCAAGTGGCTGCAGGATACTTATAACTGTGAAGTGGTGACCTTCACCGCTGATCTCGGTCAAGGCGAAGAGGTCGAGCCGGCCCGCGCCAAGGCTCAGGCCATGGGCGTCAAAGAAATCTACATCGACGACCTGCGCGAAGAGTTCGTGCGTGATTTCGTGTTCCCGATGTTCCGCGCCAACACCGTTTACGAAGGCGAGTACCTGCTGGGTACTTCCATCGCGCGTCCGCTGATCGCCAAACGTCTGATCGAAATCGCCAACGAAACCGGCGCTGACGCCATTTCCCATGGCGCCACCGGCAAGGGTAACGACCAGGTGCGTTTCGAACTGGGTGCCTACGCGCTCAAGCCAGGCGTGAAAGTGATCGCGCCTTGGCGCGAGTGGGACCTGCTGTCCCGCGAGAAGCTGATGGACTACGCCGAGAAGCACGCGATCCCGATCGAGCGTCACGGCAAGAAGAAGTCCCCGTACTCGATGGACGCCAACCTGCTGCACATCTCATATGAAGGCGGCGTGCTGGAAGACACCTGGACCGAGCACGAAGAAGACATGTGGAAATGGACCGTCTCCCCGGAGAACGCTCCTGACAAAGCGCAATACCTGGAACTGACCTACCGCAACGGCGACATCGTTGCACTGGACGGCGTCGAAATGACTCCGGCCACCGTGCTGGCGACGCTGAACAAGATCGGTGGCGCTCACGGTATCGGCCGTCTCGACATTGTCGAAAACCGTTACGTTGGCATGAAGTCCCGTGGCTGCTACGAAACCCCGGGCGGCACCATCATGCTGCGCGCTCACCGCGCCATCGAATCGATCACCCTGGACCGCGAAGTCGCTCACCTCAAAGACGAGCTGATGCCGAAATACGCCAGCCTGATCTACACCGGTTACTGGTGGAGCCCAGAGCGTCTGATGCTGCAGCAGATGATCGACGCTTCGCAGGTCAACGTGAACGGCGTTGTGCGCCTGAAGTTGTACAAAGGCAACGTGATCGTTACCGGCCGCAAGTCCGACGATTCGCTGTTCGATTCCAACATCGCGACCTTCGAAGAAGACGGCGGTGCTTACAACCAGGCTGATGCCGCGGGCTTCATCAAGCTCAACGCGCTGCGCATGCGCATTGCTGCCAACAAGGGCCGCAAGCTGTTCTAAGCGTTCTGGTCTGAAGCGTAATGAAAAGGGCGGCCTTGTCATCGAGACATGGCCGCCCTTTTTGCATGATTGTTTGTTTGCGTCTGATTGAAGCCTGTTCCTGATCTTGGCATCTGTGGCTACGACTCATCTTTCATGCCCGTCCCAGCAGCGTTACCGCCTGTGCGCAAAGGTTATAAACAATACAAATCGTTTTGCCTGAGCCTTTCCTGACGTGCCTGATCTTCAGCAATGAATGCTGCGTCAGTAAAACATCCGATACATGATTGGAAAGAAACACCACCACCCGGGGAGTTTTCCGGTCCAGGTTCCGGATGTTTTCCAGAATCGTGGCTAACTCTCTCGATGCATCGACACCCCGAACGTCGATGAGGTGCAGGTCACTGACCCACGCGGGCAACTGAATGTTGTGCTGAACAATCAGGTTCGGTTTCGAGTTGATGGCCGATGGCGGGTCAGGCGCGTTGTGGACTTTGCACGCGTCCTTGCATTCGGTTGGGCCTGACTCGCTGGGCACGATACAACTTGATAGTCCAAATGCCCCTTGCGTGGCTGGCGCCAAGGGCGGTGTATTTCGTTTGTTCTCGCGATCGTTGTTATCGATTACTTTAAGAAAGTTTTTGTCCTTGCCGAAGTCCGAGGGTGAGTAGAGGGAACGGTAGTTAAAGTTTAAAGTTATAAAAAATAGAAACAGCAAGTAGAACGGAAAGCTGATCAGAAACCATACGTAGATCTCTCTGTCCTTGTTGTCTAGAAAAGGCAGCGAAATGGCGGCTGATGTTTCCGAAATAGCTGCAAATATGGCAATTACCGTCATTGGGTTAGTGATTTTGTTTTTTATTTTCAACATGCTTGTACTCTTGTGTTTGATCTGTCTCGTTAGTGGTAAGTATGTGTGGATTGAGTAGCTTGGTAATCGGCTTTCAAATACTTGTATTTATAGCAAAAGTATTGTGTTAGGTATAAATATCTTGTTTCAAGTGTTTATAGCGGGTTTGAAGTAGTGAGGTGGGTGTGTCGGCTGTTGCATTGTGTTTCGGGTTGATAATCAAAGTTCTCGGCCGAGCGCAGATTTGCACGTGTCATGGCCGTTCGGGCATAGTGAAACTCAGCGACAAGGCATGACTTCTGTGTCGTTAGTCGTAGTCTGTAACAAGTTAGAAGCGAAATATTTCCGTGAGTGGAGGAGGGAGTAACGTCGGATGTTTACTGGGGGTAGCGGCTTTTTGTAGGAATAGTCCGCAATGACTGTAGGGTATGTCTCTCGATGCAGGTGCGTGTTAACACTGGCATGCCATAGAGCAAGTGACTGGGCTATTGTGCGTGTTCTAAAAATTCGAACAGCGAAACTGGACTTGCCCATGAATAAAGTGCTGATCGTGGATGATCACCCTGTCATTCGTCTTGCGGTACGTATGCTGATGGAACGTCATGGCTACGAAGTCATCGCAGAAACTGATAACGGTGTGGATGCGTTACAACTTGCTCGAGAACAAATGCCGGATATTGTCATTCTGGATATTGGAATACCAAAGCTTGATGGTCTGGAAGTTATCGCGCGCCTGACTACGACGGCCATGCCTATTAAAGTTCTGGTGTTGACCTCCCAGGCTCCCGGGCACTTTTCAATGCGCTGCATGCAGTCGGGAGCGGCCGGCTATGTCTGTAAACAACAGGACCTGACCGAGTTGCTCAGTGCGATCAAGGCGGTATTGTCGGGCTATAGTTATTTTCCCAATCAGGCTTTGCATACAGTCCGCACCAGTCTGGGCAATGCCAGTGAAGCCGACATGGTGGATCGTCTGTCCGGTCGGGAAATGATGGTGTTGCAGCAGTTGGCGCGAGGCAAGACAAACAAGGAAATTGCCGATGGCATGTTTTTGAGCAACAAAACCGTAAGCACCTACAAGACGCGCTTGTTGTTGAAGCTCAATGCGCGATCCCTGGTTGATCTGATCGAGTTGGCGCAGCGTAATGGTCTGGTCTGAATGTATCGATGGCTGACAGGGTGATGGGCCGGTCGAACTCAGCTAGCCGCAGAAAGTGAAAAGCCTCCATTTCGGGAGGCTTTCAAATATCAGTCATCAAAATCGTAATCGGCCAATTGCTTTTGCAGTCGGCGCTCCTCAAGCAGGTTATCGATCGTACGGCGCTTGCTGAGATTGGTCTTGGCGACTTCGACCACAGGTTCGGTGTCCTCAGTTTCCGCAGCGATATCATCATCTACATCAAGTGGCTCTTTGTCGCTACTCATCAGCTAACTCCCGGCTAAGAATGCCTTTGGCGCTCCTTATATCGATATTCCTGCGGCGGGTAAAAAAGATTTTTTCAATCGACTTATCAATTATTCCAATAGCCGGTCAATCGTCCGAAGTTTTGTCCTTGTACTCGCACAGGTCTTCGATCCGGCAACTGCCGCAGCGTGGCTTGCGGGCCAGACACACATAACGGCCATGAAGTATCAGCCAGTGATGGGAGTCGAGAAGGAATTCTTTGGGTACAAACTTCATCAGCTTCTTTTCCACTTCGACCACGTTTTTACCCGGTGCAATGCCGGTGCGGTTGCTGACCCGAAAGATATGGGTGTCGACGGCCATGGTCAGTTGGCGGAAAGCCGTGTTGAGTACGACGTTGGCGGTCTTGCGGCCCACTCCCGGCAGGGCTTCGAGCTCTTCACGGGTTTGCGGGACTTCGCTGCCATGGCGTTCGACCAGTAAGCGGCAGGTTTCGATGACGTTCTTGGCCTTGCTGTTGTAGAGGCCGATCGTCTTGATGTATTCGGATAGCCCCTCGACGCCCAAAGCGTGGATCGCCGCTGGCGTGTTGGCAACCGGGAACAGCTTTGCCGTGGCCTTGTTGACGCCGACGTCTGTCGATTGCGCCGAAAGAATCACCGCGATCAACAACTCGAACGGCGAGGAGTAGGCCAGTTCGGTCTTCGGTTCCGGGTTGTCTTCGTGCAGGCGGCGGAAAATCTCCAGGCGTTTTGCTGCATTCATGAGCGATGTGTTTCCTTGGATATCGAGTTCGGGCGAACTATCGCCTGACGCGCCGCCAGCAGCAGCGCCAACAAAATAAAAGCACCGGGGATCAACGTGATCAGGTGCAGCCCTTCGCCAAATACAACAAGACCAGGCCAGTGTTCGAACAGTCCCCGGCCGAGACTGCCGTGACCGACGAGTTCACGCAGCCCGGCGAGCCCGAGCAGCAATCCGCCGAACATGCCGCAGAGTTTGAGCCGCTCGATCCACGACTGCCGCCAGAACCCGTTGTGCTCCAGCACCACGCATTGCAAGGCGATCAGGCCGACATAGAGTCCGAAGGTTTGCTGCCAGGGCAGAAACCAGCGTTGCGCCAAAAGATCTGCGCAACTGGTGAGGGTCGCGGCGAGCAACACGCTGGCGAGCAACACGCTTTTTTCTGTGAGCCGTGGTCGCAAAGCAGCCATGCACAGGCCATACATGCCTGCGACAGTAACGAACATCAATAATGTCCCCACGCCACCTGCCAGTGAGTCACTGGTGCCAAGCAGCAATGTCAGCATCAAAGTGTTCGAGAGAACTACTGGTCGGTTCATGTTCCGTTTCCCAGCAGCGCGGCCCGATGTTCATCGAAGTAGCGCAGGGCATCATGGATCGCGCTGATGGCTGCGCGCGAGGTGATGGTCGCGCCAGCTATTTGATCAAGTTGTCCCTGATCCTTTTTCAGCGCCCATCCCGCATCTGTCGGCTCCTTGCTCGATGTGCCGATAAACGACTGTAGCCAGGTATTCGGCCAGTCACCCAAGTGCCCGCCTAGTCCTAGCGTTTCGCTTTGTTTAAGGGTTTTTACACCGAGCAATTTGCCGCTGGCATCGATGGCGATCAACAGTTCGATGGCGCCCGCATAACCCTGGGTTTGACTGTGCAGCAAGATCGCAACGGTCTGGCCGCGTTTGGTCGCGCGATAGCCACCCGTCAAGGTGCTATGGCTCAAGTTCAAGTCTGCCAAGGCCAAAGGCTGCTCGAGCGGTTGATTGTCGTAGGCATCGAGTGGAAGCAGATCCAGCAGTTTGCGGCTTTCGATCAAGCGCTGCTCGCTGGCAATTTGCGCTGCAGTACTACGGTATACAACATAAGTCACAGCGACGCCGATGACCGCCAACAGCAGCACAATAGACGCGCTGGCCGTGCGATTCATGGGCGCACCTCTGACTGGCGGCTCGCGGCAAATCGCTCCAGCGCAGGCACGCAAAGATTCATCAGCAGCACTGCGAACGCCACGCCATCCGGGTATCCACCCCAGGTTCGAATCACGTAAGTCAGCAGCCCGACACTGCCTCCGAACAGCAGACGGGCAAGCGCACTCTTAGCGCCAGAGACCGGTTCAGTGATGATAAAGAACGCCCCCAGCATGGTCGCGCCACTGAGCAGGTGAAACAGCGGTGACCCATGCGAGTCCGACCCGGAACCGTTCCAGCACAGCAGACTGATGACAAACAGGCTGACGAGCATGCCCACTGGCGCATGCCAACTGAAAACGCGGCGCTGCAGCAGAAACACCCCACCGGCGAGGAACGCCAGATTCACCCATTCCACACCGTGTCCGCCCCATCGACCGAAGCCTGGATTGCTGGTGAACAGCTCGTCCATGGTCAGGCTTTTATTGATGCGCAGACTGTCCAGTACGGTGGCCTGGACCCAAGCATCCGGCGCCTGACCTGCGCCGAACACTTGTTGAAACGTTGCCGTCAGATCCAGGCCATGAGCCGGCCAATGGGTCATTGGTTGCGGGAACATCACCATGGCCAGGGCAAACCCGAGCATTGCCGGATTGAACGGGTTTTTGCCGACGCCGCCGTACACGTGCTTGCCGAACAGCAGACCCGCAGCCATGGCCGTTACCGTCAGCCACCAGGGGCAATAAGGTGGCAGGGCAGCAGCCAGCAATGTCGCGCTGACCAGCGCGCTGCCGTCGCTCAGCGCTGGCTGCAGGAGCTGTCGACGCAGGTGCAGGACCGCTGCTTCGACAATCAGTGCTGTGGTGGCCGCCAGAGTCAGATTGATCAACACCCCCCAACCGTACAGCCAGAACAGTCCGAGCAGCCCCGGCAAAGCGGCCAGCAGCACCAGCTTCATTGCCTGTTGCAGGCGATTGTCCGGTGCCTCAAGGGGCAACATGATCTTGCACCTGGCGCTCGGCGTCTTGCAGGCGGGCGCGGGCCTTGGCGAGGATTTCGGTGGGCGTGTCGGCGCGCCGTTCGAGTTTGTTGAGGTCGGCGCGGGCATAGGCCAATTCGGTTTTCAACTGGCGAAGCTGGCTGTCGACCGGGCGTTTTTCGACGCGCACCAGGTCAGGCAACGGCTGATCGCTTGTAGCTTCGGCGGCGTGCAGGGCCTGTTCGGCATCGCGCAGTGCTTGTTCCAGCGCGGCGATCTGTTCGGGCGCCGCTTCGGCGGTTTGGGCTTTTTTCAGTTCGGCACGACGCATTGCCAACTGGATTTTTGCCCGTTTCAAGTCGGCATCTTTCGCCGGGGCCGTGACTGCCGGGGCAGGCGGGGCGCTGCTTTCAAGTTTCGCCAAGGCCTGCTCGGCCGCGTCGAACTGCTGCTGCAACACGATCAATTGTGCCTGCTGCTCGAACGTCGGCGGATGACCGAAGGCTTTCAACGATTTGTGCAATTGCGCGCGGCTCATCGCTACATCAATTTTGGCTTTCTTCAGCGCCGCGTCAACGGTGGCGGCTTTCTGCGCACGCACGCGTTCCAATGCTGCCTGCACCGGATCGGTCGCGGTCACTTGAGGCTGCACCGCCCGTTTCGCCCGCGCTTCACGCTCAGCCTGTTTTTGTTGTTCTTCGCGGTGCAAGCGCTCGTTTCGGCGCTCGAAGCGTTGACGCGCGTGATCGCGTTTGGCCGCGCGCGCGCGCTGCTCGTCGAGACTGACGGCGAGGCCGCCCACCACCGGCAACGTGCCCGGCGACAATGGATGCATTTCGATGCAATCCACCGGGCACGGTGCGACACACAGATCGCAACCGGTGCACTCGTCGACGATGACCGTGTGCATCAGTTTCGCCGCGCCGACGATCGCGTCGATCGGGCAGGCCTGAATGCACTTGGTGCAGCCAATGCATTCGGCTTCACGGATAAACGCCACTTGCGGCGGTGCCGAGCCGCGACTGATGTCCAGCTCCAGCACCGGCACTTTCAACAGTTCAGCCAGCGCCGCGATGGTTTCGTCACCGCCCGGCGGGCACTTGTTGATCGGCTCGCCCTCGGCGATGCCTTGTGCGTACGGTTTGCATCCGGGATGACCGCACTTGCCGCATTGGGTCTGCGGCAGGAGGGCATCGATGCGTTGAATCAGACTCATGTTTTGATCAGTCCACTGAATCCGAGAAAAATCACTGCGATCAGTCCGGCGCCGATCAGATCAATCGGCAGGCCACGAAAGGGCAGGGGGATATCGTTGTCGGCCGTGCGCTCGCGCAAATCGCTGAAGAGGCTCAGCACCAGCCAGAAACCCAGCCCGGCGCCAAGACTTAGCGCTATTGCCTGCGGCAGGCCTTGATCGTTTTGCGCGTTGATCAGTGCCAGCCCGAGCACTCCGGCATTGCCCAGCAACAATGGCCATAGCCCGTCGAAAGGCAGACCGTGAAAGCCGCCGGACAACAGTTTCAGCAGCGGTGCGATCAGCAACACACTCAATGGCAGAAACACGAACAGCCGCAGGGCTTCAAGATGAAGCGGCACCAATAGCCAATGCCAGATCCCGTAAGCGGTTACGCCCACAACCAGCATCAGGCACAACGTCGCCAGTCCCAGCGCATGCACCTGGCGACGACTGCCCGCCAGCAGCGGATCGACGCCCAGGGGCCAGTGCAACACGAAGTTGTTAAGCAGCGCAGCACTGATAAGCGTAAGCACGAGTTCGGTCATGGTTCTGCCAGAGAAACGGGCGGCTATCTCATAAGGTTAGGCATTATCCGGCAGCCACGTAGGGTGGGCCAGATATGAAAAATCCCACCGGCATGCGGGGCACGCCGATGGGATCGATTTGTTGCCGGGCCTTACTTGATGCGTTGACCCGGCTTGGCGCCGCTGTCCGGGCTCAGCAGGTAGATTTCTTCACCGCCAGGGCCGGCGGCCATCACCATGCCTTCGGAGATACCGAACTTCATTTTCCGTGGCTTGAGGTTGGCGATCATCATGGTCAGGCGCCCGTCGAGTTTCGACGGATCCGGGTACGCGCTCTTGATCCCGGAGAACACGTTGCGTTGCTCGTCACCGATGTCCAGGGTCAGGCGCAGCAGCTTGTCAGCACCTTCGACGTGTTCGGCTTTGACGATCAGTGCGACGCGCAGGTCGATCGCGGCAAAGGCGTCGAAGTCGATTTCCGGCGACAGCGGATCCTTGGCCAGTTCGCCGTTGCCGGCCGGAGCGGTTGCACCGGTGTCGGTCTGGCTGGCGGTCAGGTCTTCTTTCGAGGCGTCGGACATGGCTTGTACTTTCACCGGGTCGATGCGGGTCATCAACGGTTTGAATTCGTTCAACTGGTGGTTGGCCAGCAGCGTGGTGTGGTCGTTCCAGGTCAGCGGGGCGACGTTGAGGAACGCCTCGGCATCGGCGGCCAGCAACGGCAGCACCGGTTTGAGGAAGATCACCAGTTGGCGGAACAGGTTGATGGCGGTGGCGCAGATCGCCTGGACTTCATCCTGTTTGCCTTCCTGTTTGTTCAACGACCACGGCGCCTTGTCGGCGATCCAGGCGTTGGCGCGGTCGGCCAGAGCCATGGTTTCACGCATGGCGCGGGCGAAGTCGCGTGCTTCATAGGCGTCGGCAATGCTTGGCGCAGCGGCGAGGAAAGCCTCGGTCAGCTCTGGCGCAGCGTTTTGGTCGACCAGCAGGCCAGCGTTGCCTTTTTGAATGAAACCGGCGCAACGGCTGGCAATGTTGACCACTTTGCCGACCAGGTCGGAGTTGACCTTCTGCACGAAATCTTCGAGGTTCAGGTCGAGGTCATCGACGCCACGGCCCAGCTTGGCCGCGTAGTAGTAGCGCAGGTATTCCGGCGACAGGTGATCGAGATACGTCCGGGCCTTGATGAAGGTGCCGCGCGACTTGGACATTTTCTGGCCGTTGACGGTCAGGTAGCCGTGCACGTTGATGCCGGTCGGCTTGCGGTAGCCCGCGCCTTCGAGCATCGCTGGCCAGAACAGCGCGTGGAAGTTGACGATGTCCTTGCCGATGAAATGGTACAGCTCGGCGGTGGAGTCCTTGCCCCAGAACGCGTCGAAGTCCAGCTCCGGCGTGCGGTCGCAGAGGTTCTTGAAGCTGGCCATGTAGCCGATCGGCGCGTCCAGCCACACGTAGAAATACTTGCCCGGCTCGCCCGGAATCTCGAAACCGAAGTACGGCGCATCGCGGGAGATGTCCCACTGCTGCAGGCCGGCGTCCAGCCATTCGGCGATCTTGTTGGCCACGGCGTCTTGCAGTGTGCCGCTGCGGGTCCAGGTCTGCAGCATTTGCTGAAAGTCTGGCAGTTTGAAGAAGAAATGCTGGGAATCCTTGAGCACCGGCGTGGCGCCAGAGATCGCCGACTTCGGATCCTTCAGATCGGTTGGAGCGTAGGTTGCACCGCATTTTTCGCAGTTGTCGCCGTACTGGTCTTCAGTGCCGCATTTCGGGCAGGTGCCCTTGATGAAGCGGTCGGCCAGGAACATTTTCTTTTCCGGGTCGAAATACTGGGTGATCGAGCGTTGGGCAATGTGCCCGGCGTCACGCAGCTTGATATAGATCTGGCTCGACAGCTCACGGTTTTCTTCGGCGTGAGTGGAGTGGAAGTTGTCGAAATCGACCAGGAACTCGGCAAAGTCGGCGCTGTGTTCAGCCTGTACGTTGGCGATCAGTTGTTCCGGGGTGATGCCTTCCTTTTCCGCGCGCAGCATGATCGCCGAACCGTGGGCGTCGTCGGCGCAAACATAAATGCACTGGTTGCCGCGATGCTTCTGGAAGCGCACCCACATATCGGTCTGGATATATTCCAGCATATGGCCAAGGTGAATCGAACCGTTGGCGTAGGGCAGGGCGCTGGTGACGAGGATCTTGCGTGGTTCGGACATGTGGGGCTTCGCTACTTGATGAAACGGAGGTCGGCCACTATAAAGCGCTGGCGCATATTTTTCACCCTGTGCGCCTGTTTCATTGGATGAGCAGACGGAAAAAATCCCAGCCTGCGGCAGCTCCTGCAGATGTACGTCGATCTCCTGCAGGAGCTGCCGAAGGCTGCGATCTTTTTCAGGTACGATACCCGGCATCTATTCCCAGTCTTGTTATCGGAGTTGCCCATGAGCGCCGTCACTCGCGCAGCGGTGGAAGCCGTCCTCAGCCAATACACCGACCCCTACCTTAACCAGGATCCGGTCAGCGCCGGTTGCGTGAAGCACATCGAGATCGTCGGTGATCGCGTCAACGTGCAGCTGGAAATCGGTTACGCCGCCGGTCTGTTCAAGAGCGGCTGGGCACAACTGCTGCAACTGGCCATCGAAAACCTCGATGGCGTGGTGATCGCCAAGGTTGAGGTGAACAGCGTGATCGCCGCGCACAAGGCGCAGGCGCAGATTCCCGGGCTGGCCAACGTCAAGAACGTGGTCGCCGTAGCGTCCGGCAAGGGCGGCGTGGGCAAATCGACCACCGCCGCCAACCTCGCCCTGGCCCTGGCCCGTGAAGGCGCCAAGGTCGGCATTCTCGACGCCGATATCTACGGCCCGAGCCAAGGCATCATGTTCGGCATTCCCGAGCGCACCCGCCCGGAGGTCAAGGATCAGAAGTGGTTCGTGCCGCTCAAGGCGCACGGCGTGGAAGTCATGTCGATGGCGTTCCTGACCGACGACAACACGCCGATGGTCTGGCGTGGGCCGATGGTTTCCGGGGCGTTGCTGCAATTGGTCACGCAAACCGCGTGGGGCGATCTGGATTATCTGGTCATCGACATGCCGCCCGGCACCGGTGATATCCAGCTGACCCTGGCTCAGAAAGTCCCGGTGGCTGGCGCGGTAATCGTCACCACACCACAGGATCTGGCTTTGCTCGACGCGCGCAAAGGCGTGGAAATGTTCCGCAAGGTCAACATTCCGGTGCTGGGCGTGGTGGAAAACATGGCCGTGCACATCTGCTCGAACTGCGGGCATGCCGAGCATCTGTTCGGTGAGGGCGGTGGTGAGAAGCTGGCGACCCAGTACGGCGTCGAACTGCTGGCTTCACTGCCGCTGTCGATGCTGATTCGCGAGCAGGCCGATGGCGGCAAGCCAACGGTGATTGCTGAGCCGGACAGCCAGATTGCCATGGTCTATCAGGAACTGGCCCGCCATGTCGGCGCGCGGATTGTGTTGCAGGAAGCGGCGACGCCGGCGATGCCGAATATCACCATCAGCGACGATTGATACATCCGCAACACCGATAACCCTGTAGGAGTGAGCCTGCTCGCGATAGCGGAATAACATTCAACAGATTTGTTGAATGAATGACCGCAATCGCGAGCAGGCTCACTCCTACATTTGTTTTGTGTTGGCAGTTAGATGCGCAGCCCGCCATCCATCTCCAGAATCCGCCCGGTGTAGTAGTCGTTTTCGAAAATATACGCCGCCGAATGGGCGATCTCTTCCGGCTTGCCCATGCGCTTGAGCGGAATCCCCGAAGTCATCTTCTCCAGCGCTTCCGGCTTCATGCCCAGGGTCATCTCGGTTTCAATGAAGCCCGGGGCAATCCCCGCCACACGAATGCCATATCGCGCCAGTTCTTTCGCCCATGTCACCGTCGCCGCCGCTACACCGGCCTTGGCCGCCGAATAGTTGGTCTGGCCAACGTTGCCTGCACGCGAGATCGACGAGATATTGATGATCGCGCCGCTGTTCTTCAGCTCGACCATTTTCGCCGCCACCTCACGGGTGCAGAGGAACACGCCGGTCAGGTTAACGTCGATGACTGCCTGCCACTGTGCCAGGCTCATCTTGGTCATTTCGCCGTCCTTGACCTTGAGCAGCAAGCCATCACGGAGGATCCCGGCGTTGTTGATCAGGCCGTGGATCGCGCCGAAGTCGGCGGCGACCTGGGCGACCATGTGCTCGACCTGCTCTTCATTGGCCACGTTGCACAGATAGCTGCGCGCCTCGACGCCCTTGGCTTTGCAGGCCGCGACCGCGTCGTCGAGTTTTTCCTGATTGAGGTCGACCAACGCGAGCTTGGCGCCTTTGCCGGCGAAATACTCGGCCATCGAACGGCCCAAACCCTGGCAACCGCCGGTGATAATGATTACTTTGTCGTTGAGTTGCATTCGCATGCCCCGATAGCAGTCTGAGTCGTTTTTGTTTTCAGCGACTCCCGATCTGCACCGGCCGTGGCTGGGTTGCACATGAGAGTTGCCCGCCGGCGTGACTGGGACTTGATCCCGGGCGCCTGTCCGTTTTTTCGACGGATTCTATTTAAGGAGTCATAAATTGAGCGTTGAAGTGGCGAAGAATGCCCGAGAATTGCTTCTCAAGGAATACCGTGGAGTGCTGTCGACCCACTCCAAATCGATGCCCGGTTTTCCTTTTGGCTCCGTGGTGCCGTACTGCCTGGACGAGCAGGGTCGGCCGCTGATCCTGATCAGCCGCATCGCGCAGCACACCCACAACCTGCAAAAAGACCCGAAATGCTCGATGCTCGTCGGCGAGCGCGAGGCAGATGATGTGCAAGCCGTTGGTCGCCTGACCTATCTGGCGGAGGCGCAAAAGCTCGAAGACGTTGCCGCGATCGAAGCCGCCGCCGAGCGTTACTACCGTTATTTCCCCGATTCGCAGAACTATCACAAGGCCCATGATTTTGACTTCTGGGTGCTGAACCCGGTGCGTCACCGCTACATCGGCGGTTTCGGCGCGATTCACTGGGTCGATCAACTGACCCTGGCCAATCCGTTTGCCGGCAAGGCTGAAATCAGCATGGTCGAGCACATGAACAGTGACCACGCCAAAGCCATCGCGCACTACGTCGACCTGGCCGGTCTGCCGAAAACCGTGCCGGCGCAACTGGCCGGGATCGACACCGAGGGCATGCACCTGCGCATCGGTCAGGCGTTGTACTGGCTGCCTTTCCCGGCACCTTGTAATACGCCGACACAAGTGCGCGAAGCCTTGGTTTCTCTGGCTCACGCCGAGGTCTGGCCAAAAAATGAGGTGGCTGGTGCTTGAATTCACGAAAGGGCGACGTCATCTAAGGCTTACTGCAAGGCATTTCTTGCGTTGAGGAAACTTTGATGCGCCCTTTTCTGTTGCTCTTTCTGCTGTTTCCGGTGCTGGAGCTGTTCGTATTCGTCAAAGTGGCAGGGGCTATCGGGTTTTTCCCGGCCCTGCTGCTGATCATTGTCGGCTCGATGTTCGGCATTTTCGTGCTGCGCGTCGCCGGTCTGGCCACTGCATTGCGTGCCCGTGAAAGCCTGAACCGCGGCGAATTGCCCGCACAAACCATGCTGGAAGGTTTGATGCTGGCATTGGCCGGTGGCCTGTTGATCCTGCCGGGCTTCATCAGCGACGTGGTCGGTCTGGTTATGCTGCTGCCAATCAGCCGTCGACTGCTGGCGAACAAGATGCGCCAACGCGCCGAAGAACAGGCCATGCGCCAGCGTGCGTTTGCCGATGATCTGCAACCCCGTGGCGGTCCTGCACCGCGCCAGCCCTTGGGCCGTGAGGGTGATGTGATCGAAGGCGAGTTCGAACACCGCGACAGCAAGTAACTGCTCTATCTACACGGCACCTTCGGGTGCCGTGTTCGTTTATGGGCTGCTTTTGTGCAACACATCGGTGAAAAATTTTTCGCCTCGCCCTTGTAATCAGCTTATGCGCCCTTATGTATCGGTCACCGAAAGGTTTCCGGTATTTGAACCGGACAGACTTCCGCGGTTCGCTCGACGAATCGCAACCGGCGCAGGCCGGATTTGTTAAACCCGCCGGGACTACACCGGCCGATGAAAACCACAATTAGGAGAGATCGACAATGAAGCTTCGTCCTCTGCATGACCGCGTCGTAATCCGTCGCAGCGAAGAAGAAAAGAAAACCGCTGGCGGTATCGTCCTGCCAGGTTCGGCTGCTGAAAAAGCCAACCACGGTGTGATTCTCGCTGTAGGCCCGGGCAAAGCTCTGGAAAACGGCGAAGTGCGTGCACTGTCCGTGAAAGAAGGCGACAAGGTTGTGTTCGGTCCTTACTCCGGCAGCAACACAGTGAAAGTCGACGGCGAAGACCTGCTGGTAATGAGCGAGAACGAAATCCTCGCTGTTATCGAAGGCTGATAACCCCGTTCATTTTCCCGCTACTACAAAGTATTTAAGGAATATCGATCATGGCTGCTAAAGAAGTTCTGTTTGGCGATTCCGCCCGTAAAAAAATGCTCAAGGGCGTCAACGTCCTGGCTGACGCAGTAAAAGCGACCCTGGGCCCGAAAGGCCGTAACGTGATCATCGAGAAGAGCTTCGGCGCTCCGACCATCACCAAGGACGGCGTTTCCGTCGCCAAAGAAATCGAACTCGAAGATCGCTTCGAAAACATGGGCGCGCAGCTGGTCAAAGACGTTGCCTCCCGTGCCAACGATGACGCTGGTGACGGTACTACCACCGCTACCGTTCTGGCTCAGTCGATCGTCAACGAAGGCCTGAAAGCCGTCGCTGCCGGCATGAACCCGATGGACCTGAAGCGCGGTATCGACAAGGCGACCATCGCTATCGTCAAAGAGCTGAAGAACCTGTCCAAGCCATGCGCTGACACCAAGGCAATCGCTCAGGTAGGCACCATCTCCGCCAACTCCGACAACTCCATCGGCGACATCATTGCCGAAGCCATGGAAAAAGTCGGTAAAGAAGGCGTGATCACCGTTGAAGAAGGCACTGGCCTGGAAAACGAACTGTCGGTTGTTGAAGGCATGCAGTTCGACCGTGGCTACCTGTCCCCGTACTTCGTCAACAAGCCAGAGACCATGGTTGCCGAGCTGGACAGCCCGCTGATCCTGCTGGTCGACAAAAAGATCTCGAACATCCGTGAAATGCTGCCAGTGCTGGAAGCCGTTGCCAAAGCCGGCCGTCCACTGCTGATCGTTTCCGAAGACGTTGAAGGCGAAGCCTTGGCGACTCTGGTTGTGAACAACATGCGTGGCATCGTCAAAGTCGCAGCCGTCAAGGCGCCAGGCTTCGGCGACCGTCGCAAGGCCATGCTGCAGGACATCGCAGTTCTGACCGGCGGTACCGTTATCTCCGAAGAGATCGGCCTGAGCCTGGAAGCCGCTACCCTGGAAAACCTGGGCAGCGCCAAGCGTGTGACCATTTCCAAGGAAAACACCATCATCGTTGACGGTGCCGGTGCAGATTCCGACATCCAGGCGCGTATCGCTCAGATCCGTGCTCAGGTTGCTGAAACTTCCTCGGACTACGACCGTGAAAAACTGCAAGAGCGTCTGGCCAAGCTGTCCGGCGGCGTTGCAGTGATCAAGGTTGGCGCTGGTTCCGAAGTTGAAATGAAAGAGAAGAAGGCCCGCGTTGAAGACGCCCTGCACGCAACCCGTGCAGCCGTTGAAGAAGGCGTGGTACCTGGCGGTGGCGTTGCGCTGATCCGCGCTCTGCAAACCCTGGTTGACCTGAAAGGCGACAACGCTGATCAGGACGTGGGTATCGCTGTGCTGCGTCGCGCTGTTGAAGCACCGCTGCGTCAGATCGCTGCCAACAGCGGCGACGAGCCAAGCGTTGTCGTCAACGAAGTCAAGAACGGCAAAGGTAACTTCGGTTACAACGCTGCGACTGGCGAATACGGCGACATGATCGAAATGGGCATCCTGGACCCAACCAAGGTGACTCGTTCCGCTCTGCAAGCGGCATCGTCGATCGGCGGTCTGATCCTGACCACCGAAGCAGCTGTAGCTGACGCGCCGAAGAAAGACGGCGCTGCAGGCGGCGGCATGCCAGACATGGGCGGCATGGGTGGCATGGGCGGCATGATGTAAGCCAGCCTTACCCCTGTAACGCAAAACCCCGCTGGCGCAAGCCAGCGGGGTTTTTTATTGCCCAAATTTCAGCTTCACACCAATCCCCTGTGGGAGCGAGCCTGCTCGCGAAGGCGTCGGATCAGCCAACATTAATGTTGAATGACACACCGCATTCGCGAGCAGGCTAGCTCCCACAATTGGATTTATATGTCAGGCGCTGACCGGTTGTGCCTTGACCACGGCCTCGGTTTTCACCGCCGGGCGATACAGCACCCAGTAATACGACCCCAGGCAAATCAGCCAGCAGAAAATCGCCGTCCACACGTTGTGCGAAAAGAAGTGCGCACCCTGCATCATCCGGCTGATCGAAAACACCGAACCCAGCGCAAAGGCAAAGATAAACGCCTGACGGGCCAGACGCGGACGGCGATCACGCAGGACAAAGAACAGCGCAAACAAGGTGAACCCCGTCGCCGCATGACCACCAGGCCAGCAACGGCCGGGTTTGTCGGTCTGTGGACGATGTTCCATCAATTTGCTGTAGGTTTCATGGCCGCCAAATTGCTCCAGGCTCCATGGGCACTGCACCGCCGTTACGGCTTTGACCGGGGTGACGAACGAGGTCGCCAGGCCCAGCGACAGCACCAGACAGCCCAGTTCGCGCTTGAACGGTTTCAGTCTGCCGACGAAGAACGAGCTGATGAAGCCGAGGATGGCAAACACCGAGAACGCAATGACCACCTGCTTGGCGCGATCATGGAGGATGTCTTCAAGGAAAAAACTGTGTCGCCCGATAAAGTCACCTGCGACCGGGTCATAGAACAGTCGGGCCAGATCCATGTCCAGATCAGTCAATTCAAGCAGCACCAGAATGATCGCCGCGACGGTGGGTATTCCCAGGCATAACCAAAAATTCAGTGGCCTGGAAACGGGGCGGGCAGAAGTCGACACCATGGGGCAATTCCTTGGTCGTAAATAGGGTCTGAAGAGCGCAACCGCGCGGAGTCTGCGCGCGTGCGCGTCGCCGATTTGTTAACCGAAAGTGAAAAAAACGTTGGCATGCACAATGAGCTTTTTCTCGTTAAACAACCCGACGCACGCCTAGCTCTGAGCCACACTTGGCCGTAAGCTGCGCGGGCCAAGACGGCCGTTACCCCGTACGGAGGAGGTGCCCATGCGAATTTTATTGGTCGAAGACAACCGCGACATCCTGGCCAATCTGGCCGATTATCTGGGCCTCAAAGGCTATACCGTCGATTGCGCCCAGGACGGTCTGTCGGGCCTGCACCTGGCCGCCACCGAGCATTACGACCTGATCGTGCTCGACATCATGTTGCCCGGCATCGATGGCTACACCCTGTGCAAACGCCTGCGTGAAGATGCCCGCCGGGACACGCCGGTGATCATGCTCACCGCTCGCGATCAACTGGACGATCGTTTGCAAGGCTTCAAGTCCGGGGCTGACGATTACCTCATCAAGCCATTTGCCTTGTCTGAACTCGCGGCGCGGGTCGAAGCGGTGATGCGACGTGCTCAGGGTGGTGGCCGCCGGGCCCTGAAAGTCGCAGATCTGAGTTACGACCTCGACACGCTGGAAGTGACCCGCGATGGCAAACTGCTCAAACTCAACCCGGTAGGCCTCAAGCTTCTGGCCGTGTTGATGCAGAAGAGCCCACACGTACTGCGTCGGGAAATTCTCGAAGAAGCGTTGTGGGGTGATGATTGCCCGGACAGCGACAGCCTGCGCAGCCACGTTCACCAACTGCGACAAGTCATTGATAAACCTTTTGCCAAACCACTGCTGCACACTGTGCACGGGGTGGGTTACCGGCTGGCCGACGTGTAATGGAGTTCAGGCAAAGTCTTTCCCAGCGGATCATCATTGCTTTTGCCTTGATGAGCGCACTTGTGGCCGGCGCCTTCGCGATGGGCATCGTCGCGACCGTGCACCTGGTGGAAGAAAAATTGATTTCGGCGGGGCTGGGCGGCGATCTGCAACGGCTTCTGCTGATGGACAACGTTTCGGACTGGAGCCATCGCCCGGAACCCGACCAGTTGTTCTATTTCAGTGGCGGGCCGGGCGATTTTGAGCTGCCCAAGGATCTGCGTCACCTCGATTCGGGTTTCCATGAAGTGTTCCGCGAGCAGCTGTCGTATCACGCGATGGTCGAGGTCGTCGACGGTCGGCGTTATGTGCTGCTGCAGGATCAAAGTGATTTCGAAGAGCGCGAGCGCGTGCTGTTTGCCGTAGTGCTGGTCGGCTTCGTGCTCAGTCTGGCCCTGGCGGTATTCCTCGGGTGGGTGCTGGCGCGCAAGGTAATGGCGCCGGTGGTGCGACTGGCCCGGCAGGTGCGCCATCGCGATCAGTTGCTCGGTCTGGCGCCGCCGCTGGCACCGGATTATGCGGCAGACGAGGTGGGTGAACTGGCGGTGGCGTTCGATGCCACGCTGGGACGCCTTCGTCAGGCGCTGACGCGTGAAAGGTTGTTCACCAGCGACGTCAGCCATGAATTGCGCACGCCGTTGATGGTATTGGCCAGTTCCTGCGAACTGCTGTTGGAGAACCCGGGGATCGACCAGCGCGGCCGCTCGCAAGTCGAGCGAATTGCCCGCGCTAGTGAGGAAATGCGCGAGCTGGTGCAGACCTTCCTCATGCTGGCGCGCGCCCAGCACGAAGATGCGGGGATGGCTCTGCAGCAGAATCTCTCGCAGGTGGCCGAAAACTTATTGTGTCTGTGGCGCGGGCCGATCGAGAGCAAAGGCCTGAATCTGGTCTTCGAACCTGGCAATCCGACGGACGCTCGTTACAACGCGACCCTGTTGAATGCCGTGATGGGTAACCTGTTGCGTAACGCGCTGCATTACACCGAGAAAGGCTTCATTCGCCTGACACTCACGGCCAACGGCTTTGTGGTGGAAGACTCCGGTGTCGGCATTCCGGAAGAAAAGCGTGAAGCCATGTTCGAGCCTTTCGTGCGTGGCAGCGAAAAGCGCGGCGAAGGCTTGGGGTTGGGATTGTCGCTGGTTCAGCGGATCTGCGAGAACCAGGGCTGGACCGTCAGCTTGAGCACGATGGAACCCAATGGCTGCCGCTTCGAGGTGGATCTGGGCAAAATCTGACGCACGCAGTGGCTCGATGCTACTCCCTCCTTCCTGTCTAAATCCTGTATAACGCTGTAATAATTTGTCTATTTACCGGACATTTTTTTCACAAATGGATGACCTGACGCTGACATGCCGCTCCTTAAGGTGGTGACATCAGCAATTCAGGAGTCCAGGTGATGGCCGGTCCGATCAAACTCGATTTTTCCGAGAAGTACGACGATCAACACGCGCAGAAATACCTGCGCAAGCACAAAGAAAGCCTTGGACGTCGTCTCTCCCATTGGCGTGACGAACAGCTGGCCCGCAAGGCGCTGGCGTTGGTGGGTGAGCCGGGACTGGTGCTGGATTTGCCTTGCGGTGCCGGGCGTTTCTGGCCGTTGTTGGGCGAAAAGGCCAACCGGGTGATTATCGGCGCGGACAATTCCGAGTCGATGATCAAGACGGCCATGGAGTCGCAACCGGCGGATGTAGTGAAACGGGTACAACCCTTGCACACATCTGCCTTCGACATTGCCTTGCCTGACAACGCCGTCGACAGCATTTTCTGCATGCGTTTGCTCCACCACATCGGTGAAGCCGAGCATCGCCGGGCAATTCTGAGCGAATTCGAGCGCGTTACCCGGGACAGTGTGATCGTTTCGCTGTGGGTTGATGGCAATTTCAAAGCCTGGAAACGCCAGCGAGCCGAGCGCAACCGTGACAAACGCGAGTATCAGAATCGCTTTGTGTTACCGGCCGCTACGGTGGAAAAGGAGTTCGAGGAAGCAGGTTTTCGGATTCAGGAACAACTGGACTTTATTCCGCTCTACGCCATGTGGCGGGTTTACGTATTACGCAAGAGGTAACAGGATGGCAGTGCAATTTGCAGCAGAAACGGATGTCGCTCCGCAAGATCGCTTTGACTTTTACTGGAACCAGCGCGGCGAGTGGGTGGAAGAACCCAATGTTCGACGTGGCGGGGAAAGTGGCGTGCAAAGGGTCGTGGGGCGCGATGGTCAACTGCTGTATGCCAAGCGCCAGACCGGTCACATCTATCGCAGTTGGTTGCACCCTTTTGGCCGTCCTACTGTTTTGCGTGAACTTGATGCGCTGACCGGCGTGAGCAAGCTCGGTGTGCGCGTGCCGCAAATCGTTTTCTGCGGCGCTCAGCCTGATCCGCAGCACAAATGGCGCGCTCTGCTGGTCACCAAGTCCCTGGACGGTTTCCAGGAACTGGAACATTGGCTGGCGGCTGCCGGCGGTCGCGATCAGTGCGGTGATGTGGTTTATGAGCGCGTGCTCAAGGACCTCGCCGAGAACCTGGCGCGCATGCACAAGGGCCGTTGGCAGCACAGCTGCATCTACATCAAACACGTGTTTGTGCGTGTGACGGGCGAAGGCGAGTCGGCCAAGGTTGAAGTCGCGTTGATCGATCTGGAGAAATGCCGCCAGCGTCTGACCGCCTATCGCGCCGCTTCCCACGACATGAAGCAATTGCGCCGCCATTCGTCGTTCCGCGACACGGACTGGAAAAAACTCGTCTACTTTTATGAGACGGCGTTTGGCAGCGCTATCAAAGGTTTATAGCGATGAAACTAGAAATTGCACGAGGTTTGTTTTTGGTTGGAGCCTTGGCAGTTGCGTCATTGGCGGTGGCTGCCTGGGAGCAGCCCCGCATGCAGGTAGTGGGCTCGTCCGTAGACGACGCCCACTGCGCAGTCCCACGGGTGGCAAAAGCCTCCGTGGCGACCAAACCCGATCATGATCTGTTGTTGTTCATGTTCGGACTTTCTCAAGGGATGAGGCCGCAGAGTTGAACCGATTGAAGCCCACATAAAAGGCCTCGCAGATGCGAGGCCTTTTTTTATGCGCGGATTTTATGGATAAACGCCAACCAAATGTGGGAGCGAGCTTGCTCGCGAAGGCGGTGTGTCAGGCACTATAAGTATTAACTGAAAGACCGCTTTCGCGAGCAAGCTCGCTCCCACAGGGTTACGCGGTTGGTTTGGGATCGGGTTTCGCCAGCAGGGTGTAAACGCACGGCAGCACAAACAGCGTAAACAACGTGCCAATCGACATCCCCGTGGCAATCACCATGCCGATATCAAACCGACTGACCGCGCCGGCACCCGTGGCGAGAATCAACGGCACCATGCCAAACACCATCGCCGCCGTGGTCATCAACACCGGGCGTAAACGAATCGCTGCCGCTTCCTCAACGGCTTCACGCGCCGTCAGGCCTTTATCCTTGCGTAACTGGTTGGCGAACTCGACGATCAGAATCCCGTGTTTACTGATCAGCCCGATCAGCGTCACCAACCCGACCTGGGTATAGATGTTCATGCTCGACCAGCCGAGGAACAGCGGTATCAGCGCGCCGCAGATCGACAACGGCACCGTCACCAGAATCACCAGCGGATCGCGGAAGCTTTCGAACTGCGCCGCCAGCACCAGAAAGATAATCGCCAGGGCCAGCGCGAAGGTTACCCACAGGGCACTGCCTTCCTGCACGAACTGGCGTGAGGCGCCGCCGTAGTCGAAAGCAAACCCGGCCGGTGCTTCCTCGCGGGCAATCTGCAACACGGTGTCGATAGCTTCACCCATGCTCACCAACGGGAAGCCGGAGATCTTCGCGGCGTTAAGTTGCTGGAACTGATTGAGCTGGCGCGGTCGTGCGCGGTCGCTGACCTTGATCAGCGTCGACAGCGGCAATAACTCGCCCTGAGTGTTTTTAACGTAGTAGTTGTTCAGCCAGTCCGGGTTATCGCGATAGGGGCGCTCGACCTGGGCAATGACCTTATAGCTGCGCCCATCAATGGTGAAACGGTTGATTTCCGCCTCGCCCAACAGCGTCGCCAGCGTGCCGCCGAGATCCTGCATCGACACGCCCATCTGCGCTGCTTTGGCGCGGTCGATATCGACCACCACCTCGGGTTTGTCGAACGCCAGATCGAGGTCGACGAAAGCGAACTTGCCCGATTCCATCGCGCGCTTCTTGATCCGGTCAGCCACTTGCAGCAGCAGTTCATAGTCGTTGGCGGTGTTGACCACGAACTCGAACGGCAGGCCTTCACCGGTGCCGGGCAGGGAGGGCAGGTTGAAACCAAAGATCTGCAAGCCCGGAATGCCTTCCAGTTTGCCTTGTACCTCGGGGAGGATCTGCATCTGCGTGCGACTGCGCTCATTCCACGGCTTGAGCAGGAAGCCGCCGATCCCCGCCTGTACACCGTTGTAGCCGTTGATCTGGAACGAGGAGTAGTACTCCGGGAACTCTTTGAAGATCTTGATGAATTCGTCGGTGTAGGTGCTCAGGTAATCGAGGTTGGTTGGCTGCGGCGCAGTGGCCATCATGAAAATGATGCCCTGATCTTCGTCCGGGGCCAGTTCCGATTTGGTGAACTTGAGGAACACCGGGATCAGGCACAACACGATCACTGCGAACACCAGCACCACCGGCCGCGTGTTCAGCGTGCCGTGCAGCATGCTCTGATAGCGGCGCTTGAGGCCGTCAAAAATGCGGTCGAGGCGATGCGCGAGGCCGCTGGGATTTTCCTCGTGGCGCAGCAAAAACGCGCACATCATCGGCGACAGGGTCAGGGCGACAATCCCGGAGATCACCACGGCGCCGGCCAGGGTCAGCGCAAACTCCTTGAACAACGCTCCGGTCAGCCCGGTGAGGAAACCGATCGGCGCATACACCGCCGCCAGGGTGATGGTCATCGACACCACCGGCATGGCGATTTCCCGTGCGCCTTCCAGCGCCGCATCAAACGGCGTCTTGCCTTCCTCGATATGCCGGTGAATGTTTTCCACCACGACAATCGCATCGTCCACCACCAAACCGATGGCCAGCACCATCGCCAGCAGCGTCAGCAGGTTCATCGAGTAGCCCATCATCTGCATGAAGAACATCACGCCGATCATCGACAGCGGAATGGTCACCACCGGGATTAGCACCGAGCGCAATGCGCCGAGGAACAGGAACACCACGACGATGACGATCAGCACCGCCTCGAACAGGGTTTTTACCACTTCATCGATTGAGGCCTGGATAAACAGTGTGGCGTCGTAGGCGATCTCGCTTTTCAGGTTCGGCGGCAGTTGCGCTTCCAGCTCGGGCATCAGCTTGCGCACTTCCTTGATCACATCCAGCGGGTTGGCGCCCGGGGTGGCCTTGATGCCGATGTACACCGACGGCGTGCCGCCAAACGAGCTGATCGAATCGTAGTTTTCCGCGCCCATTTCCACCCGCGCGACATCACTCAGCAACACGCGGCTGTCGCCACTGACCTTGAGCGGAATCGCCGCGAAGGCTTCAGCGGATTTCAGTTCGGTGTTGGCGTTGATGCTGGTGACCACGTACTCGCCTTTCACTTCGCCAGCAGCGGAGAGGAAGTTGTACTGGCGCACGGCGTTGGTCACATCGCTGGCGCTGAGGCCGAAACCGGCGAGTTTCACCGGGTCGAGCCACAGGCGCATGGCGAACACCTGATTGCCGAGAATCTCCGCCTCGGCCATGCCCGGCAAGGTCGCCAGTTTTGGCTGGATCACCCGTGACAGGTAGTCGGTGATTTGCGGGTTGCTCAAATCCTTGCTGAAGAAGCTGATGTACATCAGCGCCGAGGCGTCGGCGGACTCCTTGCTCAGCACCGGGTCTTCGGCGTCCTGTGGCAGCTTGTTTTTCACCTCGTTGGCTTTGGCCAGCAGTTCGGTGAACAAACGGTCGGTGTTGGAGCCGATGCGCGCGTAGATCGAGATCACCGAGAAGTTCTGCCGGCTGACCGAAGTCATGTAGTCGATGCCCTCGGCGCTGGCGAGGCTCTGCTGCATAGGTTGGGTGATGTAGCCCTGAATGGTTTCGGCGTTGGCCCCGGGGTAAGCGGTGGTCACCGTGATCAGGGCGTTTTCCATTTGCGGGTATTGGCGCAGCGGCAACTTGCTCCAGGCCTGAAAGCCCAGCAGCACAATCAACAGGCTGACCACGGTGGCGAGCACCGGGCGGCGGATGAACGGATCAGTAAAAGCCATGGGATTTCCTTGATCAGTCGGCGCGCGGCGGACTGTTCTGCTCGCCGAGGGTCTTGTCGTCGCTGATGGCAATGTGGGCGCCGTTGTCCAGTTTGATCTGGCCAGCCGTTACCACTTGTTCGCCGCTCTGCACGCCCTTGTTGATCATCACCAGGCCATCGCGGCGTTCACCGGTTTCGATGAAGCGGCGTTCGGCGATCAGCACCGGTTGGCCCTTGTCGTCCTTTTCGAGACTGCCGTCTTCGGCTTTCTTTTGCCCGACCACGTAGATCGAGTTGCCGTAGAGGGTGTAGGTGATCGCGCTCTCCGGCACGACGATGTGTTTCTGCGGATCCGGCAACAACACCTCGAGGCTGGCGAACATGCCCGGCAGCAATTTGCCGTCGGGGTTGGCCAGCGTGGCGCGAACCAGAATGTTGCGCGTAGTGCTTTCGACGATCGGGTTGATCGCGCTGATCTTGCCGGCGAAGTTTTGCTTGGGATAGGCGGCGACTGCAATCTGCACCGGCTGACCGATGGCCAGTTTCGGCACCGATTGTTCGGGCAGGTAGAAGTCGGCGTAGAGGCTGCTCAAGTCCTGCAGCGTGGCGATTTTGGTGCCGCTGGCGAGGTAGTCGCCGACGTCGACCTGACGGATGCCGATGGTGCCGCTGAACGGTGCGAGGATGCGTTTTTTCGCCAGCGAAGCGTTGAGCTGATTGACCGTGGCTTTGTTTTTTTGCAGTACAGCGGAGAGCCGGTCGTACTCGCCTTTGGAGATTGCGCGGCTGTCGACCAGTTGCGCGCCACGGCCGAAGTCCAGTTGCGCCAGACCGAGATCAGCCTTGGCGGTTTCCAGCAGGGCGGTTTCGACGCCACTGTCGAGTTGCAGCAAGGGTTGCCCGGCCTTGACCTTCTGTCCGGACTCGAACTTGAGTTCGGTGACGGTGCCGGCGACTTCCAGGCTCAGCTCGACACCTTGCAGAGCCTTGAGCGTGCCGACGGTCGGCAGACGCATCTGCCACGGCTGTTCGGTGGCATTGGCCACGGCAACGCTGATCGGCGGTTTCGGCTTGGAAAAGCCCTGGATCATTGTGTAGATCGAAAAGGCTTTGTATCCGCCCAGCACCAGGACGATCAACAAAACAACACCCAACATGATCAGCATGCGGCGACGCAGCATATTTCCAGTTCCTTGGATAAATCAGGTGAGACAGGCGGGCACATTACTCCGAGTACAGGGGGGATTCCAACTGGCAGTTCTTACAGGGGGGCGCAAAAAGACCGCAGCCTGCGGCAGTTCCTGCAGAGGAGTGCATTCCAATGCAGGAGCTGCCGCAGGCTGCGATCTTTTAAGGCAGTTTTACGCCATCAAATGCAGATGGTTGTCCCAGAGCCCCGCCGGTAATTCCAGTGGCTTGGCCAGCAGCTCATCCTGACGGCAATCGTAGTAACGGCAACGTCCTTGCCCGGAGGTCACGACAAAACCGTCCTTCACCGCACCCACACCCGCGCAATCGGGTAAGGGCGCATCGAGGCGCACCTCGCCACTGTCCAGATCCCAGATAAAGAAGCGGTTGCCACGCGGCGCCGTCAGCGCAACCAGGCGCAAGTCGCTGTGCACCGCAACACTGGCGGTGTAATGCCCCATCGACTGCAACTGATGCTCCGGCACCGGGAACGCCACGAACGGCTGCCCCGGACGCTTGATCGCCAGCAACTCCGAACGCTCATGCGAGGCGCCCATGAACTGCTGACCGGCGACGATGGTACCGTCGCTGGCGATGCCCAGATGGCGCACGCTGTTCATCTGCTGGGCGAGGGTTTCCTTGCTCAGCAGGGTGCCATCGCGCTGCATCAGCACCAGACTTGGCTCCATGGCGTTGAGGTTCATGTCGACGCGGCTTTCCGCCTCGGTACGAATCCCGCCATTGGCCACCACCAGCGTCTCGCCATCGGGCATCCACGACACCTGATGCGGGCCGAGACCGTGGGTAGAAATCTCGCCGGTGTGCACCAGTCGCGCGCCTTCGAACTTGTAGACGCCGAGCAGGCCACGGCCAGGATCGGTGGTGTCGTTCTCGGTGGCGTACAGGTATTCGCCGTCCTTGTGCACCACGGCGTGGCCGTAGAAGTGCCGGTTCGGCTGCGAGGTCACGGTCTGCAGCAACTTACCGTCGCGTAGGTCGACCAGGTAGCTTTCGGTGCCCGGACGCCGCGCGACGAACAGCGCAATCGGCTGCGTCGGATGGTTGATGATGTCGTGGCAGCGTTGGCCGACTTCGGTGGCGAACACCCGCGTGCCATCCAGCCGATAGCCGACGGCGTAGTGCTTGCCGTCGGTGTCGTCGCGCGCCGACAGCAACAGCGGGCTCTGATCCTTGCGTTTGAACAGCGTCCAGCCGCCCAGCGTCACTGCTCCGAGCAGTGCACTACCTAAAGTCAGAACCTGACGTCGCAGCATGGCACTTGCCCTCATCAGTCACCGTCGTTGGCGTTGAAGCCCAGTTGGATGCCCAGCGCCTTGGCCAGTTCGCCTTCGTGCAGGCGATGGACGACGTTGAGGCTGTCGTAGATGTCGTTCAGTTGCTGACGACCGGCGTCGTCTTCGAGCATTTCGCCGAGCGAACGCTGAGTGCTGTCGAACAGTTTCAGCGAAGCGGCGTAGGCTGCGTCGATCTTGTCGGCCAATGGCTTCTGATCGCTTGGCAGCAGGCTGCGCAGGCCTTTGTTGTCGACACCTTCCCAGACGGTTTTGGCAGCGGCGAGGCTGGCTTCCAGTGCGGTCAGCGAGGACTGGCTGCGCCAGGCATCGGCCTGGAACGGTTGAGGCACGCCTTTGCTCTGACGGCCCATTGGCGTGCCGAGTTTTTTCTTCAGAGTGTCCAGTGCAGTGACCTGCACGCGCAGCAGATCGGCGATCGCTTCGTGGGAGTCGGCGTAGCGCTGGTTGGGGAACTTGGTCATCTGCGCGAGCATGCCGTCAGTGTTGTTCCAGCCCTGCAGAATCTCTTCGGCCAGTTGCTTCTGTCGTTCGCCAATGGCGATCAGCAGCGGGCAGTACTTGGCTTTCTGCTCGGCGTTGGCCACGTCAGGCTTGGCGTCGAACAGGATGTACTCGTACGCCGACAGACCTTGAACGACTACGCTCGATTTGGCCAGGGCGGCGGCGTCGATCTGCGGCTGCGCGACGACCAATTGCTCGACCTGACGGCCGACGAGGTTCTTCTTGTCCGGCCAGAACTGTACCTGCCACGAACGGTTGCCCTCGGCCAACGGGCCGATCAGCAGCGGTTGCAGCTCGGCCCAGGCTTTCTGCGCGTGCAGGAAATCGGCGCGGGCGGTTTCCAGGGTTTCCTTGCCCTGGCAGTAGGCGAGGGCGCTGACCGCCAGTTGCTTGTCGGCCTCGACCCAACGGGTGTAGGTCGGCAGGATCACCGATTTGGCGATGGCCGCCGACGTGACCGCTTGCGGATCCTGTGGCGAGCAGGCGCCGAGGGCGAGCGCGGCAAGGCTGGTGAACAGTAGCTTGGGACGGAACATGTCGGGCTCCCGATTCTTTTTCAGTGTTTAAAGTGAGTTCAAAAACGCCAGCAGCGCGGCGCGCTGCTCGGCATTGAAAGACAAAACCTGTTGCTGCGCGGCTTGCGCTTCGCCGCCATGCCAGAGCACCGCTTCGAGCAGATTGCGCGCGCGACCGTCATGCAAAAACTGTGTGTGGCCGCTGACGGCTTGCGTCAGGCCGATCCCCCACAACGGCGGCGTGCGCCAGTCGCGGCCGGAGGCCTGGAATTCCGTACGGTTGTCGGCCAGGCCGTCGCCCATGTCATGCAGCAACAGATCGCTGTACGGACGAATCACCTGATTGGCCAGTTCAGGTTCGGCCGCGTTGGCGACGGTGGTGTATTTCGGCGTGTGGCACGAATCGCAACCGGCCTGGAAAAACAGGTTCTTGCCGGCCAGCACTTGTGCATCGTTGACGCTACGCCGCGCGGGTACGGCGAGGTTACGGCTGTAGAACAGCACCAGACGCAGGATGTTGTCGCTGACTTCCGGCTCGCCGTCCGGGCCATTGCCATTCGGTGCCTGTTTGCAGGCAGTTTGCGCCTCGGTGCAGTCATCGAAGGGGCGCAGGCTGGTGGTGAGGCCCATGTCACCGGAAAACGCGTGGACGTTCTGTTGATTGAGGTTCGGTTGCCCGGCTTTCCAGCCGAATCTGCCCATGACGGTCTTCTGCAACGCATCATCCCAGACCTGATTGGGACGGCCATTGATGCCTTTGTTGTCTTTGGCTTGCGCGGCGGCGTTGGCCAGAATCGCTTCTTCGGGGATCGCTTCGAGCAGGCCCAGACCAATCATCGGCGGCGCGACGCGGGCCGAGAAACGCGTGTCCGGGTGCATCGGGCCGTAGCCCAGTTGGGTGATCTGCAACACTGGCTTGCGCAATTCGACTTCGGTGCCGTCCTTGAAACGCACGGGCACTGGCGTGTAATCGACGCGCACTTTGCCTTCCGGGGCGACGCCGGGCACGGCCATGTCCTGGAACTGGCCGCCGTAGACCGGCTCCGGCACTACGCCGACCTGCTCAATGAGCTTGGCGAATTGCGGCGCATCAGGGATCGACAGGCGCACCAGCATCGACACCGCGTTGGCGGCATCCGGCGTTGGCGGATGGCCGCGACCGTCCTTGATGTGGCAGTTCTGGCAGGCGTTGGTGTTGAACAGCGGGCCGAGACCATCGCGCGCAGTGGTGGTCGACGGTGCAATCACCCAAGGGCTGCGGAAAAAGCTGTTGCCGACACTGAAGTCCACTCGCCGTGACGGTGGCAGATTCGCCGAAGGCAACGAGAACGCATTCTGATCGGTCTTGCGCACGGTCGCTGCACCGCCCGAACGTGCTTCACCCGGCTCAGCTTTGGTAAAACGCGGGGCGTCATCGCAGGCACTCAGGCCCAGGGCCAGCAACAGTGCGGACAAGCGAAGAGGCAGCGAGGGCATCAGACATCCTGCGGACGGGCGAAAATAAAGGCGCAAAGTCTAACAGGGCGAAGGAGTTTGAATAAGAGGAATTATCGTTTGCTTGATATGAAGCAAACCTAAAGGCCAATGCAAACCTTGTGGGAGCGAGCTTGCTCGCGAAAGCGGAGTTCGTCGCTCTGCAGGTGTTGCGCCAGATGCCGCCTTCGCGAGCAAGCTCGCTCCCACAGGGATTGGTGGTGCACTTGATATTGGGTACACCTTGAAGCAGGGGGGTTGTGTTTGGCATGCATGAAAAAGGCGACCCGAAGGTCGCCTTTTTTGACGCAGACGCGGTTGATCAGAACTCGTGATCAGCGTTGTCCGGGTTCAGGTCGCTGATGCCCAGTTTGCCGGCAGCGGCTTCGATCGAACCGGTCTGCTTGACCAGCGAGGCGATGGCGTCGCGAACGATCTGGTTGCCCGCAGTGTTGCCGGCAGCGATCAGCTGGTCGTAGTGCTCACCCTTGTTGGCGTGATCGACCATGACCTGGATCTTCGCTTCGGTAGCGGCCAGATCGGCTTTCAGTGCGGTGTCGGCAGCCGGGTCGGCCTTGGCCACCAGCGACGACAGGCTGGCGCCGGTCATTTTGGTGCCGTCAACACGGGTGTACTCGCCCAGGTAGACGTTACGAATGCCTTTGGCATCGTAGAAGTGCGAGTTGTGGGTGTTGTCGCTGAAGCAATCCTGCTCGTCTTCAGGGGAGTTGGCTTCCAGGGAAACCTTCATACGCTCGCCCGCCAGTTCACCCAGGGACAGGCTGCCCATGCCGAAGAGCATTTTGCGCAGACCGGTTTCGCCAGGCTCGGCTTCCAGGGTGGCGCGGTAGTTGTCAGCCACGTTCGGCTTCCAGTTGCCGACCATTTCTTCCAGGTCGCTGACCAGCAGTTGGGTCACCGACTTCAGGTAAGCACGACGACGATCGTTGTGACCGCCAGTGGCGCCGGCGCCTTCCAGGTAGTCGGAGGCCGGACGGTTGCCAGCGCCAGGGCCAGTGCCGTTGAGGTCCTGGCCCCACAGCAGGAATTCGATCGCGTGGTAGCCGGTGGCGACGTTGGCTTCGGAACCGCCCAGCTCGTTGAGGCTGGCGAGTTTTTCCGCGGTGATGTCTTTGACGTCGACCTTGTCTTCGCCGACCTGAACTTCGGTGTTGGCGATGATGTTGGCGGTGGCGCCCGGGTTACCCAGAGCGTGCTCGTAGGATTTGTCGACGTAGTCGATCAGACCCTCGTCCAGAGGCCAGGCGTTAACCTGACCTTCCCAATCGTCGATGATGGTGTTGCCGAAGCGGAACACTTCGCTCTGCAGGTACGGAACGCGCGCGGCGACCCAGGCAGCCTTGGCGGCTTTCAGGGTGTCGGCGTTCGGCTTGGCGAGGAAGGCGTCGACGGCGGTCTGCAGGGTTTTCGCGGTGGATTCGGCATCGCTGTAAACGGCGAAGACCATGTCGGCGTAGTGCGCGACCACAGCCTTGGCGGCGGCTTCGTCGACTTTACCGGCAGTGGCAGGCGCCGCCGCAGGTGCGGTGGTGCTGGCGGCTGGGGTCGGTGCGGCCGGAGCGGCTGCCTTGTCTTTGCCTTCGCCGCAACCGGCGAGGGAAATAGCGATGGCCAGCAGACTGGCGGTAGCCAGAGGCATACGAATCATGGCGAACATCCTGCTTCGATAGTTGAGTGGACTCGCGCTGGGGGTGCGCAAAACTGCGACATAATGCAAATCTTTCGCATTATGTGTAAAGGGCGTACTTGGAAATATTTCTTATTCGCGCATCGATAGCAAAAGATCGTCCAATCGCGGCCCGAGCCTTCGGCAGCTCCTGCATTTGAAATGCGTTCGTCTGTAGGAGCTGCCGCAGGCTGCGATCTTTCGATCTTCTAGAGAATGGCCGCGTTACTGCGTTGCGCCTGTTTGAGATAGGCGCCCAGTTCCCGGGCCGGCAGCGGTTTGCTGTAGTGGTAACCCTGACCTTCGTGGCAGCCTTCGGAAATGATGTAGCTTTCCTGTTCGGCGGTTTCCACGCCCTCGGCAATCACCTGCATGCCCAGGCTCTTGCCCAGTTGAATGATCGCGCGAACGATGGTCGCATCGTCGTCGTCATCGAGCAGGTCCTGAACGAAGCTCTTGTCGATCTTGATCTTGTCCAGCGGCAGGCTTTTCAGATAGCTCAGGGATGAATAGCCGGTGCCGAAGTCATCGATGGCGATCAATGCGCCAGAGCGGCGCAGGCTGAGCAAGTGCTGGGCGGCGGTGCTGATGTCTTCCATCAGGCCGGTTTCGGTGACCTCCAGTTCCAGACTGCGCGGTGGCAGGCGGTACATCTGCAGCAGGTTGTTGACCACGCGCGGCAATTCGGCGTGGTGCAGTTGCACGGTCGATAGATTCACTGCCATGCGCAGGTCGGCGAAACCCATATCGTGCCATTCGCGCAATTGCTTGCAGGCCTGATCGAGCACCCATTCGCCGATGGCGATGATCGTGCCGTTCTGCTCGGCCAGCGGGATGAACAAGTCCGGCGGCACCAGACCGTGTTCCGGATGCTGCCAGCGAATCAGCGCTTCGACGCCGACCACGCGGTGATCGCGATAGCTGATCTGCGGCTGATAGACGAGATAGAACTGATCACGCAACAGCGCATCGCGCAGGTCTTTTTCCAATTCACGACGACGGCGCATCTCGCTATCTACACTGGCGATGTAGAACTGATAGCGGTTGCGCGAGCGGGTCTTGGCCAGGGTCATGGTCTGCTCGGCCTTCTGCAACAGCTTCTCGGTGCTGTCGCCGTCCTCCGGGAACAGGGTGATGCCAATGGTCGCGCGCAGGCGGATTTCCTGATGGTCGAGGGCGAACGGCGCCTCCAGATCATCAAGGATGCTCTGCGCCAGTTCGGCCGCTTCGTAAGGTTGCTCGATATCCGCTTGTACCAGTGCGAACTGGTCGCCGCCGAGGCGGGCGAGGGCGCCGAGGCGGCCGCTGTGGGCGCGCAGACGATCGGCCAGGGCCAGCAACAATTGATCGCCGGTCTGGTAGCTGAATTGCTCGTTGATGCCTTTGAAATCATCCAGCCCCACGCACAACACCGCGACCCGGCGTTGCAGCTTGCCGGCGTCGACCAGAATCTTGTCCAGTTGCTGCTGGAGTTGCTGGCGATTCGGCAGGCCGGTGAGGAAGTCGTACTGGGCCATGCGCAGCAGACTGTTTTCCGCTTCATGACGCAGATGAGTGTTGCGTTCGATCGACTCGAGCAACTGATTGGCGGTGTTGATCCAGATGCCCAGCTCGTTTTTTTCGTGGCCCTTGAGCTGCGGAATCTTGTGTTCGCTGGGGCGATCGGGGTTGATCTCGGTGAGGTGTTCGATGATTCGCGACAACGGCTTGGTCAGCAGCCAGTGATAGACCAGATACAACACCAGGCCCATCGCCAGTGCGCGCAACACCCCGGAAATAAAGATGATCACCGAACTGACGATAAAGCCCTCGCCATAGGTGGCGGTGTCGAGGGTGATGCTCAGGTCGCCGTAGTACTCGCTGTACGGACCACGCCCTACCAGTTGCGTGGTGAAGGTGCGTTCCTGGCCGAGAATCAGGTCGGTCAGCCAGCGGCTGTTGGACTGCTGCAATTCGCGGGACTTCTGCGCGAGCATGGCTTCGTTGGGATGGCCGATAGAGGCCTGACGCACGGCATCGTCCTGGAACAGGCCTTCGATCACCTGCATGCCCATTTCCCGGTCGAGGCTGTAAACCGCCTGGGTCGAGGGATCGCGGAACATGTCGAGGATGCGTTCGGCGTCGCCGGCAACGGCCTGGCGGGTTTTGTAAGCATCGAAAACGATCTGTGCGCAGCTCAAGACTACGCCGACGATCAATGCCGACAGGAGCACGACCCGGAGCAACTTCACCGACAAGCTGTTCTTGAGTTCCAGCTTCAAAGGGTTATTCCTTGTTCCGTGCGGGTAGCGTCAAGTTGCCATGAGTATTGGCAATCCCGAGTTGGCAGTCAAAGGGACAATCAGACCGGGGGCGATTCGCCCATAGCCTTGGCCGAAATGCTGCTGTCTGGAGTATTAGCCCTAATTTGTACTATGTCGGTAGTTTCGCCCCTCAACTTGAGCGGTTCGCAGCATTTTTTCCTCTTTTTGATGTTAGCCCGCAGTGGCACGGCAGCAAGCGGCCTGAGGCTGCATTTTCTGTTTGATCGTTCCCACGCTCCGCGTGGGAATGCCTCCAGGGACGCTCTGCGTCCAGGGACGCGGAGCGTCACGGGCTGCATGCCCACGCGGAGCGTGGGAACGATCATCGTACGGGGTCTATGCAGGCATAAAAAAACCCGGCAAAAGCCGGGTTTTTTGACTGGCGCGCAGCTTAAGCGGTGAAGGTTTTGCCTTCGAACTGCTCAGCAACGAACTTCCAGTTGACCAGGTTCCAGAACGCTTCGACGTACTTCGGACGAACGTTGCGGTAGTCGATGTAGTAAGCGTGTTCCCAGACGTCGCAAGTCAGCAGCGGGGTGTCGCCGCTGGTCAGCGGGTTGCCGGCGCCGATGGTGCTGGCCAGAGCCAGGGAACCGTCAGCCTTTTTCACCAGCCAGCCCCAGCCGGAACCGAAGGTGCCGATCGAGGTTTTGCTGAACTCTTCCTTGAACTTGTCGAACGAACCGAAAGCAGCATTGATGGCTTCAGCCAGCGCGCCGGTTGGTTGACCGCCGGCGTTTGGCGCCAGGCAGTTCCAGTAGAAAGTGTGGTTCCAGACCTGAGCGGCGTTGTTGAAGATACCGCCCGAGGAAGTCTTGACGATTTCTTCCAGGGTCTTGCCTTCGAACTCGGTGCCTGGCACCAGGTTGTTCAGGTTCACGACATAGGTGTTGTGGTGCTTGTCGTGGTGGTATTCCAGGGTTTCCTTGGAAATGTGCGGCTGCAGGGCATCGTGTGCGTAAGGCAGCGGCGGCAATTCGAAAGCCATGATGATTCTCCTAATCAGGTCTGTTGCGGTGAGCGCAAGGCCGATCACGGGCGGCCAGAAATGCACCGGCGAGTTTTTACTCTTTGCGGCGCAGGGTTTCGATCATAGCACCGGGGTTGCGCCATAACCACGCAACAACTGTGTGGGATAGAGGTTCCAGAGCGGTTTGGAATAAATCAGCTCGCCAATATCAACTGCCCGGCGACCGTGAACATCATCAACGCCACCACCAGATCAAGAATCCGCCAGGTACTCGGCCGGGCCAGATATGGCGCCAACCACGCAGCACCCAGTGCCAACGTGAAAAACCATAACAGCGAAGCACTCGCAGCACCGACCACGTAAGCCCCCGGCACCGATTGTTGCGCACCAAGAGAGCCGATCAACAACACCGTATCCAGGTAAACGTGCGGATTGAGCAGCGTCACCGCCAAAGCGCTGAGCATCACCGCCCGCAGGGAGCGCACGGTCTGGTTCTCGCCCTGACCCAGGCTCTGTTTCGAACAGGCCCGGCGTAGCGCCTGGCTGCCGTACCAGATCAGAAACGTCGCGCCGCCCCAACGGGCAATGGCGAGCAGCGTCGGGTTTTGCGCCAGAATCGTCGCCAGGCCGAATACCCCGGCCGCCACGAGCAGTGCATCGCAGATCACGCACAACGCCGCCACGGGCAGGTGATGTTCACGACGCAGGCTCTGCGCCAATACAAAAGCGTTCTGCGTGCCGATCGCCATGATCAGCCCGAACGCCACCAGCAAGCCGTTCACATAGCTTTGCCACATAACAATTACTCCGCGTTGGCTGCGAGATCGCGCAGCACTTGCATGGCGCGTTCGGCGTCGGCCTGGCCGACGAACAAATGGTCGTGGTAATAGCCGGCAATCACGTTGCAACTGATCCCGGCCTTGCCCAGTGCCGTGGCGAATGCGGCGGTGAGGCCCACGGCTTCCAGCGCCGAGTGCACGTCGAGGGTGATCCACGCGGCGACGTAGTCGAAACTGAAACCGGCCTGTTCAGCTTGGGAGCGTTCGAGAATCACGGTCAGGCCTTCCTGTTCGCGGAAGCTGCCGACGATCTCCAGATCCCTCGGTAACACGCCATCGGGCAGGGTGCAGAATACGTATTCGCCGGCGTTCAGTTGCGGGCTCATGCTGCGCAACAAGGTTGTGAGTGAGGTTTCGCCAGCCATTGCAGTGATCCTTGATAAAGAGTGCTTGCTGGCTATTCTCCGGGCGAAACCTGTATAAGAAAAATCAATAGTGCTGATCGCTCATTAGGAAAACTGATGTTCGACTACAAATTGCTTTCTGCTCTGGCCGCCGTGGTCGAGCAGGCCGGCTTCGAACGGGCCGCGCAGGTGCTGGGTTTGTCGCAATCGGCGATTTCGCAGCGGATCAAACTGCTCGAAGCGCGGGTCGGCCAACCGGTGTTGATTCGCGGCACGCCGCCGTCGCCGACCGAGATAGGCCGGCGTCTGCTCAACCATGTGCAGCAGGTGCGTCTGCTTGAGCGTGACCTGCAAACCCTTGTGCCCGCGCTGGACGAGGAGGGGTTGCCGGAACGTTTGCGCATCGCACTTAATGCCGACAGCCTCGCCACGTGGTGGGCCGAAGCGGTGGGCGATTTTTGCGCCGAACAACATTTGCTGCTCGATCTGATTGTCGAAGACCAGACCGTCGGCCTCAAACGCATGCGCGCCGGTGAGGTGGCCGCGTGCCTCTGCGCCAGTGAACGGCCGGTGGCCGGCGCACGCAGTGTGTTGCTCGGGGCGATGCGTTATCGCGCGCTGGCCAGCCCGGCGTTCATCGAACGGCATTTCCCCGACGGCGTGCGCGCCGAGCAACTGCCACGCACCCCGGCGCTGGTGTTCGGCCCGGACGACTTTCTCCAGCATCGCTACCTCGCCTCGTTGGGCGTCGATGGCGGATTCGAACACCATTTATGTCCTTCCTCGGAAGGTTTTATCCGCCTGATCGAAGCCGGACTGGGCTGGGGCCTGGTGCCGGAACTGCAAGTGCGCGATCAATTGCAACGCGGGTTATTGCGTGAACTGCTGCCAGATAAACCGATCGACGTGCCGTTGTACTGGCATCATTGGCGTAATGGCGGTCAGTTGCTGGGCTTGCTGACCGAGCAATTGCTGCGTTCTTCGGCGCAATGGCTAGTGCCGTTGGACTGAGGGCCAGCGTCAAGACACTCGAATCAGGCAAAACGAAAGACATCGGAGCTTTACATGAAAATTCTGGTCACCGGCGCAAGCGGCTTCATTGGCGGACGCTTTGCGCGTTTCGCCCTGGAGCAGGGCCTGGACGTGCGGGTTAACGGTCGCCGGGCCGAGAGCGTCGAACATCTGGTGCGCCGTGGCGCCGAGTTTGTCCCCGGCGACCTGACCGATCCCGATCTGGTCCGCGAGCTGTGTTCCGATGTTGAAGCCGTGGTGCATTGCGCGGGCGCCGTCGGGCTGTGGGGCCGCTATCAGGACTTTCATCAGGGCAACGTGCAGGTCACCGAAAACGTTGTCGAAGCCTGTCTGAAACAGCGCGTCCGCCGTTTGGTGCATCTGTCGTCGCCATCGATCTATTTCGATGGCCGTGATCATTTCAACCTGACCGAAGAGCAAGTGCCCAAGCGGTTCAAGCATCACTACGCCGCGACCAAATATATGGCTGAGCAAAAGGTTTTCGGTGCGCAGGAGTTCGGCCTGGAAACCATCGCCCTGCGCCCGCGTTTCGTCACCGGCGCCGGTGACATGAGCATCTTCCCGCGCCTGCTTAATATGCAGCGCAAGGGCCGCTTGGCGATCATCGGCAATGGCCTGAACAAAGTCGATTTCACCAGCGTGCAGAACCTCAACGAAGCGATGCTCAGCAGTTTGCTGGCCGCCGGTTCCGCACTGGGCAAGGCCTACAACATCAGCAACGGCGCGCCGGTGCCGCTTTGGGATGTGGTCAATTACGTGATGCGCAAAATGGAAGTGCCGCAGGTCACCAAGTACCGTTCGTATGGTCTGGCCTACAGCGTCGCGGCGCTCAACGAGGGCGCTTGCAAACTCTGGCCGGGGCGCCCGGAGCCAACCCTGTCGCGCCTGGGCATGCAGGTGATGAAAAAAAATTTCACCCTCGACATCAGCCGCGCCCGGCATTATCTCGACTACGATCCGAAAGTCAGCCTGTGGTCGGCGCTGGATGAGTTCTGCGGCTGGTGGAAAGCTCAGGACATCCGTTGAAACGATTCGGCCGGGCGGCAATGAACCGTGTAGCCGCTTGGGGGTCAATCCCTGCGGCTGCGGCGGTTATACTTCGCAGCATTTAGCCATCACCGCGTTTCACAAAGGTTGCCTCAATGTCCATGCGTAATGATGCCCACGACGATTTCGATGATGTCCCGAGCCTGCGGGCCGACACCTTCGACGACGATGACATTCCGACCACCGCTCGCACCTCCGTGCATTCGCGCACGCCGCCCGTGGTCAAGGTCAAGGCGGCCAGCACCGGCCCGTTGTGGGCGTTGGTCGGCGCACTGTTTTTCGCCTTCGTCGGTCTGGCCTGGTGGAGTTTCCAGCAAATCTCGTTGATGGAGCAGCAACTGGTCGCCACCCAGGAAAGCTTCGCGCGCATCAGTGAAGAAGCGGCGGGGCGCTTGCAGGACATTTCCGGCAAGGTCGTGGCCAGCCAGTCCAACGTCACCAGCGACAGCGAAGCCCTCAAGCTGCAGATCAAACAGCTCGAAGGCAAGCTGCTCGATCAGAGCAAACAGCAGCAAGGCGTCGCGGGGCAGGCCAGTGATCTGGACAAACGACTGGCACAGATGACCGCGCAGACCACTGAACAGCAGAACGCCAATACCCAGTTGCAGGCGCAGGTCAAAGCCTTGACTGCGGAACTGGCGACGGTGAAAAGCACACCGGCCGACACCAGCAAGGTCGACGCTCAGTTGAAGGCCTTTGACGCGCAGTTCAAAAGCCTCGGTGCCGACATCGCGGCGTTGAAGAAGCAGGGCAACCCGAGCGCGGCGATTGATCGCCTCGAACAGGAAATCGTCGTCCTCAAAAGCGAGCAGGACAACCGCCCGGCAGCCCCGCAAGGCGGCAATACCGCCGAGTTCGACGCTTTCCGCGGGCAGATGACCCGCAACATCAATACCCTTCAGGCGCAGATTCAGAACCTGCAGCAGCAGATCAATTCCCGCCCGTAAGACTTGCTCAACGGTGGTGAGTCTCGCCTCACCACTCAAGCCGCGAAACGTTCAGAAACCCTCTGAATATCCATGCATCAGCCCAAGCCGTCTACGCTCTTGAAACACCAACAAGAACGAGGGATGCGCTATGGGTTTTTTGCATAAAGTGGCTTGGCTCGGCGTGATGTTACTGGCCGGTTTCGGCCAGGCCAGCGCCGCCACGACCGCCAAGGATGACAGTCAGGCCGCCATCGCCTTGCTGGAAAAAGCCCTGGCCTATTACCACGACAACGGCGACAAGGCGTTCGCCGCGTTCAGCCGGCAGGGCGAGTTCGTCGACAAGGATCGCTACGTGTTCGTGGTCGACACCAAAGGCGTGATGCTCGCCAGCGGCGGGCCTTCGTCGGCATTGATCGGTCGTGACGTCAGTGAGGTGCTCGGCCCGGATTTGCAGAAAACCTTCAAGGACGCGTTGAAAGTGCCGGAAGGCAACGGCATCCAGCAGGCCGAATACCGTTGGCAGAACTGGTCGGACGGCAAGGTCGAGCGCAAGCATGTGTATTACCAGCGCATCGGTCAGCGGATTCTGGCGGTGGGTTACTACTTGCCGCGAGCCTCGGCCGAGCAGGCCAAGGCGTTGCTCGATAAAGCGGCGACTGATTTGGGCAAAGACGAGAAGGCCACGCTGACGGCGATCAACTCACTCAAGGGTGGCTACTTGCAGGACGACTTGTATGTGTTTGTGGTTGATCTGAACACCCAGCGCTACGTTGCCCACGGCACCAACCTGCGCTTGATCAACACCGACTTCGGCAAGATCAAGGATCCGGATGGCAAACCGGTGGGCGAGCCGATTCTGGCGCTGATCGGCAAGCAGGATGACGGTGAGTATGAATACCGCTGGAAAAACCCGGTGACCGGCAAGGTCGAGGACAAACATGCCTACCTGAAGAAGGCCGGGCATTTCCTTGTAGCCGTCGGTTACTACAGCCCCTGAGTGAAACACCGGCTTCCTGTAGGAGTGAGCCTGCTCGCGTCCGCGCAGCAGGTTGTTCGGCATCGCAATCGCCGCTGCCAACCCAAGCAACGACACCGCCGCACTCACCCACAACAGATGCCGGAACGTCACCAGCAACTCCGCACGCAAGGCATTTTGCGCATCCCCCGGCGCGGCGTTCAGACCATCGAGCAGGACGTTGCCCGAATGCCCTTCGCTCATCAGTGAACTGCTTGCCAGATGGGCGAAGCTGGAGTCCTGTAACAACGCCAGCAACAGCGCCGACATCAACGCCACGCCCACTGCGCCGCCGAGGGAGCGAAACAGGTTGGTGGTGCTGGTCGCTACGCCGATGTCGCGTTGTTCCACCGAATTCTGGGTGCCGACCAACGAGGTCGGGAACTGCATGCCGCTGGAGATACCGCAGAGCAACATGAACAGTGCGCTGATCAGCGTCGCCTCCGGTGGGCTGAATGCCATGCCGAGAATCGCGACCGGCATCAGCATCGCACCGGTCAGAATCTGCGGTTTGTAGCGCCCGGTGATCGACGTGCGACGCCCGGCGAAAAACGCACCAATCGGCAGCCCCATCGCCAGCGGCAGCAAGTGCAACGCGGCGCTGTCAGCCCCGGCCCCGGTAACGCTTTGAAAGCGCAGCGGCATCAGCACAATCAAGGAAATCGCCTGGAAACTGGTGAAGAAAATCGTGCACCAGCACAGCAGGGCGTTGCGATTGGCGAACAGGTGCATCGGCAGCAACGGCTCCCGCGCCCGGCGTTCGTGCCAGACAAACAGCGCCAACACCACCACCGCACATGCAAACAGAGCGATCACTTCGCTGCTGCGCCACGAATGACCCTGGCCAACCTGAGTGATGCCCAGCAGCAGGGCAGTGAGGCCGATGATCATCAGCAGCGTGCCGAGGTAATCGATGACCGGTTTGCGCTGGGGAATCGGCAGGCCACGCAGATTGCGCCGCGCCACCCACCAGGCACCGAGGCCCAGCGGCAGGTTGATCAGAAATACCCAGCGCCACGACAGGTATTCGGTCATGTAACCGCCGAGTACCGGGCCGGCGACACTGGCCACCGCGTACATGCTGCTGAAGTAACCCTGATAGCGCCCGCGTTCGCGCGGCGGCACGATGTCGCCGATGATCGCCTGACTCACCGAGATCATCCCGCCGGCGCCGATGCCCTGAAGGATCCGCGCCAGCACCAGTTGCTCCATGCTTTGCGCCATGCCGCAAAAGAGTGAGGCGAGGGTGAACAGGCCCATGCCGAACAGCATCAGTTTGCGCCGCCCATACAAGTCGCCGAGCTTGCCGTAGATCGGCACGGCCACCGTCATCGCGACCATGTACCCGGAAATCACCCAAGCCAGCAGGCTGACGTCCTTGAACTGCGCAGAAATGGCCGGCATCGACACGGCGACAATGGTTTGGTCCAGCGCGCCGAGAAAGATCGCCATCATCAGCGCGACCAGCACGCTGCGAATGGCCGGTTTGGGCGTTTCGGGGTGATTGAGATTGGTCACGGGCAAAACCTGCGGGCAGTGAGAGTCCCGCAGATCATCAGGCGAGCGGGGATGCTCGCCAGTGTAAGTCGGTAGCAGGCTATTCGATAGCCTCATAAGGAAGTCCGACGTAATTTTCTGCAATGGTTTTTCGCCCTGCTTCTGAACTGACAAAGTAGTCCAGTTCCGAAGCGCTGATGCGCTGGCTGAACGCATCGTGGTCATCGAAGCGATGCAGCATCGAGGTCATCCACCAGGAAAAGCGCTCGGCTTTCCACACGCGGCGCAGGCAGATTTCCGAGTATTTCTCCAGCAGATCGGTGCGGTCGTCGCGATAAACCTTCAGCAGAATATTGAACAATGTGCTGACGTCGCTGGCGGCCAGATTCAAACCCTTGGCGCCAGTGGGCGGGACGATATGCGCCGCGTCGCCGACGAGAAACATCCGTCCGTACTGCATCGGCTCGACGACAAAACTGCGCAGCGGCGCGATGCTCTTTTCAATCGATGGGCCAGTGACCAGCTTCTCGGCAAGCTCCACCGGCAGACGATTTTTCAGTTCATCCCAAAAGCGCTGATCGCTCCAGTCATCGACATTTTCATCCGCCGGCACTTGCAGGTAATAGCGGGTGCGCGTCGCCGAACGCATGCTGCACAGGGCGAAGCCACGTTCATGGCGGGCGTAGACCAACTCCTCATGCACCGGCGGCGTGTCGGCCAGAATCCCCAGCCAGCCAAACGGATAAACCCGCTCGAAGACCTTCAGGCTATCGGCCGGAATCGACTGCCGCGCGACCCCGTGGAAGCCGTCGCAGCCGGCGATGTAATCGCAATCGACGCGAAAGGTTTCGCCGTCCTTTTCGAAGGTAACAAATGCCTCGTCGCTTTTCATGCCGTGAGGAACGACATCCCTCGCCTGGTAAATGGTCGGCGCACCAGCCTCCCGACGAGCGGCCATCAGGTCGCGGGTGACTTCGGTCTGGCCGTAGATCATCACGCTCTTGCCGCCGGTCAGCGCGTGCAGATCGATGTGCACCTGACGTCCGTCCAGGGCCAGATCGAAACCGCCATGCACCAGACCTTCGGCGTCCATGCGCTGACTCACGCCAGCCTGACGCAACAGCTCTACCATGCCCTGTTCAAGTACCCCGGCGCGAATGCGTCCGAGCACGTAATCAGGTGTCTGGCGTTCAAGGATGAGGGTGTCGATACCAGCGTTGTGCAGCAACTGGCCGAGGAGCAATCCGGACGGACCGGCGCCGATAATGGCGACTTGGGTTTTCAGCGTTTTCATTGTTTTTATGGCTCGCAAGCTTCACGCGACAAGCGCCGGTGAATATTTTTTATGGATCGAGTGCTTGCATTTTTCCCTTGCGGGTCTGTCAATTGAAGGTGAAAACTGAGCTGATACCTGTACATTCTGCCAATCGGTGCGATTATCGCCCACAACCCCGAGGCCTGGATTGAAGTGATGAACAAGCCTGAGCTGCCTTCGATTCCAGTGTTCAAGCTCTACGGTGAAAGCCTGGACTGGCCGACCCCTGACTTGCTGCACTGTGAAACCATTTCCTCCCGCAGTCGCGAACATGAGTGGGAAATCAAACCCCACCGCCATGCTGATTTGTGCCAGTTGCTCTTCGTCTTCAAAGGTCAGGCAGAGCTTGAGATCGAAGGGCAGCGCACGCAACTCCAAACCCCGGCGATTCAAGTGCTGCCACCGTTATCGGTGCACGGCTTTCGCTTTTCCGAAGACGTCGAAGGGTTCATCGTTACCCTCGCCACACCGCTGATCAATCACTTGCAGGCGCAACTGGGCGATTCGGTGCACGCACTGGCCAGTGCAGAAAACTACCCGGCAGGCACCGACGGTGATTACCTCAACAGCCTGTTCTCGGCATTGCAGGCCGAATACAACGGTCATCAACCGGCGCGGGAAATGCTCATGCATTCGCTGGTCAGCGTGATCATGGTCTGGGTCAGCCGGCAGGCGATCGTGCGGCACAAAGCCAGTCAGCGGCCGCAACGTCAGCGCGAATACCTCAATGGCTTTATTCAATTGGTCGAGGAAACTTATCGCCAGCATGTGAAGGTTGAAGACCTGGCGCATCGGCTGGGGATTTCGGTATCGCACCTTAACGGCACTTGCCGTGAACTGGCGGGGCAACCGGCGTTGCAGATCATGCACGAGCGTCAGTTGCTGGAAGCCAAGCGCTTGCTGACCTACACCAGCATGACGATTTACGAGATGTCGGAGTTGTTGGGGTTTTCCGATCCGACCAACTTCACGCGCCTGTTTCGGCGCCGGGTGGGGATATCGCCAAAAGCCTTCCGCGACCGATTGAAAGCCGAACACTGATCCACAGACACCACAGCACCCCTGTAGGAGTGAGCCTGCTCGCGATAGCGGTGTGTCATACAATAAAGTTTGACTGACACACCGCTATCGCGAGCAGGCTCACTCCTACAGTTGAATATCAGCGCAATGCGTTCAGCGTGGCATTGTGCGGAATGCAGCGCTCGAAGTTGCAGCTCGCATACTCGCGCGGCAGCTGTCGCAGCTGTTCGACCCGCCAGGCAGCGGTGCCGTACAGCGCCAGCGTGGCGGCGCAGGTGATGAAAATCGCGATGTACCTTCTTGTTTTGATGTTCATGGCGTAGACCTCTGAACGACATACCTTGCGGTATTACTTTCAGCATAGGTCAGCGCTGGGGAGTTGCCAGCGAGTGTGCTTGAGGATTTAACCGGCCATTCAGCACATTGATAGCCAGTGTGGGAGCGAGCAGGCTCGCTCCCACATTGGATCGGTTTACAGATCAACGTCCCATTGCGGATGCTCAGGAAAGCGCTCTACCAGAAAATCCAGCATGCTGCGCAGCGCCGCCGGCATGTGTTTGCGTGAGGCGTACACCGCGTAGATGTTCATCTGTCGCGGCTCGGCATGGGGCAGCAGGCGGACCAGTTCGCCGCTGTTAATATGCACCCCGGCCTGGTAGGTCGGCAGCATCGCCACCCCCGCGCCAGCCAGTGTCGCGCGCAATAACGTGCTGGCCTCGTTGGCGCTGATATTACCCTGCACCGGCACTGAAACCGGTTCGCCATCCTCCTCGAAATGCCACAGGCTTTTGCCGAAATACGAGTGCGTCAGGCAGTTGTGTTGGCTCAACTCGTCGACCCGTAACGGCTCCGGATGCTCCTTTAGATAAGCCGGCGCGGCACACACCACCGAACGACAAACGGTCAGGCGCCGGGCGATCAGGTTGGGGTCGAGATCGTTGCTGGTGCGAATCGCCAGGTCGATGCGCTCATCGACCAGATTCACCGTGCGATCGAGCATTTGCAGATCGATGCTCACACCCGGATAGCGTTTGACGTAGGCGGCCATCGCATCCGCCAGTTGGGCCTGGCCGAACGAAGTGCTGACGCTGATCCGCAATAGCCCGCGCGGGGCATCGTGGGGTTCGCTGACGGCGGCCTGCATGTCGCTCGACAACTCCAGCATCTGCCGGCAGCGCGGCAGAATCTCACTGCCGGCGGCGGTCAGGCTCAACTTGCGCGTGGTGCGGTGCATCAGGCGTGCGCCGACCCAGTCCTCCAGCTCTGCCAGATAACGTGAAACCACCGGCCGCGAAAGGTCCAGATGATCGGCTGCGGCCGACTGGCTGCCCAGGTCCACCACGGTGACAAACACCCGCATTGCTTGGAGACGATCCATGATTTGCCCGCTTTCAGAAACAAACTATGTTCAAGCATCGCATTTTTTGTACTGAGTCAGGCAACTAAGCTCTGTTCCATCGCCAAACACGGCATTCGGACACCGGAGCAACAGATGATCGGCTTCACCACACTCAAACGCGTTCTGCTCGCCACTGCTTCCCTGGGTTTCGCCGCGCATGCAGCGGCTGCCAATCTGACCCTGGATGTCTACAACCCAGGGACAAACGCGATTTTCCCGGTGACCTCGGTGCTGGTCAGCGGTGAGAAAGACGCGATCCTCGTTGATGCGCAATTCGGCAAATCCCAGGCCGAGCAAGTCGTGGAAAAGATCCGCGCCAGCGGCAAGCACCTGACCACCATCTACATCAGCCATGGCGACCCGGATTACTACTTCGGCCTTGATACCCTGACCAAGGCATTCCCGGAGGCCAAGGTACTGGCCTCGCAACCGACGGTTGATCACATCAACAAAACCGTCGCCGGCAAACTGGCCTTCTGGGGCCCGAAAATGGGCGCCGACGTGCCGGCGAAAACCATCGTGCCGGGCGTGCTCAAGGGTGACAGCCTGATGCTCGAAGGGCAGAAATTGCAGGTCATCGGCCTCGATGGCAAACAACCGGATCGCAGTTTTGTGTGGATCCCGTCGCTCAAAGCCGTGGTCGGTGGTGTGGTTGTCGCCGAAAACATCCACGTATGGATGGCCGATACCCAGAGCGCGCAATCCCACGCCGACTGGCTGGAAACGTTGCACTCGATCGAAACCCTCAAACCGAACACCGTGGTGCCGGGTCACTACCTGGGTGACAGCAGCCGCTCGCTGGCCAGCGTGAAATTCACCGCCGACTACATTAAGGCTTTCGACGCGGAAACCGCCAAGGCCAAAGATTCCGCCGCACTGATCGCCGCGATGAAAAAGCGCTACCCGACACTCGGCGAAGAAAGTTCGCTGGAGCTGAGCGCGAAAGTCGCCAAGGGCGAAATGCAGTGGTAAGCCGATTCTGAAAACGCAGCACTCTCAAGCCAACTGGAGAATGTCATGAGCAAGATCGCAATCATTGGTGCCACCGGCCGAGCCGGTAGCCAACTGCTGGAAGAAGCCCTGCGTCGCGGCCATAGCGTTACCGCTATTGCCCGCGATACCTCGAAGATCGGCGCCCGTAGCGGTGTGGTCAGCAAGAAAGTCGATGTGCTGGATTCGGCCGCGTTGCAGGACGCCGTGGCCGGTCATGATGTGGTGATCACCGCCGCGCATTTTGCCACCGTGCCTGCGGCGGCGATTGTCGGGCCAGTGAAGCAGGCGGGTGTGAAGCGTCTGCTGGTGGTGGGTGGGGCCGGTTCGTTGTTGCTACCGGACGATACGCGAGTGATCGACAGCGCGGGATTTCCGGCGGAGTACAAAGCTGAGGCCAGTGCCGGTGCGGCATTTCTTGAGGCGTTGCGGCAAGAGAAAGAACTGGACTGGACCTTTCTGTCGCCGTCGGCAGAGTTTGTCGAAGGTGAGCGCACGGGTAGTTTTCGTGTCGGCCAGGATCATTTGCTGGTGAGTGCTGAAGGGCGTAGCTGGATTACTTTTGCTGATTACGCGATTGCGCTGATCGACGAGGTGGAAACGCCGAAGCATTCGCGTCAGCGGTTTACTGTCGGGTACTGAGTGAATCCTTGCCCCTCACCCCAGCCCTCTCCCGAGGGAGAGGGAGCCGACCGAGGTGTCTGGCGTTGTACATCGACCTGAGTGATCGAGTCGATTATGGATTCAACGCAGTAATTTCACGTCGGCGTATTTCTAGAGCATCCCCCATTCAGTCCCCTCTCCCGGAGGGAGAGGGAGAGGGAGCCGACCGAGGTGTCTGGCGTTGGACATCGACCTGAGTGATCAAGTCGATTATGGATTCAACGCAGTAATTTCACGTCGGCGTATCTCCAGAGCATCCCCCAATCAGTCCCCTCTCCCCCTGGGAGAGGGTTAGGGTGAGGGGAAATAGCCTCACCGCAAATGCGCCTGCTCTACCAGCCAGATCATCAGTTCCTCCAACTGCGGCGAAGGCTCGGTTCCCGCAGGCACCACCACGTAATACGCCAGCCCTGTCCTCACCTTCAATTCAAACGGCATCACCAGCCGTCCGGCACGCAAGTCGTCGCCGATCAACGACCAGTCGCCAATCGCCACCCCCGTCCCATGCGACGCCATCGACATCGCCTGATCCAGCGTCTCGAAATGCTGGCCCATGTTGACGTTATTCAACTGCAGTTCGGCCGCCGTCAGCCAGACCTTCCAGTCCTGAGTGTCGCGGGTCGGATGCAGCAACAGATGCTGTTGCAGATCAGCCGGGTCAGACAGTTCCGGTGGGCCTTTCAAAAGTGCCGGTGAGCAAACCGGGGTCAGTTGTTCATCGAACAGATGCAGCGCGGTCGAGGAGTTGTCCGGCGGCGTTCCGTAGATCACCGCCGCGTCGAACTGCTCGCGCTGAAAATCCACGCCATGGGCCAACGTCGTGGTCAGTTTGACCGGCACATCCGGGCGTTCCTTTTGCCATTGCAGCAGGCGCGGCACCAGCCAGCGCATCACACAACTGGGCGCCTTGAGTTGCAGGGTTTCGCGCTTGAGACCGATCTGCTCGGTGGCCTCAGTGATCAGTCCGAAGACCTTCTCCACCCGTGGCAACCACTCCCGGCCTTCGGCCGTCAACTCCAGGCCACGGGCCAGTCGGATGAACAGTTCATACCCCAGATGATCTTCCAGCCCGGCGATCTGCCGGCTCACCGCGCCTTGTGTGATGTGCAATTGCTCGGCGGCCCGGGTGAAGTTGCAGCACTGCGCGGTGATCAGAAACGTATGCAGGGCGGGCAGGGGAGGCAGTCGTTTCATGGGGATCCAAGGTATGACGTGAGGACATGGCTAGTATGACTTTTAATCGATTGTTGCCGCTACCTGCCGACCGTTCAATGAGCCCATGTTCAGGTCATGTGGGAGCGAGCCTGCTCGCGAAGGCTGTTTCACATTCAGCATTGGTGTTGGCTGATCCAGCGCTTTCGCGAGCAGGCTCGCTCCCACAAGGGATCTGTGTTTTTAGCTGACAAAAGGGCAATGACATGGCGACGTGTGGCGAAGTACTGGTCAAGTTACTCGAAGGTTATGGGGTCGAGCAGGTGTTCGGCATTCCCGGCGTGCACACCGTGGAGCTGTATCGCGGGCTGGCCCGTTCGAGCATCAACCACGTCACCCCACGGCATGAACAGGGCGCCGGTTTCATGGCCGACGGTTATGCGCGCACCAGCGGCAAACCGGGTGTGTGCTTCATCATTACCGGCCCGGGCATGACCAACATCACCACCGCCATGGGCCAGGCTTACGCCGACTCGATCCCGATGCTGGTGATCTCCAGCGTACAGAGCCGCAATCAGTTGGGCGGCGGGCGCGGCAAGCTGCACGAGTTGCCGAACCAGAGCGCACTGGTCGCTGGCGTCGCGGCGTTCTCTCACACCCTGATGTCGGCGTCGGAATTGCCCGGCGTGCTCGCTCGCGCATTCGCCTTGTTCCAGGCCGGGCGTCCGCGTCCGGTGCACATCGAAATTCCGCTGGATGTGTTGGTGGAAGAGGCCGATGAGCTGCTCGCCAGTGTCCCGGTCAACATCGACCGCGCCGGTGCCGCGCCCGCTGCCGTGAGTCGTATTAGCGCGTTGCTGGCCGGTGCCCAACGTCCGTTGATTCTCGCCGGTGGCGGTGCGATCGATGCCGCAGCAGAGCTTACCGAACTGGCTGAACTGCTCGACGCACCTGTCGCGCTGACCATCAACGCCAAAGGTCTGTTGCCGTCGACGCATCCGCTGCTGATCGGCTCTACACAAAGTCTGGTCGCCACCCGCGAATTGGTCGCCGATGCCGATGTGGTACTGGCGATCGGCACCGAACTGGCCGAAACCGATTACGACGTGACCTTCGCCGGTGGTTTCGAGATTCCCGGCAAGCTGCTGCGCATCGACATCGACGCCGATCAGACCGTGCGTAACTATCCGCCACACGTGGCATTGGTTGCCGATTCACGCAATGCCGCGCAGGCATTGCTCAGCGCCTTGTCGCACAAAACGCTGGCCGAGCGCCGCAACGATTGGGGCCAGGTACGCGCGGCGCGTCTGCGTGATGATCTGGCCGCGACCTGGGATGCACCGACGCTGGCGCAAACCCGTTTCCTCGAAACCGTGCTGCACGAATTGCCCGACGCGGTGTTCGTCGGCGACTCCACCCAACCGGTGTACACCGGCAACCTCACCTTCAATCCGGAGCGTACGCGTCGCTGGTTCAACTCATCGACCGGCTACGGCACCCTCGGCTATGCGTTGCCGGCAGCGATTGGCGCATGGCTCGGTGGACAACTCGACAAAGGCGCACGGCCACCAGTGGTGTGCCTGATCGGCGACGGCGGTCTGCAATTCACCCTGCCGGAACTGGCCAGCGCCGTCGAAGCGCGCACCCCGGTGATCGTCCTGCTGTGGAATAACCAGGGCTACGAAGAGATCAAGAAATACATGGTCAACCGCGCCATCGAACCGGTCGGCGTCGACATCTACACCCCGGACTTCATTGGCGTGGCCAAGGCCCTCGGCTGCGCCGCCGAAGCGATCAACTCAATGGAACAACTGCGCAGTGCACTGCGTGCCGCCACCGATCTCCAAGGCCCGAGCGTAATCGAAATCGACCAGAACCTGTGGATGCAGGCGGTGGCCAAGTGATCAATTTTCCAACCACACTCGACGGCCTCTACATCAACGGCCAATGGTCGGCCGGCCGCGAACATCTGCGCGTGATCAATCCGGCCACCGAGGCGTTGCTGACCACGGTCAATGGCGGTGACGAGCACGCGGTGAGCCAGGCCGTGAGCGCTGCGACTGAAGCATTCAAGGACTGGTCGCAAACCAGCGGTGCCGAGCGCGGCGCGATTCTGCGCAACATCGCCAATGGCGTGCGCAATGGTCGCGATCACTTGATGAAACTGCAATCGAGCAACAACGGCAAACCGCAGTTCGAAGCGGCCATCGACGTCGACGATGTGATCGCCACCTTCGAGTACTACGCCGAACTCGCTGAAGGCCTCGACGCCAGACAGGACAGCCATGTGCCGCTGCCCAGCGATGATTTCAGCGCACGCTTGCGCCGCGAGCCGTGCGGCGTGGTCGGGCTGATCGTGCCGTGGAATTTCCCCATGGTCACCACCGCATGGAAACTCGCGCCGGCCCTCGCCGCCGGGTGCTGCGTGGTGCTGAAACCGTCGGAAGTCACGCCGCTGCCGGAGCTGGAACTGGCGGCGATCATCGCCGAAGCCGGCCTGCCCAACGGCGTGTTCAACGTCGTTTGCGGTACTGGTCTGGCGGTCGGTGCACCACTGTCGGCGGATTCGCGCATCGCCAAGATTTCCTTCACCGGTAGTAACGCCGTCGGTGTCCAGGTGATGCAGCGCGCCGCCGAAACGGTGAAGGGCGTGAGCCTGGAACTGGGCGGCAAATCTTCGCTGCTGGTGCTCGAAGATGCTGATCTGCAATTAGCGGTCGAGCTGGCTTGCGGTGGCGGTTTCTTCAATGCCGGGCAGATGTGCTCGGCCACCAGCCGTGTGTTGGTTGCCGATGAATTGGCGGATGAATTCCTCGAACGTTTGCACAAGCGTGCGCAGGCGATTCGCGTGGCGGATCCGTTCGACCCGGACGTGGAGATGGGCGCACTGGTCAATCAGGCGCAATACCAGCGCGTGCTTGGTCACATCGACCGGGGTCTGAGCGCTGGCGCGAAGCTAGTGTGCGGCGGCAATCGTCCGGCAGATCTGCCGCGCGGATATTTTTTGCAGCCAACCGTGTTCACCGACGTGCCCCTCGACAGTGCGCTGTGGTGCGAAGAGATTTTCGGCCCGGTGCTGTGCGTGCGCCGTTTCAGCAGCGAAGCCGAGGCAATTGCCTTGGCCAACGACAGCCAGTTCGGCCTGGTCGCCAGTGTGGTGACGCGTAACGCCGAGACCGCCGAGCGGGTCGCCAACGCCCTGCAGGCGGGGCTGGTGTGGCTCAACGCGCCGCAAGTGATCTTCCCGCAGGCGGCGTGGGGCGGTTACAAGCAGAGCAGCATCGGCCGCGAATTGGGGCCGTGGGGCCTGGCCGCGTTTCAGGAAATCAAACACGTGATCCGGGCGCTCTGAACGCCCGAAAAAGGTCAGCGCATGCCTCGCAACGAGGCATGCGTCGGCGTCATGGCTTCAATGAGTTTTTATCGATAGTCAGGTGTTTTGCACGACCTCAGGATGAACCCGTCGGCAGCGCTGCAGGCCTTTGAAAACAAGGCCTGCAGCGGATCCGGCCGCGCGGATGCAACGGTTGCGACCAACCTCATACTTAAAAGAACAAAGGGAGTCCGTCATGGGCGAGCACGATCTGAACAGGCGTCAATTCATTAAAACCGTCGGCGTCGCCTCGGTGGCGGCGGCTGCCCTGAGCATGCCCTTCATCCGGGCGAGCGCCAGCGACACCCGCTTCGCCGGCAAGACCCTGCGTTTGCTGACCTGGTCGGATGACACCGGCCTTGCGGCACTGCGCAACATCGCCGCCACGTTCGAAGCCAAGACTGGCGCCAAGGTCATCGCCGACCGCACCGGCAGCACTTCGGAAATGGTCGCCAAACTCAAGGCCGGCGGTGATCGTCCGCAGTACGACATCATCACGTTGGCAGGCGTCGGCGCCGAAGGTCTGGCGGCCGCCGGGCTGCTGGAAAAACCCGACCTCAACCGCATTCCCAACCTGATCGACGTCCCGGAAAAATACCGCACTGGCGCCAATGGCCACGGCATCGGTTACCTGTTGTGGTGCAACAGTCTGGTCTACAGCACTCGCACCCAGAAAGAGGCGCCGAGCAGTTATGCCGCGTTGTGGGATGCCGATCTGGCGCCGAATATTTTCCTGCCTCCGCCGAACTGGACCGAGGCGATGGACCTGATCATCATCGCCGCGAAACTGGCCGGCGGTGACGAACACAACATCGAACCGGGCTTCAAGAAACTCGCCGAACTCAAGGATCGCGTGGTGACGTTGGGCGAAAACCCGAACCAGATTGCCGAGCTGTTCCGCACCGGTTCGCTGGACATGGGCGGCCTCTATGCCCCGGCTTTTTTTCCCAAGCAGATCCGCGATCCGAACTACGGCCTCGGCGCTACGTTCGGCATGAAGGAAGGGTTCTACACCGACCTGATGCTCTCGGTGATGCCGAAGAATCGGCCGGGCGACACCGACCTGGCCTACGCCTTCATCGACCACTCCCTCGACCCGCTGGTGCAGGGCAAGATGGCCGAGGACATCTTCAACGGCCCGGTCAACGCCAAGGCGATCATCTCCGCCGAAGCGCGCAAGAGCCCGTTCATTCTGACGCCGGAGCAGATCGCCGAGAAGGCGATCATGCACGACAACGCCTTCCTGGCCACCGTGCATGACCAATGGATTCGTCGCTATACGGAAATTTTTTCTTCCTGAGCCGAACACAAACCTTCAGAACACCACAAATCCCCTGTAGGAGTGAGCCTGCTCGCGATAGCGTCATACCAGTCAACCTATTAGGTGGCTGACACACCGCTATCGCGAGCAGGCTCACTCCTACAAGGGGGCGGGGGTGGTTTGGAGAGTTGTGTTCGTCAGTTGTTTTTCCATTGACGAGATTATTGCTATGGAACATCAATCCCTGACCCAAGCGGTCGGCGCTGCTGCCGTGCGCCCGGTGCGCGGCGTTTCTCCGACAGCGCGGGCGTGGCTTTTCCTCACGCCGTCGATGCTGTTTCTCGGCGTGCTGATTGCCGCCAGCCTGCTGGTGCTGCGCATGAGCGTCGGCACCAAAGGCGCGGAGTGGAGCGGTTTCAGCCTGGCCAGTTACGCCCAGTTGCTCGAACCGTACTACCTGAAATCCTTGCTGCTGACCTTGCGTCTGGCGCTGATCAGCGCGGTGATTGCCGTGCTGCTGGCGATCCCGGTGGCGTACACCATGTCGCGGCTGACCTCGCCGTTTCTGCGGCGGATTTTCCTCGCAGCGGTGCTGTTGCCACTGCTGGTCAATCTGCTGCTGCAAAGCTACGGCTGGCTGGTGATTCTCGGTCCCGGCGGCATGCTCAATCAGGCGCTGATGGGCCTCGGTCTGATCAAGCGGCCGATCATGTTGCTGTACAACCAGAACGGCGTCCTGATGGGCCTGGTGCAAACAGCGTTTCCACTCGCGGTGTTGCCGATTGCCAGCGCCATGCGCGGCGTCGCCCGCACCTATGAGGAAGCGGCTGCGACCCTCGGTGCCAGCCGTTTTCAAGTGTTCCGCCAAGTGGTTCTGCCGATGAGTTTGCCCGGGATCATCACCGGTGCAACGTTGGTGTTCGCCTACAACGCCAGCAGCTTCGTGGTGCCGTTGCTGCTCGGTGGCCGACGCGTGCCGATGTTGGCGGTGATGGTACATGACCAGATCGCGCCGCTGATGAACTGGCCTGCCGCGTCGGCAGCCGGGGTGGTGCTGATCGTCACCACGCTGGCGATCATGGCCTTGTCCGAATACATCACTGGCCGTCGTCGGCGTCTGCTGGAGGCTTCGCAATGAGTGCCCTGACCAAGAAGCGCATGGCGCTGTTGCCCGGCGAAACCGGCAAGTTCGCTGGCATCCTCTCCGGCTTCATCCTGCTGCTGGCGGTGTTGCCGATCCTGACCATGATCGTCATGTCGTTCAGCGGTGCGTCGAACCTCGACTTCCCACCGAGCAGCTACAGCCTGCAATGGTACAAAGCGGCCTGGCACACCTTTGTTTCGCCGGACGCCAGCGACGTGCTCAGCCTCGGTCAGGCCATGGCCACCAGCCTGTTGGTGTCGTGCCTGACGATGGTTTTCGCCACGCTGATTGCGGTGCCTGCCGCGTATGCGCTGACCCGCTGCGAATTCCGTGGCAAGGCCGTGGCGCTGCAACTGATGTCGCTGCCGCTGGTGTTCCCGATGGTGGTGTTGGGCCTGGCCTTGCTGCTGGTGTTCGACAGCCTGCCGTTCCACCTGACCACTTCGCGGCTGGTGATTGCCCACGTGATTCTGGCCTTGCCGTTTGTGGTGAAGAACTGCACCGCAGCGATGCTTTCCATCGGCAGCGAAGTCGAGGAAGCGGCGCGGATGCTTGGCGCCTCACCGCTGCGCGCGATTGTCGATGTGGTGGTGCCGTTGATGAAGTCGGGGATTCTAGCGGGCATGCTGCTGGCGTTCATCGTCTCGTTCAACGAATTCACCGTGACCTATTTCCTCTACACCATCGACGTCATGACCGTGCCGATCTGGATGTACAGCCGCACCGTGTCATCGCTCGACCCTACCGTGTTCTCGTTTGCCGTGCTGATCGTGCTGATCGACTTCGTCCTGATCTGGGCGCTGGAGAAGCTGGTGGGCGAGGGCGGCGTTTCCTTTTGATTTGAGGTGCAACATGACTGGTCTGATTCTGGAAAACGTCGAGAAATTCTACGGCTCGGCGTGCGCGGTACAAGACGTCAACCTGCATTTGCCGGAAGGCAAACTGGTGTGTTTCCTCGGCCCGTCCGGCTGCGGCAAAACCACTTTGCTGCGGATGATTGCCGGGCTGGAAACCCTCAGCGCTGGCGAGATTCGCCTGGACGGCGAGGACATCGGCCAGACCCCGGCGCACCTGCGCAACTTCGGCATGGTGTTCCAGTCGCTGGCGCTGTTCCCGCACATGACCGTCGGCGAGAACATCGCCTACCCGCTGAAGTTGCGCGGCGTCAGCAAGGCTGATCAACACAAGCGCGTGGTCGAGTTGCTGGAGCTGATTCAACTGCAAGCGATGATCGATCGCCCGGTGGCGAAACTTTCCGGCGGCCAGCGGCAGCGCGTGGCAATTGCCCGGGCGATTGCTTCGCACCCGAAAATCCTCCTGCTCGATGAGCCGCTATCGGCGCTCGACGCCAAGCTGCGCGAGTCGATGCAGGTGGAAATCCGCCAACTGCAGCAGCGCCTGAACATCACCACGATCATGGTCACCCACGATCAGCGCGAAGCGATGACCATGGCCGATATCGTCGTCGTGCTGGGCGAACACAAGGTGCAGCAGGTCGGTACGCCGATTGAAATCTATCGGCATCCGGCCAATGAGTTTGTCGCGGACTTCATCGGCTCGGGCAATATTTTCCCGGCCACGGCGCTGGGCGATGGCAAGGTCAGCCTGCCGGGTGGTGACGCGCTGCAAGTGCCTATCTGCAGCAGCATTGTCGTCGGGCAGAAGGTGAAGATGCTGATTCGCCCCGAAGACCTGCAACTGTCGGCAGCGCAGGCGACGGCGGGGAATCGCTTGCTCGGCAAGGTGACGTTTGTGCGTGATATCGGCGCGACCATCGAGACGACGGTGGAGTGTTCCGGGGTGACGTTTACCGCGTTGAGTACGCCGTGTCAGGGGATCGGGTTGGCGATCGGCCATCCGGTGTCGGTGACGTTGCCGGCGGAGGCTTGTCGGGTGTTGGGGGCTTAGAGCGAGCTCCGACGCCGAATCGCCCCTCACCCCAGCCCTCCCGAAACGTCGGACCGCCCGGAGGGAGAGGGGGCCGACCGAGGTGTCTGGCGCTCTCCATCGACCTGAGATATCGAGTCGATTGTGGATTCGGCAAAGTACTTTCAGGTCAGCGTACTTCTTCAATATCCCCCAATCAGTCCCCTCTCCCTCCGGGAGAGGGCTAGGGTGAGGGGCTTCTAACGGTCACACCGAAAGCCGCAACCGCGCCAAATCCCTTAACGGCGGCGCACCAAACAGCCGGCTGTACTCACGGCTGAACTGCGACGGACTTTCATACCCGACGCGATACCCCGCCGCCGACGCTTCCAGCCCCTCCGCCAACATCAACCGCCGCGCCTCTTGCAGGCGCAACTGCTTCTGATACTGCAACGGACTCATCGCCGTCATCGCCTTGAAACGGTGATGCAAGGTCGAGACGCTGAGGTTCACTTCTTTGGCCAGGTCATCAATGCGCAGCGGCTGTTCGAAGTTGCCGTTCAACCATTTGATCGCCTGACTGATGCGATGGCTCTGGCTGTTGGCGATCGCGATTTCATACAAACGATGGCCCTGCGGGCTGCGCAACAGGCGATAAAGAATCTCCCGGCGAATCAGCGGCGCGAGCATGGCGATGTCTTTCGGTGCATCGAGCAAGCGGGCCAGACGCAGCACGGCATCGAGCATCGAACTGTCGATCTGCTCGACATACAAACCCCGCCCGGTCGGCCGCGTCGGCACGCCCATCGGGCCGGCGTCGGCGATTAGCGCGGTGATTTCGGTCGGGTCGATATCCAGGCGCACGGCGAGGATCGGTTCTTCCGGCGAGACATTCACCACGCGCCCGCTCAACGGCATCGAAACCGACACCACCAGATAATTCAGCGGATCGTAATTAAAGAACTCGTCGGCCAGCCGCACTTCCTTACGTCCCTGCGCCATGATGCACAGCGCCGGTTGCGCGAGCACCGGGGCAAAGTCGTGGGATCGGGTGTGACGCGACATGAACAGCGAGCCGATGGCGGTCTCGTAGCTGCCATCGTCGGTGGTGTTGCGGCGGATGATCGCCGCCAGTTCCGCGCGCTGTTTTTCCATGTCAGCGGTGGGTTCGGCTTGAAAACGATCGAATGACGTCATGCACGGCATCCTCGGCAGGGGAGGTGGAATGGAGCAGAGCATATGTTTGTGCAAGCGCCAGCGGTAGACACATCCTGCGAAATGCTTGCCTGATTCTGCATGGGATTGTGGGCGGGCTCAGCCATAGCAGGATGTAGGGCGGCAAAGTTGCTTGATACGCCGTATGACAACCGTGTGACGCAGTTTTACAGGTTGTTACAGGTCTTCTGCGCAGTCTCGCAGGATTGTGCAACGCAGCGACAGAAATCGACTAACGGCGGCTGGCGTGCGGCCCTTAACCTTTGATCCTGTCGCAGCCCGTCCCCCGGCTGCCACGCGACTCCCTGGGAGGGTTGAAAATGTCCAAGCAGATTCCCGTCAGTCATATGGCCTTCGTTCGAGCGCGCGCCGGGCGTTCGGCGGAACTCGGTGTACGCCTGAGCGCGTTGATCGAGCCGTCCCGCGCCGCCCCCGGTTGCCTGAGCTTTGCCTTGCAGCATTCGCAGTGTGATCCCGAGTTGTGGCTGGTCTCCGGCTTCTGGAGCAGCCAGCAAATGATGACCAACTATTTCAACAGCCCATCGATGGAAATCTTCGCCGAGCTGGTGCAGGAACTGGTGGTCAACAGCCTCGACTTCCACACGTTCAAGGACGTGTCGGCGGCGCAAGCCCTCGGTCAATGCCCGGCGCCGGTACACAAACTCGTCGGTTGAGGGTTTAATGTCCGGCTTGTTTGTCTGAGCCGGGATATGTGACATGGCACGTAAAGAGTTCGAACACTTCGAAGCAGTTTCCGCAGTCGTCCCCGTCGAGTTGGGCGGCAACAAGGGCTATCACGCGGCAATCGCGGTCAAGGCCCTGGTCGATGGCGGTGCACCACGCTTTCACAAACTGTTGAATGACCAGATCTTCCCCGGCGCCATTGCCGCTGATGAAGCGGCCATCAAGGAGCTGGATAACCTCAATGGCGTCACTGAAGACGCCGAGTTGATCTGGTAACGCGTTACTTGTTGGCGCCCGGACGCCACATCTTGAACAGGGCCTCAGGCCCCAACTGGAAATAATCCGCCGGCCCGCCGCCGCGCAGAATCGGTTCTGCCGCGGCGGTGTCGTAGATTCCATCCTTCAACAGCCACTTGGCGATATGCACGGCGACCACTTCGCCGAGGATCAGCCAGCTCGGCACCGTCTCGCCATCGGCGCGCTGCAACTGAATGATCTGCGTGACCTTGCATTCAAAGGACACCGGACTTTCTGCGACCCGTGGTACTGAAATCACCTTTGACGCCACTGTCGTCAAACCCGCCAATTCAAACTCGTTGACCTCAGGCGCGACCATCGCGCAGCTCTGGTTCATCTGCTCGGCCAGCGGCCGGGTGGCGAGGTTCCAGACGAACTCGCCGGTCTGCTCGATGTTGTTCAGGCTGTCTTTGCGCCCGACGCTGGAAAAACCAATGATCGGCGGAATGTAGTTGAAGGCATTGAAGAAGCTGTACGGCGCCAGGTTCAAGCGGCCGTTGGCATCCTGCGAGGAAATCCAGCCGATGGGGCGTGGGCCGACGATGGCGTTGAACGGATCGTGGGGGAGACCGTGGCCGTTGGCGGGTTCGTAGAAATGGATGTCATCGGGCATGGCGGGTGGTCCTGGAGAGTGCAGAGTCAGGTGGCCAATAGTGCAAGCACGCAACGCATATTTCCAGCAGACACCGGAATTCCAGGCTATGAAATTCCCCTGTGGGAGCGAGCTTGCTCGCAAAAGCGTCGGGTCAGTTGCATTGATATCGCCTGACACAACGCCTTCGCGAGCAAGCTCGCTCCCACAGGGTTCGGTGTGAACTCATGAAAGGGGCATGCCCCAAAATGACTAAGCCCGGCCAAGGCCGGGCTGTGGGAGGACTGCTGATACTTAGCTGATGGCAGCGGCGGTGCCGGTTTTGTCGAAGCCGTCAGCCGCGACGGTTTTACCCAGGTGGGTTTTATCGAAGCCATCGGCAGCAACAGCTTTGCCGATGTTGGTTTTATCAAATCCATCAGCAGCGTAAGTGCCGGTGTGGCTGGTTTCGATGGCGGCGCTGGCGCCGTTGATGAAGTCAGCGGATTTGGTTTTGTCCGAGCCATCGGCAGCGAAAGTGTTGGCAGCCAGTACGGACAGGGTCAGGGCGAGGATCAGTTTGGTTTTCATGTCGGTTACTCCAGATTCGTTGGCGGTGTGTCTTGCATGGGTTTAATGCTACGCCAAATAAATTGATTAAAAAGCGCAAATTAATGCTAAGAACAATCGATTAACTTGATGTTAAGGGCGGCACGTTGAATTCGCTTTCGTCGTCGGAGCGAGCGTCGCGCAGGTCATCGATCAGGTGATTGCAGAATGAGGGGGCAGTATTAATTAGCGATTAATCGCTGTGCGCGGATGTGAGGATTTTTTCATGCGGGTCTGGATCACGCGGTGACCCCAATCGCGAGCAGGCTCACTCCTACAGGGGAAAAAATTCCAAATGTAGGAGTGAGCCTGCTCGCGATAGGGCCAGAACAGCCACCATTGCAGTGGCTGTGAAAACCCGATCAGTCAGTAACGATCCGCGAATGCTTCTGGGTGTCTTTCATGGTGATGTACACCAGCAACGACACCGCGATGCACGCTGTCACGTACCAGTAGTAACCGGTTTCCATGCCGATGCTCTTGAACCACAGCGCGATGTATTCAGCGGTGCCGCCGAAGATCGATACGGTCAGTGCATACGGCAGGCCAACGCCCAGGGCGCGGATCTCGGTCGGGAACAGTTCGGCTTTCACCACCGCGTTGATCGAGGTGTAGCCGCTGACGATGATCAGCGCTGCCATGATCAGGAAGAACGCGCCCCACCAGGTCTGAATGGTGTGCAGGGTCATCAGGATTGGCACGGTGAAGATCGTCCCCAGTACACCGAAGGCGATCAGGATCGGGCGACGGCCGATCTTGTCCGAGAGGCCGCCGATGATCGGTTGCAGGCACATGAACAGGAACAGCGTGGCGGCAGAAATGGTGGTCGAGTCGGAGATGCTCATGCCGACGGTGTTCACCAGGTATTTCTGCATGTAGGTGGTGTAGGTGTAGAACGCCAGGGTGCCGCCCATGGTCAGGCCGACTACGGTCAACAGTTCTTTGGGATGGCGCATCAAGGTGCGCATGGCGCTTTCCTTGGACTTCTCTTTCTTGGTGAACGACTCGGTTTCTTCCATGCCGCGACGCAGGTACAGCGCCACGACCGCACACAGCGCGCCGATGGCGAACGGAATACGCCAGCCCCACGCGTACAGTTGTTCAGTGGTCAGCACGTTCTGCAGCACGATCAGGACGCCCAGCGCGATGAGTTGGCCGGAGATCAGGGTCACGTACTGGAAGCTGGAGAAGAAGCCGCGACGTTCCTTGGTCGCCATCTCCGACAGATAGGTCGCCGAGGTGCCGTATTCGCCGCCGACCGACAGGCCTTGCAGCAAGCGCGCGAACACCAGCAGGATCGGCGCGCCGATGCCGATGGTTTCGTAGTTCGGGCTGAGGGCGATCAGCAGCGAGCCGAAGCACATCAGGTAAACCGAGGCCATCAAGGCTTTTTTACGGCCGACCTTGTCGGCGTACATCCCCATCAGCCAGCCGCCAATCGGACGCATCAGAAAGCCGACGGCGAAGATCGCGGCGGTGTTCATCAGTTGGGCGGTGGTGGAACCGGCGGGGAAGAAGGTTTTTGCGAAGTACAGGGAGAAGGCGGCATACACGTACCAGTCGTACCACTCGACCATGTTGCCAACGGAACCGCTGAAGATCGATTTGATCCGGCTGGCGGTGGTTCTTTCTTTGGCCGGCGCAGCAGCCGACCCAAGAGGCAGGGCGTTGGAGTTATCCATTGAAGGATCCTTCGTTTAATTGTTTTTGTGGAGCGCGTCGAAACGCAGCCTGCGAGGGCTATAGCAGGAGGTGTGCCAACGGGGTGAGGGCCGGGCTAGAGGGGGTGACGGGATTGGGTGAGCGGATTTGTGCCGATGGAATTGATCTTGTGAGCGGATTTCCGCTTATTGGGGCTGAGATCAAAAGCCCCTCACCCTAGCCCTCTCCCGGGGGGAGAGGGGACTGATCGAGGTGTTTTTGATAGTTACGCCGACCTGAAATACCGAGTCGAACTCAGGTTTCGAAAAGCATGAAGATCGGCTCCCTTTCCCCCTCGCCCCCTGGGGGAGAGGGCTGGGGTGAGGGGGATGGATTTCAGCCACGCCAAAAATCCCGACCCAGCCTCACTCAGCCAAAAACATCTCCCGACTCAACCCATGCCGCTGCAGCTTTTCATTGAACGTGCGGCGCGGCAGTTGCAACTCTTCAAGTACCGCTTTCACATCGCCCTTGTGCCGGGTCAGCGCCGCACGCAAACACTGCGCTTCAAACGCTTCCTGCTGCGCCGCCAGCGATTGCCCCGGATCAATCCCCGGTGCCGGCTCATCCAGCCCCAACACCTGACGTTCGGCAACGTTGGCCAGTTCGCGCACGTTGCCCGGCCAGTCGTGGCTGAGCAGATGGCTCAATTGCGCGCCACTCAAGGGTGGAAAGGTGCGGCCCAAGCGTTCAGCGGCATTGTGGGCGAAGGTTTCGAACAGCAACGGGATGTCTTCGCGGCGATCGCGCAAGGGCGGCAAGCGCAGTTCGGCAACGTTCAGGCGATACGCCAGGTCCTCGCGAAAACGTCCGGCCCGGGCTTCATCGAGCAGGTCGGGTTTGGTCGCTGCGACAATGCGCAGGTCAACACGAATGCTCTGGTTCGAGCCCAGCCGTTCAAGCTTCTGCTCCTGCAACACGCGCAACAGTTTCACCTGTTGTGCCAGCGGCATGCTTTCGATTTCATCGAGAAACAAGGTGCCGCCATCGGCGTATTCCAGCTTGCCGATGCGCTTGCCCGAGGCGCCGGTAAACGCGCCGCTCTCGTGACCGAACAACTCCGCCTCGAACAACTGCTCAGGAATCGCCGCGCAGTTCAGCGCCACAAACGGCTTGGCCGCGCGCGGGCCGAAATCATGCAGGCAGCGCGCGACCAGTTCCTTGCCGCTGCCGGTTTCGCCACGGATCAACACATTGACCGGCAACGCCGCCAGGTCCAGCACTTGCCGACGCAGGGTCTGCAAGCCACGGGACACGCCGAGCAGCGTTGCGTCGAGCTTGGCGCGGTTATCAGCCTGTTCGTGCAGGGCACGGTTTTCCAGAATCAGCCGGCGTTTGTCCAGCGCCCGGCGCAAGCTGCCGAGCAGGGTTTCCGGGCTGAACGGTTTTTCCAGAAAGTCGTAAGCACCGTCGCGCATCGCCTCGACGGCCATCGGTACATCGCCATGACCGGTGAGCAGAATGACCGGCAGGTCAGCGTCGCGTTTCTGCACTTCGGCCAATAACGCCAGACCGCCCATGCCAGGCATGCGCACGTCGCTGAGGATCACCCCGGCAAAGTGCGCGGGCAGGGCGGCGAGGCATTCTTCGGCGCGGCTGAACAACTGCACCGCGAACCCCGACAGGCTCAGCCACTGCTCGACAGCACTGCGAATGCTGCTTTCGTCATCAACCACCATCACCGAGTTGAGCATCAGATGTGTGCCTCCAGATCGATCGGCAAAGTCAGGCTGAACACCGCGCCGCTGTCGCCATTTTCGGCGCTCAGGCGCCCGCCGGATTCATGCACTATGGCGAAGGATACCGCCAGGCCGAGACCCAGACCGTCGCCCACCGGTTTGGTGGTGAAGAACGGGTCGAACACCTGGCCCAAATGGTCTTCGGCAATCCCGCCGCCATTGTCGCTGACGCTCAGGCGCCAGAGTTGTTCATCGGCTTCCAGACGGATCTCCAGACGCTTGCACGGTTTGCCCTGCATCGCATCGAGGGCGTTGCGCAGCAGGTTGATCAGCACCTGTTCGAGACGAATCGCATCGCCGCGTACCCATGCCGGACGCGTCAGGTGCAACACCAGACTGACCTGTTCGTCACGCAACCGTGCATCGAGTAACTGCAATGACTGATCGACCACCGTCGCCAGATCCAGCCGCTCACGCAAGCCGCTGGGGCTTTTGCGTGCGAAGGTCTTGAGGTGGCCGGTGAGGGCAGCCATCCGCGTGAGCATCTCGTCTACCGGTTTCAAGGCTTTATAAGCATCGTCGACCCGGCCATGCTCGAGCAGCAGGCGCAGCGTCGCCAGTTGCATGCGCTGAGCGGTCAGCGGCTGATTGATTTCATGGGCCAGCGCGGCGGACATCTGCCCGAGCGCGGCGAGTTTGGCCGATTGCACCAGACCGTCCTGCGCGGTGTGCAAATCGCGGGTGCGCTCTTCCACTAACTGTTCCAGTTCCTCACGGTTGCGCTGGCGGATTTTCGACAGGCGCCAGCGCTGGTTGAGAAACAGCAACAGAAACACCAGTGCCAGCCACACCCCGGCGGCGGCCAGCCCGGCGTTGCGCAGGTCTTCGAACGCCACTTGCGGATGGCGCAGCAGGTGCAGGGTCCAGCCTTCGGCGCTGAGGGGCAGTGATTCCCACAGATAATCGGCCGTGCCTTGCGGGCCTTCGACGCGGCGCAGGTCGCTGTTGTCATCGAAGCGGCGCAGCGATAAATGAGTCAAGGGTTGCAGCGATTGCTTGTCGTACTGCCGGGTGGCTTTGATTTCATCCATATCGCGGGCGCTCAATGGCCGCAGCGCGCGATAGCGCCAGCCGGGCTGGTTGGCGATGAAGATGATCCCGCGCGCGTCGCTGACCAGCAGGGTGTCATTGCCCTGACTCCACTCGCGTTCCAGTTCGGGGAATTCCAGCTTGACCACCATCGCGCCAAGGAACTCGTCGTTGTCGCCGAGCACCGCGCTCGAGAGGAAATAGCCGGGAATTCCGCTGGTCACGCCCACCGCGTAAAAACGCCCGGTGCCTTGGGTGCGGGTCTGGCTGAAGTAGGGGCGGAAACCGTAATTGTGGCCGACGTAACTGCTCGGCAAGCGCCAGTTGCTCGCCGCTACGGCGAGGCCCGTGTGGTCGAGTAACTCAAGGGTCGAGGATTGCGCCGCGCCGTTGATCTTTTCCAGCTTGAGATTCAGCGCCGCCTGCTCGTCGGCATCGACCGGCCCGGCCAGCGCCGAACGCAATTGCGGATCGAGCGCCAGCACGGCGGGCAGGGCGCGGTAGCGGTCGATCAGGGTGTGCAGGGAATTGGCGTACAACGCCAGTTGCTGGTTGGCGCGGGCGGCGTCTTCCTCCAGCGCCTGGCGTTCGGCGTGGCGGATCGCAAGCGTGGCGGCAAGCGCTGCGCCGGCAATGATCAGCAGGGTATACAACGACAGACGCAAGGTACGGGAAGTCGGCAGCATGCTGGGCGAAGGGTCGGCAGGACGGGCGGGCACGATAGCATGCGCCCACGTGGCGAGGCGCGATGTTCGCGCGAACCACGTTGCTCAGACAGCGGTTTCCCGCGCCTGGCGTCGAAGCTGGAGATTCAACCTCGGTTTGGGAACGGGTCTGGGTCTCGGTTCTTCAGCGATTGATTGTTCCAGTTGCTGCAGACGTTCGGTAACCTCTTCGGCTTCGCTACGCGCGTCGAGTACTGTCTGAGCTGTTTCCTTTATCCTGTCGATGGCATCGAACGGGTCGACTCCGGTCCTCGCCAGCTTCATGACTTGACGTTGTTTTTCGTCATCCAGTGAGTCCAGCTGTTTGTAGAACCTTTGCTGAATATCCTCAGAGTAGGCATTGAGATTATTGGTGAAGGTTTTGATGCCGTCGATCAGGGCGGCGCCGCCATTGACCAGATCCTTTACTGTTTCGACCCCGTTTGAAACAGTCTCGCCGAGTGTATTCAGGCCATCCTTGAGTTCTTGAGTGTGTAGCGTTTGCGCCAACTTCAGACCTTTCTTGAAGAAGTGGTAGCGTAACAAAGGCATCGCCACGGCTCCGACAACCGCACCGACTGCCAGGCCGATGGCATTCCCGGCACCCGGTACGACGCTGCCCAGGAGCCCGACTACCGTACCTCCCGCAGCTATCCCCTTGAGGACCGATTTTATGCCGTGTTTTGACTTGAGGAAGGTGCCGAAAGTCATGCTTGCACGCAGTTCGTTGATGTCGGCGTTTTCCGGAACAAGCCCGTCGAATTCAGTCGCCAGATTATGTATCTGGTTCGCCGCTGTCTGAGCCTTGTCCAGCATCCCGAGAAAGTCGCCAAGCAATTCGAATACGGCTTTTTTACCGCCGGTCCTGTCGACGTACAGGAGTGGATTGTTGCCAACCATGGCGTACAGGTTCAGGCCATCGACATCGCCATTCGGGTCGGCGCTTATCCAGCGCTGTAACCACGGCGAGTAGTAGCGCTCGCCGTAGTAGTACAAGCCACTGACATCCATTTCCTTTCCTGAGTAACGGGTGAATTTATAGCCCACTTCGACGGCGTGGCGTGCGGCCATCCACGCTGTGGCACCGAACGGGTAGTAACCCTCCTGGCTGATCAGGTCGCCCTGTTGATCAAGCTCCATCACGCAGGAGCCGAGATGATCTTCGAGGTTGTAACGCACTTGGTCATTGGCGATTTCATCGGGTGGTTTTTTCGCCCAATGCAGGCAACGCGCACTGCCTACCGAGATAATGTGCAGTTCTTCGCAGTTGTCCTTGTTGCGGATTTCCAGGCCCGGCAGGTAGCGCACCTGATGAAAGTGCACAGTCCTGTCGGTGTACGTTTCATGGCGTTTGAACACCCGCACGCCCTGGCTGTAACGGTAGTGTTCGGCGTCGTCATCAGTGCCGTCTCGGGCAATCAGCGTCACGCGTTGCAGTTCATCCCGTGCATTCCATTGCATGGCCTGTCCCGGTTGCAGGTTCTGCTGGTTGCCGTGGCGGTCGAACAGTGTCTCGAAGTCAGGCTCCGGATCATCCGGTTTCCAGCGCACGCCGCGATTGCTGACTGAATCAATGCGCATCTGCACGGTGCGGTTGGCGCCGGCCCGTACATGCACCAGTTTCACCAGATTGCCGCCGGTGTCGTAAGTGTAGGTCTGGGTGTAGTTGAGGCGGTTGTTAGGGTCGGTGGGCGTTGGCAGGCCGGGAATGTCCGAGAGCGGGCCGTCGTCGTAACCGCTGGCGCTGACCAGTCGGTACAACGAGTCGTAGCTGAAATCACGGTGACCGTCGACCAGTTGGTTGGCGAAATAGACCGGCTGGAAGGCGTGGTCCTCGATGCGGGTAATGTTGCCGACGGGGTCGTAGAAATATTCGAGGTCTTGCAGCACTGCGCCGGTGTCTTTGCGACTGGACTGAGTGTGCAGACGACTGTCTGCAGGGTCGTACGTCCAGCGACTGAGGACAAGATTACCGGCCTGCTGCTCGATGATCTGGTCGGCGGCGTTGTACTGCGCATCAAGCAACACGGGCAGCCATTGGCTCTGGCCGCTGATCAACAGTTGTACCTGCCGAAGGTGCCCGGCCAGGCCGTAGCGCGAGCGTCGCCGATGGCCGCCGGCGTCGGTCTGCTCGAGCAGCGCGCCGAGCGGGCTGAACGCATGGTGAGTGGTGAACGGCTCGCCGTCGTGGAACGTGCGGGTTTCGCTCAGCGGCTGGCCGGTCAGGGAAAAACTGTCCGTGAGCAGCGAACCGGAACGGTCTTTCTGTTCCTGCAATTGGCCGCGACGGTTGTATCCGGCTTCGGCCGAGGCGTCGGAATAGGTGAACACATCGACATCGACCTCGCCATTTTCCTCGACGGCCACGAGCCGCAGTTGTTCATCGAAGCACGTGCGCCAATGGCTGCCGCGCTGATCCCACCTGCGCAAAGGTTCACCGACCAGCCCTGGCAGCACCACACGCCAGCCGCTATCCACGCTGTCGATAAGCACCGCATTGCCATTCAACGAATAAACAATTGCCGTGTTCGCCATGGACAAGCGTGGGTCGCGTTGCGTGATCAGACGCCCGGCTAAATCGTGTTCCTGGCAGATCACCAGGGTGCTTGACGTGTTGCCTGCCACGCTTCGCAGGTAGGCGACCTTGCGGACTGGCAGGCCTCGTCCGTCAATCACTGTCAGGGAGGGCGTGCGTGAATGCATGGTTTCAGTGACCGTTTTTAAACTTGGTGAGCAAGGTGTTTCCCGGCTTTTTTGATGCAAGATGCCGTTGTCTTGCTAGGTACAGATTGTCAGTGGTCCCCATCTCTTTGTATCGTGCAAGTCCGGCCTGAGCCTGTGCGATGTTGGCGAGTACGGCTCGGTTTTTCTGTTGCAAGCCAGAACGCGTAATGACGGCCAGCGTTTCGCTGGAAGTATTGCCATTGACATTCGGGAGCACATTGGCAGGCGAAACACTGTTAACGCCCAATGCGTCAAAAGCGTTTTCCGCCCATGCAGACCGTTGTTCGATGGCCGCTTTCCAGTCGCTGAGCATTTTTTCGATCTTTTCAATTTTCACCGGGTCAAGCCGGTTCTTGATGTCTTGTGCTTCCTGCGCCCGACTTCCCATATTAAGCGCGCCGGGAATAATCCCCACCACTGACCCGAATACTCTGTTCATTATAAATAATGGGTTGACTAACGAATTGAGTGCCGGATGCAGCACTTCGCTCTTGAAGTCTTTCCATGAATTGATTTCCTTGACGGGGGCCTCGATCCCCAGGCTTTGATCAATCGCGCTGACGGACATTTGCGAGGTCTGCGGGATCAAAGGCCCGACTTGCAGTCTGACATGGTTTGCCACTGGCTCAAGAATGGCCCCGGCGACATCACCCCCGATGTTGCCACCGACCAACGATGAAGGTTTCAACACGTTCGGTTTCACTTCAAGTGCTGGAAACATGGTGTCAAATTGGCTGCCGCCCAAAGATCCACCTTCATAACCGATAATACCTCTGACGGTTTCTCCCACCAGATTCACCGCCATGTTTAGTGCGACATTTTGATTAATGATGTTGTGTAGTTGCCATAGTAATTCCTCGGAGTGCCCCTCTACGGCAGAAGCAAACGCCGAATCCAGCATGATCACGCTTTCTGCCCGCGTGTTACCGTCCGGATCGATAAAACCGATCGGGTTATTCCCCACGAATGCATATAAATTCAAACCATCCGCCTGTTCTGCGTCGGTGCTGATCCAGCGTTGCAGCCACGGCGCGTAATACCGCGCGCCGTAGTAATACAAGCCACTGACGTCCATTTCCTTGCCCGAATAGCGGATGAAGCGGTACGTGGTTTCCGAGTTCGGTGCCATCCACGCGGTTTCGCCAAAGGAGTAATAGCCTTCCTGGCTGATCATGACGGCGTCTTGATCCAGTTCCATCACGCTGGAACCGAGATGATCTTCGAGGTTGTAACGCATTTGGTCATTGGCGATTTCATTGATTTTTTTCGCTGCCCAATGCAGGCAGCGGGCGTTGCCGAGCGTGATGACGTGCAGTTCTTCACCGTTGTCGCGGGTGCGGATTTCAAGCCCGGGCAGATAGCGCACCTGGTGGAAATGTTCGGCGTTGGCAGCGAAGGTTTCGTGACGTTTGAACACGCGCATACCCTGGCTGTAACGGTAGTACTCGGCATCATTGGAACCGCCATCGCGCTGGACCAGGATCACGCTTTCCAGCTCATCGCGGGCATTCCAGAGCAGCGGTTGGCCCGGTTGCACGGTCAGTTGATTGCCATGGCGATCGAACAAAGTTTCGAAATCCGGCGGCTCGTCGCCGGTTTTCCAGCGTACTCCGCGATTGCTCTTCAGATCGATGAACATTTGCCGGGTCGAGTTGTTGCCGGCGCGTACGTGACACAGTTCGATCAGGTTGCCACCCTTGTCGTACTGGTAGGTTTGGGTGTAGTTGAGGCGATTGTTCGGGTCGCCCGGTTGCGGCAGGCCGGGAATGTCCGGCGGCGGGGCGTCGTCGTAGCCGGTGGCGCTGGTCAACCGATAGAGCGAGTCGTAGGTAAAGTCGCGGTGGCCATCGATCAACTGATTGGCGAAGTAACGTGGTTGAAAGGCGTGGTCTTCGATGCGGGTGATATTGCCGACGGGGTCGTAGAAATATTCGAGGTCTTGCAGCACTGTGCCGGTGTCTTTGCGACTGGACTGAGTGTGCAGACGACTGTCTGCAGGGTCGTACGTCCAGCGACAGAGGACAAGATTACCGGCCTGCTGCTCGATGATCTGGTCGGCGGCGTTGTACTGCGCATCAAGCAACACGGGCTGCCATTGGCTCTGGCCGCTGATCAACAGTTGTACCTGCCGAAGGTGCCCGGCCAGGCCGTAGCGCGAGCGTCGCCGATGGCCGCCGGCGTCGGTCTGCTCGAGCAGCGCGCCGAGCGGGCTGAACGCATGATGAGTGGTGAACGGCTCACCGTCGTGGAACGTGCGGGTTTCCCGCAGCGGCTGGCCGGTCAGGGAAAAGCTGTCCGTGAGCAACGAACCGGAACGGTCTTTCTGTTCCTGCAACTGGCCGCGACGGTTGTACCCGGCTTCGGCCGAGGCATCGGCGTAAATGAAAACATCGACATCGGGTTGGCCATTTTCCTCGACCGCGACCACCCGCAGTTGCTCATCGAAGCTCGTGCGCCAATGGTTGTCGCGCTGATCCCAGCGTTGCAATGGCTCGCCGGCCAGACCCGGCAGAGTCAGGCGCCAGCCGGCGTCGACGCTGTCGGATTTCAATACCGTGCCGTCCAGCCTGTAAACCGTGGTCAGGCAGGGTGCCGACAAGCGCGAATCCCATTGCTCGTTCAGACGGCCGGCGTAGTCATGCTGCTGACGGGTTACCAGCGCTACGGGGCTGTCGGCCGTCACACTGCGCAAGTACCCGACCTGCCGCACTGGCAAGCCACGCGCATCGCTTACCGCCAGCGCAGGTGTACGGCGATGCACGTTGGCAATCATGGCTGCGATGCCTTGGTTGGCGATGACGGCTCGGCGGTGTCGTTGAAGTCTTCGCTGGTGTGATACCAAGGGTGGTACGTCTCTCGGGAAAAGTCGCCCTTGGCATTGACCATTCCGACCTGCCGGCTCTTGACGTCATAGCGAAGCTGATCGTGATGACTCTGTGTGCGCAGGGACTGATCGTTGACGTAGGTATAGGTGTTGGCGAAAAACGCGCGGTACTGACGAACGGGCAAGCCTTTGTTGTTGTATTCGACCCGCTCGCTGATGCGCCAGCGCGGGTTGGCATCGACCACTTTGATCTGGCCATCCTCGACGATCAGCGAGCCGTCGGCGTCCACGGCATACGCCTTGCCCGGGTCGACCAATTGCTGGGTTTGCAGAGCCCGGCCAAAACCGTCGACGCAGGCTTTGGTGATCTGGATCTGCGCATCCACCTCGTCATCAGGGTAGCGGTCGGCACTGAGGATCACACTGTGCACCGGTTCGCGACGCACTGTTGCGATGGCGTCTTGCAGTGCCTGTTCATCAGGCGTCAAGGCGCCGCTGCGCCGGGTCAGTTGGCGGCGTGTACTGGCCCTGACGTGGCCGCTGGGCAGCAGATAACCCTGAGCGATCCATGCCAGGGCGGCGCGGGTGTCGTTGGCCATCTGCCCCATCCAGCTGAACAGATCCTTGCGCAGGGTACTCGCGGCTTTTTGCACGGCATCGGTCGGGTTGGCAATTGCCGTAGCCGGGCTCCGGTCCTCCGGAAGTCTGTATTCGCTCAGTGGCCTGAAACCCGCTTCCCTGTTGTTCTCTGAGCCAAAAAAACTGGTGGCCAAGGGCTGATTGGAGGGTTCATACAACGCCTGATGAGTGTTCAGGTTGGCATCGATGATTTTCAGCGGTTGCAGCGCGTGGTAGTCGTACTCGATGCAGGTGGTACAGCCATCCGGCAGTTCCACGAGGGTGACAGCCAGCGCATACGCGTCGTATACGGCGTGAGTGAAGCCATGGCTGAGGGTCTCGCGATAGCGGCGCACCTTGTAGAAACCGTCGAGGCCGGCGTATTCGGCGTAGCCGAAATTCGCCGACCACAGGTCATGCTCCGTGCTGCCCAAGGGATTTATCCAGAACAGAAACGGCATGGGCAGATAGCCGATCTTCTTCAGTTCGTCGCGCACGTTGAAAGGCGCAGGCAGCACGCTGTAAGCGTCCAGCGCCGTCTTGTCCAGTTGTGCCACTTCCAGTGGACCGACCAGGGCCTCGAATCCGGCAACGCCGTCGTCCAGCCGTTGGCCATCGGTACTCAAGTAGCGCTGTACAGACTGCGTGGTCAGCACCCGTTCAGCGTTCCAGTGCGCCGAATCCTCATGTGCCTTCAGGCACTCATAGGACACTTGCGCGGCTTCAAGCCCGGTGGGCAGGGTGCCTTTGGGCAAGACCAGTGCATTGCCACGCTGTTGATAGGGCAAACCAAGACGCCAATGCTGCGGATCCTTGTCCAGATCGATGAACACAGAACGGCTTTCATTGAGGTAGAACGACCGTTGTGCCGGGTCATGGGCGTCGCACCACCACTGCCGTTGATCAAGATCGTCGAACGGTGGCGTATCGGTTTCGGTGAGCCGCCGGGCGTAGCTCACTGAGATTGAATGCGTCGGTTGGCCGTAAGTGTTGTAGCGCAGGACCACATCGTTGCGACACATGGGGTCATCGACGAAACCGTCGTACTGGTAGCTGATCCTTTCCACCACCAGCGGCAGCAAGACTGCGGCGGCATAGGCGCCTTGCTCGCGCACTAGACGCACCCGATAACGCATTTCTTCGACCGTATAAGGCGTGGTGATCCGCGGAACATCCTCACCAGTATCGGCATAGGTCTCGATGCGCGTGACCGAGCCGACCAGCGCTCGGCAGATCTGGTAGCGAGTGTCGGCGTCAGAAGAATCCAGCTGTTCCTCGCAGTCGTCCGCCTCGTGATATCGGCTGAACAGCGTATCGCCCAGTGGCACCGAATATGCGTCGTGATTGAAATAGTCGTCACGCGACCGGTTCATCGATTGCCCGGTATGAAACCAGGTGAAGACCCGCATCGGCTCGCTGAAGCCTTCTCCCTCATCGTTGCTGGCGCTCTCACTGTCGGTTTGCTGCAGCAAGCCGAAACCGCGGAACTCGCGCTCAACGCGGTCGTAAAAACCCTCGCACCAGGTGAAGCGCTGCGTCAGGCAGTTGCCGGTGATTTCATCCAGTTGCTGCTGTTTTTTGACCACCGCCACCGGGAACGGCAGATGGCAAGCCGGAAAACGTCTAAGGCTGGGCAGGCGGCGTTTTTCATCCAGCCATTCCTGCGCCGAGCTGCGGTAGACCACATTGGCACTGCAACCCATGTTGTTGTTACTGCTGGTCAACAGATACGGCTTGGCCGAAACGAAATCGTAGCGCCAATGCTGCGGCTGCATGTGCGTCACCGTCAGGATCAGACTGGCGCAGCCCAGGCCTTGCAGATCGGCGAAACTCACCTGACAGAGGCGATCGTAGCGCACGCCATCGGGCCACGGCACGCTGATCGGTATTTGCTCCAGACCATTGCCGCCGCGATTCAGGTAGATCTCGAAGGATTCTGACATCAGATAAATCAGCGATGCGGCACCGGAGCCGTCGAGATCGGCCAGACGTACGCGGGATGAATCGAATTGCTCGTAGCTGAAAGGCAGCGCGCTGATCTTGCGGCCTGTGCCAAACCGGCCGTGGCCCAGGTTCGGCCAGCAGCGGATTTCGTCATGGCGTATCCGGCACAGCTCGGGCATGTCGCTACCCAGCAGGTTGCCCAACAGCACCAGTTCTGTGCGCGAATTGCTGAACAGTGGCAAGCGGTCGTCGTCGGGTTGGTGAAGCACCTCTTCAGGCGCGGCAAAGCCCTGTTCGCGCTCGTTGGCATAGAGCCGCACCGAGTTTGGCCCGATCAATGCCAGGCTTCTCAAACCATCGCCGCTAAAATCGCCGAGTGTCGAGAGGGTTTTGAAAAACTCCGGCGGAAATTTGCTGAAGGGGACGAAGTCGGCAAACTCGCGTTGTTCTGTCAGGGTGCGAAAACCACTGATACCCGGTTGCGCGGTGACCCAGTCGAGCCGACCGTCACCGGTCAGATCGGTCAGCAGTTGCTGTACCGGACGGTTGCGATCGGCGAGCGGAATCTTTTCCAGTGCGGTCCATGGCCCATAGCCGATTTCATCGGTGCCCTTGGTCGCACGCAATGGTTCGCGGTAGTACCAGGCCTGGTCATAACGGCAGAGGAAACCCGGCACACCTTCGCCATAAAGATCCACACACTGGTAAAAACCACCGTCCTCGATACTCGGCTGGACATCGGGTTCGAAGAAGCGCGCCGGGGTTTTATTGATGTCGAAGGGGGCATAGTCGAACTCGACCGGCGGCGTGTTTTCGACAATGCCGCTCGCATCGAATGCCTGATAGTGCGCCGCGCTGATCTGGCTGTAGGCCCACTGCGCGATATTTTGCGGTTGGTGATATTCCAACAGCAGGCGGCGTACCAGTTTCGGTTGGTCGGTCGATTGCTCGGGAAAATGATGAAACAGCAATGCCTGCTGGCAGAGTCTGCGAGTGCCCAGTTCAAAACCCTGACCGTGGGTTGAAAAGCTGTCTGGGCGAACGATCCAGGGTTTGAGGGGGGCACCGTCATATGCCGGAATATCGGTCAGTGACGTGCTGCGTTCGCCGTAATCGAACAGCAGATGAAAGTGCCAGTCCAGTTCGGTCGGATTGTCCGTGGTCCAGCTGTACAGATTGCTGCTGGCCGTGAAGTTGCCGTAGCACACGCGGCGCAGATAGCGCTGGGAGCGGTAGTCATGCAGCGGGTCGGGATCCTGATCATCGGCCTTATATTCGAAACAGATGTGTTCGCCGCGCGCGTTCATGCTTTCGCACAGCAGCCAGGTGGCGATGTGTCCGGGAGCCTCGGGATCGGCGACGCGTGTCGCTTCGGTCTTGCCGTAAAGGTGCAGCGAACCGTCGGCGCCATGGATCAGCCAGAACACCGCTGGATCGGCTTCCCGGGTCTGCCGCTGCCAGCACTCGCGCAAGGCAAAGTCGCTTTCGATATGCGGCCAGTAACGCACCACTCTGTGCGGGCCGATGTCGACGCCGTTGTAGGTGTTTTCTTCACGGAATTTGATTTCACCGTTTTCATCCAGCTCCGGCATCCACACTTCGCCATCGGCACCGACGATCTCGTCGTGATCGGTATAACGTGGCACGCCTTTGTTGGTTCTGCGATTGATCTGACCCACGCCGGCCAGGTGCCAGGAAAGGCCGAATGGACCATTGCCACTCTGACTGCTGTAACTCAGCGAGAACCGAGGATCCCAGCCCCGCCCGGCAGACGTCGGAATCGGCAACTCGAACGAGGCGGCTCCGGTCGGGCCCACAGCGCCCCAACTTTTGCCGATGGTGGCGATCGATGCGCTTTTGGCGATGGAGGGGGTGGTGATGCTCAATTCTTGCTGATCAGGCATGGTCGAATCCATTGCGCACGGGGAGGGCGTGAATGGGCTGACGCTAACAAGAAAGGCATTGAAATGAACCTGTCAGATCTGACAGGTGCGCAAGATCATTTTGTGTGCATTGACGGAGTTTTTATCACGTTCGGTTTGCACAAACAAAAAACGGCCGGATCATCCATGGGATGAACCGGCCGTTTTCATCGAGGCGAAGCGCTTACTGCACTTCTACCGCCAGGCTTTCGCTGATCTTCTGTTGCCAGATCGCAGGGCCGGTGATGTGCACCGACTCACCTTTGCTGTCCACCGCAACGGTGACCGGCATGTCCTTGACCTCGAACTCGTAGATCGCTTCCATGCCCAGTTCGGCAAACGCCAGCACTTTCGACTTCTTGATCGCCTGAGCCACCAGATAAGCAGCGCCGCCAACGGCCATCAGGTACACGGCTTTGTTGTCCTTGATCGCTTCAATGGCGGTCGGGCCGCGCTCGGATTTACCGATCATGCCCAACAGGCCGGTTTGCTCAAGGATCTGCCGAGTGAACTTGTCCATCCGCGTGGCGGTGGTCGGACCAGCCGGACCAACCACTTCGTCACCGACCGGATCAACCGGGCCGACGTAGTAGATGAAGCGACCTTTCAGATCGACCGGCAGGGTTTCACCCTTGTTGAGCATCTCGACCATGCGCTTGTGCGCGGCGTCGCGACCGGTGAGCATTTTGCCGTTGAGCAGCACGGTTTCGCCCGGCTTCCAGCTCTGCACGTCTTCCGGGGTCAGGGTGTCGAGGTTGACACGGCGAGCCGACGGGCCGGCTTCCCAGACGATTTCCGGGTAGGCGTCCAGCGGTGGCGCTTCCAGCGATGCCGGGCCGGAGCCGTCGAGCACGAAGTGCGCGTGACGGGTGGCGGCGCAGTTGGGGATCATGCACACCGGCAGCGAGGCTGCGTGGGTCGGGTAGTCCATGATCTTCACGTCGAGCACGGTGGTCAGGCCACCGAGGCCCTGGGCGCCGATGCCCAGTTGGTTGACCTTCTCGAACAGCTCCAGGCGCATTTCTTCAATGCGGTTCTGTGGGCCACGGGCCTTCAGTTCGTGGATGTCGATGGATTCCATCAACACTTCCTTGGCCATGACCGCAGCTTTCTCGGCGGTGCCGCCGATGCCGATGCCGAGCATGCCCGGTGGGCACCAGCCGGCGCCCATGGTCGGAACGGTCTTCAATACCCAGTCAACGATCGAGTCGGACGGGTTGAGCATGGCCATTTTCGACTTGTTCTCGGAACCGCCGCCCTTGGCCGCCACGTCCACTTCCACGGTGTTGCCCGGGACGATGGAGTAGTGAATCACGGCCGGGGTGTTGTCCTTGGTGTTTTTCCGAGCGCCCGCCGGGTCGGCGAGGATCGAAGCACGCAGGACGTTTTCCGGCAGGTTGTAGGCGCGACGTACGCCTTCGTTGATCATGTCGTCCAGGCCCATGGTGGCGCCATCCCAACGCACGTCCATGCCGACGCGCACGAACACGGTGACGATACCGGTGTCCTGGCAGATCGGGCGATGGCCGGTGGCGCACATGCGCGAGTTGATCAGGATCTGCGCCATCGAGTCACGGGCCGCTGGCGATTCTTCGCGCAGGTAGGCTTCGTGCATCGCCTGGATGAAATCCACGGGGTGGTAATAGGAAATGAACTGCAGGGCGTCGGCAACGCTCTGAATCAGGTCGTCTTGCTTGATCACGGTCATGAGTCGCGCTCCTCTAAAAGACGGGAACATTCAATAAGGTGCCTGCGGCTTGGGTGCATCGGTCGGTCGCAGGCACCTTTCAAGGCACGCCGGGGCTGCTGGCGCGACGCTAAAAAGGCGCGGCAGTATAACGCGCCTCGGTGGGGCGTACACGCGCCGGCAGTCATTCGTTGGTCGCATGGGTGGGCGAATATCGGACAGCGGGTTTGCACTTCAAGATTCCCCCCCCTCACCCCAGGGGGGCGAGGGGGAAAGGGAGCCGATCTTCATGCTGTTCAAACCTGTGCTCGACTCAAGAAAGGGAGCCGAACTTCATGCTGTTCAAACCTGAGTTCGACTCGGGAAAGGGGGGGCGATGTTAATGCTGTTCAAATCTGAGTCCGGCTCGGTATTTCAGGTCGGCGTATTGCCAACAATCGACTCGGTCAGTCCCCTCTCCCTCTGGGAGAGGGCTAGGGTGAGGGGCTTTTGGCGGTATACGCAGGCCACACTTTTGACGTCAAATTTCGAGCCCGAAAATCGGTGGTCATTTATCGACTACGCCTCTAAAGTGGCAGCCGGTCTGTAGAGTAGGACACTCGGTCAGCCTCTTATCGCACGGTGAGTCAACGATTGACCCATAACGCCATTCAACGTCTTTTGCTCAAACGCTTTGCCCTCGCTGCGGCCACCTATGGATTGGCTTTGCTGCTGCTGTGGCTGGCGTTTTTCACGGGGCATTACGAGCAATCCCTGACTTCTGTGACCGTCGGCAGTGCGCTGGTGGTGATCAGCCAGTCGGTGCTGTTCGCACTGTTCTGGAGTGGGCGCAACCTGCGCTTTGCCGATCCCAGCCTGACCGAAGCGCAGGTGTTGATCGGTCTCGGCTGGCAGACCTGGCTGATCGCCCATCTGGATGAAGCCCGCGGCGCCTTTCTGGTGTTCTACGTGCTGATCCTGCTGTTCGGCCTGTTCCATCTCAGTCGACGGGCGTTCATCCGCTGCGCATTGCTGGTGTTCTTCAGTTTCTGTGCCATCACGCTGTGGGACGGTTACCACTTCCGCTTGCGCGAGCCGGCGCTTGCCGCTTTGCAGGTGTGCATTCTGGCAATGGTGCTGGCGTGGCTGGTGCTTTACGCGCGCTTCGTCCAGGTTTCGCGGCAACGCCAGCGCCAGCGCCGGTTTGCCTTGCAGGCGCATCAGGACACTCTGCGTGGGATGATGCGCCAACTGGAAGATCTGGTCGCCACCGATGAATTGACCGGCTTGTTCAATCGTCGGCATTTCCTGCGTCTGGCCACGCGAGAGCTGAATGAAATGGACGACGATGTCGTGCACGGTCTGGCGCTGATCGACCTCGACCACTTCAAACGCATCAACGACCTGCACGGCCATGCCGCTGGCGATCAGGTTTTGCAGGCCTTCGCCGGCGTTGCCCAGGCGTGTCTGCGCGACGGCGATGTGCTGGCGCGTTATGGTGGTGAGGAATTCGTTGTGTTGTTGCCCGATTGCGACGCCGAACGGCTGACTGCTTGCTGTGAACGTCTGCGTATTGCCTTTACTGACGTTGAACTGGTCGGCCTGAATGTGCGCAACCTCAGCCTGTCGGCCGGCATGACGCTGTTGGCGTTGGGCGATGATCTGGATGACGCCTTGCAGCGCGCCGATCAGGCCTTGTATCGGGCCAAGCGTGACGGGCGCAATCGTTGTGCGGCCGCGTGGGAGAACGTCGATGCCTGAACTTCGCGTCGGTGAACGACAATGGTCAGTGGCCGCGGGCTGCAATCTGCTCGATGCCCTCAATCAGAATGGCGTCGCGGTGCCTTACAGCTGCCGCGCCGGCAGTTGCCATGCCTGTCTGGTGCAATGCGTGCAAGGCCTGCCTGCCGACAATCGGCCGGACGCCTTGAGCGCCGAACAGCGTCAGCAAGGCTGGCGCCTGGCGTGTCAGTGTCAGGTCGTCGAAGACTTGCAGGTGCACACCTTCGACCCGATCACCGATGGTCGCCCGGCAGTGGTCGAAGCGCTGGACTGGCTCAGCGACAGCGTCCTGCGCTTGCGTCTGACCCCGCAACGGCCGTTGCGCTACAGCGCCGGGCAACATCTGGTGTTGTGGATCGGGCACATTGCGCGGCCGTATTCGCTGGCGAGTCTGCCGGAAGAAGACCGCTTTCTCGAATTCCATCTCGATTGCCGCCAGCCTGGTGAATTCAGCGATGCCGCACGAAAATTGCAGATCGGCGATCCGATCCGTCTCGGTGAACTGCGCGGCGGTGCTTTGCATTACGATCCCGACTGGCACAGTCGCCCCGTGTGGCTGCTGGCCGCTGGCACCGGTCTGGGCCCTTTGTTCGGCGTGCTGCGCGAAGCCTTGCGCCAGGATCACCAGGGCCTGATCCGTGTCATTCACGTGGCTCATGACGATCGCGAGCACTATCTGGCCAAACCCCTGGCGGCACTGGCTGCGCAGCGGGAAAACCTCAGTGTCGAGCTGTGGACGGCGGCCGAGTCAGCCGCCGCTTTGGCGCAACTGCGCCTTGTCTCCCGGCAAACCCTGGCCTTAGTCTGCGGCTCGACGGCCAGCGTCGACGCCTTCGCGCGGCGTCTGTACCTGGCCGGATTGCCGCGCAATCAACTACTGGCTGACGTGTTCCTGTCCCGTGGTTGAGCGCTGATATTTCAGACGCGAGACACATCATGACCGAAGCCATCCTGCTGGAACGCGAACGCGGTTTGCTGACCCTGCGCTTGAACCGCCCGGACAAGAAAAACGCCCTGACCCGCGCCATGTACAGCCGCCTCGCCGAGGCGCTGAAACAGGCCGATGGCGACCCGGCGATCAGCGCCGTGCTGATTACCGGCAGCGCCGAGTGCTTCACGGCCGGCAACGACATTGCTGACTTCATCCAGCAACCACCGAGTGACCTCGACAGCCCGGTGTTTCACTTCATGCTCAACCTGCTTGAGTGCCGCAAACCGGTGATCGCCGCGGTGGCCGGCGCGGCGGTGGGCATTGGCACCACATTGTTGCTGCACTGCGATCTGGTTTATGTGGCCCGCGATGCGCGGTTGCGTATGCCATTCGTCAACCTGGGTTTGTGCCCGGAGTTCGGCTCCAGCCTGATCCTTCCACGTCTGCTTGGGCAGGCCAAAGCGGCAGAGTTGTTGTTACTGGGCGAAGGCTTCAGCGGTGAACAGGCGGCGCAGTGGGGGATTGCGACCGAAGCATTGGGTAGCGGCGCTGCGGCGCTAAGCAAGGCGCGGGAAATGGCGCTGCGTTTCGATGAACTGCCGGCCGAAGCGGTGCGTATCAGCAAGCAATTGATGCGAGCGCCGGATCGCGAGTTGATTCGTAAGGTGATTGAGGAGGAGGGCGCATTGTTCACCCAGCGCCTTCGTTCGCCAGAAGCAATGGTGGCGTTGACCGGATTTATCAAACGACATTGAGATTGTCGCTGACTGTGCCGGCCTCTTCGCGAGCAAGCTCGCTCCCACATTGGAATGCGTTCCCTGTGGGAGCG